>NZ_DASZCQ010000160.1:0-91816 GCF_035942955.1 Actinophytocola sp. | reverse complement strand
GCGCCCAGAACGGCGTGACATCGAGGTAGTCGAGCCGGTCCGCCATCACGTCGTGGTAGGCGTCTTCCAGGCTGGCGTAGATCCGGAAGTCGACGCCGCCGATGTGGGGTTTGTCGTCCCCGGCGTACTTGTCGTAGCGCTCGAGCAGGATGTTCTTCTCGGGCTCCCGGGAGACGAACCTGAACGCGCCGTTGCCGATCGGGTGTGCCTCGTACGCCGCCCGGTCCTCGAAAAATGCCTTCGGCAACGGGAAGAACGCGCTGCAGCCGAGCGTGACGGGGAACTCGGAGAACGGCGCCGACAGGGTCACCACGAAGGTGTGGTCATCGACCACCTTCAGGCCGGACAGCTCCGTGACCGTCGAGTCGGGGGCGTTCACCTCGCCAAAGCCCTCGATGTGCGACAGGAAACTGGCCGCCTGCATCGCGTTCGGGCCGTATGCGGTGTAGTTCCAGGCGTCGACGAAGCTGTTCGCGGTGACCGGTGTGCCGTCGTGGAATGTCCAGCCGCGCTTCAGCTTGACGGTGAACACCGTGGAGTCGGTGGTCTCGATGGACTCCGCGACCGCGTTCCTCGGGTGGGCGTCGATCGGGTCGTAGGAGACCAGTCCGCGGAACAGGGCGGCGATCACCTTGACCCCGCCGGATTCCGTGGTGTGGCCGGGGATCAGTGCGTTCTCCGGCTCCGTGCCGTGGTAGCTGATGATCGCGCCCGATGATCGCACACTTCCTCCGTAGGCCTTGTCCTGTCGATGACGCCGGATTCGCGCACGGCCGCGGAGCGTGCGCGCCGACCAAGAGTTCAACAGAACGTCGGATTGGCTGCCATCCTCGGGAATCGAAACAATCAACCAGATCAACCGACTCACCTGGCCGCCCGTCAGGAGGTAGCATCCGGTGGGTAGCAGGATCTCTCTGGGGGGCACTAAATGGGGCGACCCGAACGGCCGCTGGACGCGTCCGGCGGGCCGGTCCCGGCATTCGCACACGACCTGCGGGCGCTACGGCACCGGGCGGGCAATCCGAGCTACCGGAGGCTCGCGGGCGACGCCCTGTTCTCGCCGTCGGTGCTGTCGAGCGCGGCGGGCGGATGGCGGCTGCCGACGCTGGCGGTGACCATGGCGTTCGTGTCCGCCTGCGGAGGAGACCGGGTGCAATGGGAACGGCGGTGGCGGGAGATCGCCGAGCGATCGGCGGTCGTCCGGGATGACCGGCCGTACGCACCGGACGCCGGCACCTTCGTCCGTCCGGCCCAGTTGCCGATGGCCGCGGGCAGCTTCGTGGGCCGTGCCGACGTCATCGCCGACGCGGGCCGCCTGATCGGTTCGTCCGCCGACGCGCGGACACCGATCCTCATCAGTGGTCTGGCCGGAGTTGGCAAGTCCGCGCTGGCGCTGCGGCTGGCTGAGCAGCCCGCGAGCCGGTTCCCGGACGGACAGCTCTATGTCGATCTCGCCACCGACAGGTCGGACGGCGCGGCGGTACCGGCGATCGTGCGGGACTTCCTGCTCGCGCTCGGCGTGCCCGCTGAGCACGTGTCCGACAACCCGATGCAGCGAATCGGGCTGTACCGGTCGCTGCTGGCGCAGCGCAAGGTCTTCGTCCTGCTCGCCAACGTGCGACGCGAGGCCCAGGTCCGACCGCTGCTCGCGCAGAGCGCACACAGCCAGGTCGTGCTCACCAGCAGGGCCCGGCTGCTCGGCCTGTGCGGCACGTACCGGGTCCACCTGGACGTGTTCAGCCGTGCGGAGTCCCTGGCCCTGCTCCGCCGGCTGGCCGGGTCGGCGCGGGTGCGGGCCGAGTACGAGGCCGCCGATGCCATCGCCGAGCTGTGTGGGGACCTGCCGCTGGCCGTCAGCATCGTCGGCAGAAGGATCGCCGCGCGTCCACAGAGGACGATCGCGGACACCGCCGGCCAGCTCACCGACCGCCGCCGCCTGCTGGACATCCTGGCCGTCGGCGACATGACGGTGCGGGAGCGGTTCGCCTCGGCATACCAGAGGCTTTCGGCGCCGGCGCGCGCGGTCGTCCGCCGACTGGGTTCGAACGGTGCGCGGTCGACGACGGCGATCGGAGTGGCCACCGCGATGAACGTCCCGGTGGACACCACGGACGAACTGCTTGAGTCGCTGGTGGACGCCGGGTTGGTGCGCCACTCCGCGGTTGCGGGCAGATATGACATCCCGGCGCTGGTCAGCGTGTTCGCCGGCGAGATGCGTCAGATCTAGCCCTTGCCGAAGGCGTGTGGCGTGTGCCGGGGCAGGAGGGCACGCAGCTCGACCGCCGCACCCTCGGAGATCTCACCCAGACCGCGCGCGACGACGTCCACCGGGTCCAGTACGCCGTAGGCCAGCCCCGAAAGCCCGGCGGCGGTGAGGGTGGCCTTCTCCCCGGCCGTCCCGGTGGTGGTGACGTCGATCGTCCCGCCGGTGCCGTCCAGCAGATACCGTCCGGCGAGAAGTTGGTCGTCGACCAGCTCGATCTCCACCCGTCCGGCGCCGCAGCGCACGCCCCGAAGCGCATCCATCGACAGCAGCCGCACCATCATGGCCGGCGACGTGGGAAAAGCCGACTCGGCCTCGGTCCGGACGGTGATGCTGGTCGCCCAGGTCTCGGGGAACTCGTCGGGCGCGACGGTGATCACGATCCGCGAGACGTGGTACGCGTGCTGGGCGAGGAACTGCAGCAGCAGTGCCCGTCCGAGCGCGGTGGTGTAGAGCAGCTCGTCGGCGTGGAGGCGGCCGCCGTAGCCGTCGACGCGGTACGTGAGCAGGCCGACCACTTCCCCGTCGACCGTGGCGGTGGCCAGCCAGCGGTCGGCCGAGTCGCGTGCCCTGGCGGCCCGGAAGTCGGGAGTGAACATGAAACCGTGCCGCTCCGACAGCACGCGCCGCAGGAATGCCCGATAGACCTCGAAACCGTCCCGGATGTTCTGCCAGGACACCTCGCCGGGAAGTGTGACGTCCAGCAGTGGCGCCAGTCCCTCGGGCGGGAATGTCGCCGTGCGGTTGAGCAGCAACCCGACATAGCCGAATTTCTCGTAGAACGACGGGTGAAATGGGTAGAGCGCGGCCAGCAGGTGTCCCTTGTCGAGCATGTCACTGTGCATCTGGTGCATCAGTCGGCGGCTGTGGCCTCGCCGGCGGGCACCGGGATGGGTTGCGACCCAGGCGATGGCCGCCATGCCCAGAACGGTCCCACGCAGGTTCTGTTGCATCGGGATCGCGGCCGCCGTGGCAATCGTCCGGCCGTTTTCCTCGACGATCAGGGTGTGGTTGTCCTCATGAAATGGCAGGGTGTCGCGCAGCTCCTCGGCCGCGCCGGCGGACGGTGTCTCGCCGAAGGCGTACGGATAGAGGGTGAAGGCGGTGTGCAACCGCTCCTCGCCGGAGACCTGGCGGATGTTGCTCATCTGGCCTGACCTTTCGTCCCTGTGGGCCGTGAAATTTGTTCGTCCAGTGCGTGGTAACGACCGTGCAGGAAGACCAGGGCGGGACCACGCCGCTGCTCGCGCGCGGCGACGGCCTCGCCCACGACGAGGGTGTGGTCACCCAGGTCGAAGCTGTCCCACAGGACGCACTCCAGCCAGCTCGCGGAGTCGAGCAACAGCGCGCCGGTGTGCCACCCCGGTGACGCGGGCAGCGCGCGCACCGCGGGGGCCCGGGTCGCCCGGTCCTTGGCGAGCTGCCTTGCGACGTCACGGGCCTCGCTGTCCAGGATGGAAACCGCCCACTTCTTGGTAGCCAGCAGGTCGGCCAGGAACGCCGAGTCCAGCCGCAGGCACAGCGACACCAGCGGCGGGTCGAGCGAGATCGAGGTCAGCGAGTTGACCGTCACCGCGTCGTGGTGCCTGCCGTCCGCTTGTTCGCTGTAGGTCGTCGCCACGCACACGCCGGTGGCGAAGTTCCGCATAAAACCACGCAGGTCGGGTGGCATTCCGATCGCTCCTTCGAGAAGCGTCAGCTCGGGTGGCGGGCACGGGTCAGATCGCCTGGGAGAAGGAGAAGACGCGATCGGGGTCGTAGTGGCGTTTGACCTCCGCCAGCCGCGCGGCGTTGGGGCCGTGGTACGCGGCACGCCAGTCATCGAGGTCCGGATCGGTGAAGTTCACGTAGGACGCGTCCGGGGCGAACTCCCCCATGTCCCGGTGCAGCGCGGTCAGCCAGTCCAGGTTCTCCCGCACGACCTCCGGCGGCTCGTCCGGCTGCCACGAGGTGTCCATCGAGACGAGGAACAGCACGTCCCGGTGGGGGAACGCGGTCTCGGACACCGGCACGTCGTTGATCGCACCGCCCCAGGTGAACAGGGCGGCCCCGGCGCCGTCGGGGTTGGCGCTGCCGGGCCACTTGTCCACCGCGGTCACGATGGTCCGCAGCCCGTCCTCGGCCAGTGGCGCCGGGGTGCACCGGGTGCGCACGGCGAACGCGCCGCCCGCGGTGGTGTGGTGCAGGTAGTCCGCGGCCTCCCAGTAGGTCCGGTCGGCGATGTCCGCCCGGGACGCCGGGGCGGCGGCCAACGCGGGGGCGAGCAGCTCCCGCAGCTCGGCCGCCGGGCCCAGGTGCTGCCCGATCACCGAGACGACACCGTCCTCGCCCGCCGCGCGGCTCACCCCGATCCGGGCGGCGAACCCGTTGGGGGCGCGGCGCATGACCTCCTGCATGGTGGCCAGCACGTCGATCGCGTGCGGCCAGTCCCACAGCACCAGGCAGGTGGACGTGGCCGGGACCGGTCGCGCCTGGAACGTGAACGAGGTGTTCACCCCGAAGTTGCCGCCGCCACCGCCCCGGCACGCCCAGAACAGGTCCGTGTGCTCGGTCTCGCTGCAGGTCACCGTGCTGCCGTCGGCCAGGACGACGTCGGTGGACACGAGCGAGTCGCAGGTGAGCCCCATCGCGCGGGACACCACGGAGACGCCGCCGCCGAGCACGAGGCCGCCGATGCCGACGTCGTCGGAGTTGCCGAGCGGAAAGATCAGGTCGTGCTCGCGCAACACCGCGTAGACCTTCCGCATCTGGGCGCCGCCGCCGACGGTGACCAGCGCGGTCGACGGGTCCACGTGGACACCGTCGATGTCCCGCAGGTCGAGCACCAGGCCCCGGTTGACGGAGTTGCCCGCGTAGCTGTGCCCGCCGCCCCTGGCCACGATGGGCACCCCGGTGTCCCTTGACCAACCGATCGCCCTGCTGACGTCGGCCGATCCGGCCACGGACAGCACCGCGGCCGGCCGCACGTCGCGGAAGCGCTCGTTGAACGGCCTGCTGGCCTCGTCGAACCCGCTGTCGCCAGGCAGTCGCAGCCGCCCGTCGACGAGGCCGCGCAGCCGCTCCCACCCGGTCATGCCCGCACTCCCGGCTGTGCCGCAACCGATGGCTCCGACAGCACCTCTTCCAAATAGGACACCCCGCTGGTGGCATGCTCGCCGTAGCGTTGCCACTCCTCGCGCAGCACCAGCCGCCCGTCTGGCTGCCACTGCGGCACGTTCACGGTGTGCCCGGAGATCACCTCACCGGTGTCCAGCACCATGGTGTACGCGAGTCGCAAGGTGCCGTCCGGTGAGCACGTCCCGGTGACCGTGCCGCGCCGCACCTTCCCGCCGGTGAAGTCCGCCCACACCAGGTCGCCGTCCTGGCGGTAGCGGGCGACGGTGCCGTCGCCCCCGCCCGCCTTGCGGAACAGCCTGCCCTCGTAGCTGATCATTCGTCCACGTCCAGCAGTCCGGCCGGCATCTCCAGCATGGCGCCCCGCGGCTTCGGCGCGACCTGCTCGGCGTCCACCTCGACCATCGCGGCCGCCGCGTCCAGCCGTTCCTCGCAGGTCTGCGGGTCGTCGGCGCGGCACACCACGAAGGAGTGCCGGGCGATGTAACCGCCGGGAGGCAGCCGCAGCGTGGTGCCGGGCTCGACCATCGGGGACGCCGTCACCAGGCCGGGCGCCTCGTCCGGCACCCGCACCGAGCGGACAAGGCAGTCGTGCTCCGGGTAGCCGAACCGGATGCCGACCGCGGCCCGCCTGGTCCGGGTGATGTCGGGCCGCTGTCCCAGCGCGACGTCCACCATGACCTCGCCGGGGTCGATGCCGGTAGCGACCTTGCCGAGGAACGGGATCAGGTCGCCGCCGACCCGGCCGTTGATCTCGATGATCAGCGGGCCGCGCTCGGTCAGCCGCACCTCCGAGTGCGTGATGCCGTCCTCGATGCCGAGCACCCGGTGCGCGCGCGCCAGGGTGTCCATCAGCACCGGGTCGTCCAGCAGCGGGTCGGACGCGTCGACGACGTGCCCGGTCTCCTCGAAGTACGGGTAGCAGCCGGTGCGCTTGCGGGCCACGAACATCGGCAGGTACTCGCCCTTGTGCACGGCGCCGTCGATGCTGATCTCCGGACCGACGGCGTACTCCTCGATGATGGCGCCGCCGCGGAACGGCTCGTCGCCGACCAGGCTGGCGTCGGACGCGACCTGGAAGGCGTCTTCCAGCTCCCGCTCGGTCCTGGCCAGCACCACGCCCATGCTGGCGCCGAGCGCGCGGGGCTTCGCCACGACGGGGTAGCCGATCCGCGCGGCGGCGATCCGTGCCTGCGCCAGGTTGGCCGTCAGCGCGAAGCCGGGCTGCAGCAGACCGCCTTCGGTCAACCGGGTCCGCGCGCTGTACTTGTCCCGGCAGCCGTGCACGCCGGGGATGCTCAGTCCCGGCACGCCGAACTCCACGGCCAGCTCCGCGGCCGGCATCACCAGCGGCTCGTCCCAGCACAGCAGGCCGACGACGGTGTGCCGGGCGGCGATCTCGCGGGCGGTCTTGGCCAGCAGCTCGTGGTCGAACACGTTGACCACGGTGATCTCGTCGAAGTACTCGTGCTGCCAGGTCGGCCGCAGGTTGTTGATCAGCACCAGCTCGTAGCCCGCCCGACGGGCCCTGGCCGAGGCGGAGCGGACCAGGTACTCGCGGTAGAGCTTGAGTCCGCTGCCGATCACCAGCAGCACGCTCTTGGAGCTGCTCATGTCGTGTTCCTTCCGGTTGAAATCCTCAGGGGTGACTGCGTGTGACGCAGCGCGTCCACGATTCGGTCGGCGACAAGGGGCGCGGTGCGGAACCCGTCGCCGCCGCTGGCCGCACGGGCCCAGACGGCCGGGCCGACGCGGACGAGATGTGCGGTGCCGGTGTGCGCGTCCACCGCGTAGTGGCACCGCTTCACCGCGGCGACGGTGTACCGGTCCATGTCGGTCAGGATGTCCGCCGCCATGATCCGCTCGCTCCAGCGGAGCTCGTCCTCGTCGGCCCTGTCGTCTACAGTGGACACTTCGCGGCACGCCGCGTCGGTGCTGATCTTCAGCACCGTTCCACCGCCGGATGGCAGCAGCCAGGCGCGGCCGTCGGCGCCGATGCGGCCCGCGCTGGGCGCGGTGTCCCACCACCGGGTCAGCTCGTCGGGCGAACGCAGGTAGACCATGGTCTGCCGGTGCAGCACGGTCGGCAGGTCCACGAGCGCCCTCGACCACGGACCACCGGCGATCAGGACCAGGTCGCCCCGCTCCACGGTGCCGTCAGCCAGCACCACCCGTCCCGTCTCGGTGTCCACTGAGGACACGGGACACCACGGGCGCAGCCGGGCCTCGGGGTGGCCGGCCAGCCACCGTGCCGCCGTCCACAGCACCCGGTCGGCGAGCAGCACGCCCGCGTCGAGCTCGAGCACACCGCGAAAGCCCACCGGGAACCGGATGTGCGGGAACTCGTCGGGTTCGACGAGCTTGACCGACAGCCCGGCGTGGGCCGCGACGGCGGCGGCCGCCGTGACCTCGTCGCCGGGCCACCCGGTCAGCACGCCGACCCGGCGGTAGAACCCGGTGCCCGGCCGGGACCCGCACAGCAGGGTTTCCAGCTCCAGCCACCGGTGATGGGCCAACGCGGCACGCCGGGTGCGCTCCGGGTCGGCGGGGTCGAGCGCCCGGATGGCCCGGTGCTGGTCGAAGGAGCTCGACCCCGGATGCGGGATCGCGCCCCGGTCCAGCACGGTCACCCGATGCCCGGCGAGCACGCACCGGACGGCGGTGATCAGCCCGGTGACGCCCGCGCCGACGACGACGACCCGCCGGCGCGAGGCCCGCCGCGCCGTTCCCGGCCGGGTGTCGGTGATCACCTCATCCCGCCCATGGGGTCAACCGCGGCAGGGTCACCGGTGTGACGGTCATCCGGTTCGTGCCCACCGGGATGCGCGTCTCCGGCAACGCCGCACCGGCCAGGTCGATCAGAATGGGTGCAGCGCACCGCAGCACCACATCGACCTCGTGGCAGAAGTCGCCCTCCTCGCCGGGGCGCACCGCCCACCGCGCCAGCCGGCCCAGCTGCTCGGTCAGCGTCTCCGCGGCCCGGGTGAGGCTGAAGCAGTCCAACTCGTAACAGGCGGCGAAACGTTCGATGATCCGGGCGGCCGCGGCGCGCGACCGCTCGGACACCGGCAGCGACCCACGGCCGGTGAACCGGTCCACCGTGTCCGCCACCCGGTTCCACGGCTCGACCAAGCGCGAGGTCGTCACCCGTGCCAGTGCGAGTCGGCTGAAGTCGGTGCGCTGGTTCTCCGGGCTGGTCGCGGCCAGGTGGAACCGGACAAGGTCGCGCGGCACCTCGGCGACCAGGTCCCGGCCCCACACCACGTGTCCCCTGCTGGTGGAGAACTTCGAGTTGTCCAGCTCGTAGAACTCGTTGGTGATGAACTCCTCGGGCAGCAGGTACCGCCCGTCGCTGGCCAGCAGCATCGCCACCGCCGCGACGGCGAACGGGTAGGTGTTGTCGAAGCCGAGGAAGTAGACCACCTTCGTGCCCGCCCCGGCGAGCCACAGCTCGTCGTCGGCGGCCAGCTTCATCCCACGGCGCTCGGCCGACAGCGCGGCGCAGTAGATGCTCCACGCCGCGGGCTCGGCGTTCGGGTTGATCGCCTGGCCGGCGACCTCCTGGAACGGCGCCGGAATGCCCCACGAGATCGGGTAGGTGATCGGGTAGTCCGGTAGCGGCCGGGACAGCATCTCCTCGATCGCCTGGACCATGTGCGGACGCATCGCCTTGCCGTGCTCGGCGAAGTGCGCGCGGATCCGCCCGCGGTACCGCTCCATGGGCAGCACGAGCACCTGTGCCTCGCGCAGCTCCACCGGGTCGTCGGGGTTCATCGTCGACTTCGGATCGATCAGGTCACCCGCGGCGATCGGGTTGCCGCAGCTTTCGCACAGTCCGGCGCACCCGTCGGCGAGGCAGAGCGGGCAGCCGCCCCGCGCGTAACCGTCCACAAGGTACTCACCGGTCGCCGGCGAGTACGGGAAGGTCATCGTGCGCAGCTCGAACTTGCCGGCGGCGTGCAACTGCTCCATGAACCCCAGCACCGTCTTGACGAACCGGTCCTCGTCGCCGGTGAACCCGTCGACGCCGACCCCGACCGCGGCCAGGGTCGTCTCGATCTGCTCCGCCGACCTGGCCACGAGCGCCTTCGGCGTCATGCCCAGCCGCCGCGCGGTGGTGACCACGTAGGTCGAGGTGTCCTGGAACCCCGTGGCCAGTAGGACGTTGCGGCCGGTGGCCCGCAGGTAGCGGGTGTGGACGTCGGCTGCGAGGAACGGGCCGGCGATGTGGCCGAGATGCAGATCGCCGTTGGCCGTGGGGGCCGGCGAGATGATCAGCGTCGTCCGGCTCATCTGGACTGCTCCTCGTGCATGGCGAGGAACTTCTCGGACATCTCGGTGTCCCACCAGATGCCGTAGTACTCGAAGTCGGCCGGGCTGTCGTTGACGACCTTGTGCGTGCAGCCCGGGGGCAGGTGCACGATGTCGCCGGCGACGAAGTCATACCGCTGCCCGTCGACGTCCAGTTGGGCGGCGCCCGACATCGCGATGAAGATCTCGTACTCGTGGTGGGAGTGCGGCGTGGACTCGTCGCCGGAGCGCAGGATGCACCACGCACCCTCGAACGGGGCGTTGAGCGCGGGCCAGGGCAACAGGCGCTGGGAGTCCAGGCCGTACGCCTTGGTGAGGTTGGCCCGGTCCAGGTTGCGGATCTCGATCATGTCGGTCACACCTCCACGGCGGCTTCGGCGACCGCCCGCCGGTCGAGCAGGTCCTCGGTGATCTCCTGGGAGCGGTGGGCCAGCACGCTGATCAGCGAGTCGGCGATGCCGTGGGTCTGCTCGTTGACCCCCTGCAGGTAGATCGCACCCCAGGCCGAGTCACCGAGGTCCACCCGGTAGCGCCGGCTGACGTTGATGTCCGCTATCCCGACCCGCTTCGCCAGGTCGGCCACCATGGCGGGCATCCGGGGGGCGTACCCGGTGCCGAGGAACACCACGTCGCAGCGCAGCGGCTCGATCTTGCCGGTCTTGCGGTCGCGCAGGTCGAGCACGACCTCGTCGTGGTCCATCCGGGCGCCGACGACCTCGGTCATGTGCCGCACCGTTGACCGCTGCCGGCCCAGCATCTTCTGCTGGTACAGCATCGAGTAGATCTCATCCAGGAACGGCGGCGCCAGGCCGGCGTAGTTGGTCAGGTGCATCTCGTCGAGCACCTGCATCCGCGTCTCCGGCGGCATGTTGTAGAACTCGTCGACGAACGACGGGTAGAACAGCTCGTTGACGAACTTGCTCGTCTGGTAGTTCTTCAGCCCGACCGACCGCATGATCATCGTGGGCTCGCAGTCCGGGATGTCCTGGTGCAGCGCCATGAACATCTCCGCGGCGCTCTGCGCACCACCGATGACCACCGGGCGCAGCGGCCGCTCGGTCGGCGCCAGCCGGGTGACCCTGCTGGCGTACCGGGTGCTGTGCACGACGCGGTCCGCGGGCACGTCGCGGAAGACCTCCGGGATGTGCACGTCCCTGCCGGTGCCGACGACCAGATCGCGGCAGCCGATGGTGTCGCCGTCGGACAGGGTGACGGTCCACCCGTTGATCGAGCCGTCCTCGGCGTACCGCGGGTCGATCCGCTCGGTGCGGGCATTGAAGCGGATCCGGACGTGCTCAAGGCTCTCGGCGACCCACTGCTGGTAGGCCGACAGCTGCCAGCGGTAGGGGTTGAAGGTGGACAGGTTCACGAAGTCGTCGAGCTGCCCCTGCTGGTGCAGGTAGTTCAGGAATGAGAAGCGGCTCCGCGGGTTCCGCAGGGTCACCAGGTCCTTGAGGAAGGACACCTGGCTGCGCGCCCACGGCAGCAGCAGGTCGCGCTGCCACTTGATGTCCGGATACTGCTCCAGCATCAGGGCGTTCTCAGCCACCTGGAGCGCACCGGACTCCTCGATCGCAACCGCGAGCGCCAGATTCGCCGGCCCTGCTCCGATCATCAGAACATCGACATCTTGCCCAGTCACATTCCCACCTGACTATTTGGTCGGCTCGCCCGCCGGGCGGCGAGCTCGCCGAGATCCTTGTGTCTGTACGGCGATCGCACATCTGTCCATTTGGGACGAACTATCTCGCCGACGATCGCCTTGTACTGAAAGGAATTGCGCGTCCGCCAAGGCGCCGTCCGGCGTCAGCGGCCGGTCGCCCCGGTGATGCCGAGCGACAGCGCGAACGAAGGCTTGCCGCCCAGCAGGTAGGCACCCGCAGACTGCAGGATGCGGTCCTGGGCCACGATGTGCTGGCACATCGTGTTCGTGTCCCGCAGCCACCGGTCCATCGGGGACCGCTGGTAGATCGAGGTGGTCTGGAGCAGGTCGTACAGCCGGGCCACGATCGAACGCGCGGTGCGGAAGGCGTGCCTACGGGACAGCGGGAGCGCGGCCCGCTCGTTCGGGGTGAGGTCCTCAAGCGTGCCGCCCGCGGCCAGCACGTCGTGCTGCCGGCGCATGGCGGCGTACACCGCGTGCCTGGTGGCGGCGAGGTCGGCCTCGCAGTCGGCGATGGTGACCTGGGTGCGGTAGTCGTCGGCCATCGCACCGGTCACCGGGCTCACGCGGGTGGCGGCGATCTCGCGGACGTGGTCCAACGCGGCACGGGCGACACCGAGCGGTACGCCAGGCATGTTGCGCATGTGCACCTCCGGCTGGGCGAGCGGCCCCGCGCCGTTGCGCACGGCGTCGAAGGTGACGGTGCGGCTCTCGGGCACGAACACATCGGTGATGGTGTAGTCGCAACTGCCGCTGCCGGCCAGGCCGGTGCTGTGCCAGGTGTCGATCACCTCGACGTCGGCGCTCGGCACGATGAACAGCTTCGAGTCGTGCGGGTCGCCGTCCGGGCCCGGCTCCGGCTGTCCGTCCCGGTAGATGAACGCCCCGGAGATCACCCAGTCGGCGTGCGTGATGCCGCTGCCGAACTGCCAGCGGCCGGTGAGCCGGTAACCGCCGGGGACCAGCTCGGCCCGGCCGGTGGGGAACAGCAGTCCCGCGGTGACCATGTCCAGGCTGGTGAACATCTCCTTGGCGACCGACTCGTCAAGAAACTGGGCGTACAACCCGGAGTCCGAGCCGATCATCGCGCACCAGCCGGCGGCCGCGTCCCCATAGGACAGTGCCTCGATCACCTCGGTCTGTTCCATCGAGCTCAGCTCGGGACCGCCCCAGCTCCGGCCGAACCCCATCCGGAACACGCCCGTGCCGCGCAGCATCTCCACCACGTCGGCAGGCAACCGCCGCTCGCGCTCGATTTCGGCTGCGCGCTCCCGCAGCAGCGGCGCGACTGCCTTGGCACGGGCCAGGATCTCCGCCGCGGACGAGGCAGGTGCCACCGGATCGGTACCTGCCCCGGCCGGGCTGGGCGGAACATATGTGGCTGTCATTCGATCGCTTTCCCTCGGCTGCGCTGATGTCTTCCGATTCAAGCCACCTGGCCGGTTGGCCGAAAGGATTGACCGAGCCGGACAATCAACCGAGGAAACGCCGTGGGCGGATCAGCGAGCGAAGAAGCCGTTCAGGGTGCCGAAGTCGAGTGCGCCGTCCAGTTCGTCGTACGTGCCCTTGGTCAGCGCCTCGGCGGCCGCGCGCTGGGCGAGGGTGTAGGCCGCCTGGGTGACGGCGGTGCCGAGGCTCACCCGGCGCACCCCCGCAGCCTCGAACTCGGCGACGGTCGGCGCGCCCGGCCACGCCATCACGTTGACCGGCAGGGAAGTCGCGTTCACCAGCGAGGCCAGCGCGTCCAGGTCGATCAGGCCGGGCACGAACAGGCAGTCCGCGCCCGCCTCCGCGTATCCGGCGGCCCTGGCGATCACGTCGTCCAGCCGGCCCGCCGGCTCGCCGATGCCGAACAGAAAGACGTCGGTGCGCACGTTGATCACCAGCTCGGGCAGCCCGGCCCGCCGCGCCGCGGCACGAGCCGCGCGCAGCCGCTCGGCCTGCTCCCGCACCTCGAACAGCGGCCCGCCGGGGGCACGCGAATCCTCGATGTTCACGCCCACCGCGCCGGCCTCGACGACCGCCTCGACGGTCTTGGCCACGTCATCGGGTGTCGGGCCGTACCCGCCCTCGACGTCGGCCGTCACCGGGACGTCCACCGCGCCCGCGATCCGCCGGACCTGCTCGACCATCTCCTCCCTGGTCAGCCCGTGTCCATCGGTGCGGCCCAGCGACCAGGCGACCCCACCGCTCGTCGTGGCGATCGCCTTCGCCCCGGCCGCCGCGATCACCGCCGCACTGCCCGCGTCCCACGCGTTGGGCAGAACGAGAACCCCGCTACCGTGCAGCGACCGCAACGACTCCGCCTTGGCTTGCTGCGCCTTGTCTACCACGCTTCTCTCCTCTGTGTTCTCACTCGACAACGTTCTTGCACGGCAACGCATGTCCGGCCCGTGCCCGGAAAATCGGTGCCATAGCGGCGTTTGGCGACTCTACGCTGGGTTCATCACCTGGCTCCGGCCGCGGCCCCGTAGGCGGTCAGGTGCGCCACCGCGACCGCGCGCCACGGCCGCCACCCCTCGGCGACCAGAACCGGTTCTAGGACGCCGAGTTCCCGCAACGCGCGGCGGACGTACGGAGCGCTGTGCGGGAACGCGTCCCGCTGGCCGAGGCGCAGCGCGATCTGCTCGGCGGCATCCGCGCCGATCCCCTCGATCGCGGACAGGCAGGACACCAGCTCGGCCGTGATGGCGCCGCTGTCAAGCACGACGTCCCCCGCGGCCACGTGCTCGGCCAGCGCCCGGACGGCAACGGCGGTGCGGTAAGGCAGGCCGAGCTCGGTGATGTCCGCACCCGCCAGCACCTCGGCCGACGGGAAAAGGTGGGTCAGCCCGTGGGTCAGGCCGGGCACCGGCTGTCCGAATCGCCGGACCAGCGCGCCCATCCGGCTCCTGGCCATCGGCAGGCCGCAGTGCTGGGCGATGACGGTGTGCACGGCCACCTCGAATTCGCCCCACGCGCCGGGTACCCGCAGCCCCGGCCGGGCGGACACCAGTGGCCCGATCACCGGATCTGCCGACAGAGCAGCCACCGCCGGGCCGTTGTCCACGTCGATCCCGACCATCCGGCTCGCCCGTTCCACGACGTGGATCAGCCCCTCCCAGTACGGCAGGTGCGCCCGCAGAACGAGATTGCCCTGGTCGCCCGGGTGCACCTCCAGCATGCCCGCATCGCCGTCCAGGCTGATCGTCCGCCGGTACCCGCGTCCGTCGACCGACTCGACACCCGGCACTGCCCGATCGGCAAGGTAGCCGAGGATGCCGTCCCAGTCGAATGGCGGTTGGAACGGCAACCGCATCGCCAGCCCGCCGTCGGCGGCCAGCCGGTCGGCCCGGCGCCTGCGCATCCGCAGCTCGCTCGGCGAGGCCAGGAACACTTGGCGCATCTCGCGGTTGAACTGCCGCAGGCTGCCGAACCCCGAGGCGAACGCCACGTCGGCGACGGCGAGGTCGGAGTCGTCCAGCAGCCGGCGGGCAAAGTGCGCGCGGCGCGACCGCGCGAGCTGGTCCGGGGTCACGCCGAGGTGGTCGTTGAACAGCCTGCGCAGGTGGCGCGGGGACACGGCCAGCCGAGCCCCGAGGGTGCCCTCGGTGCCGCCGTCGAGCACCCCGTCGAGGATCAGCCGCACCGCGCGGCAGATCAGTTCCGGCGAATCGGTGCTGACCGGACCGGCGACCCGGTACGGGCGGCAGCGCAGACAGGCGCGGTACCCGGCCGCCTCCGCGGTGGCGGCCAGCTCGAATGTGCGGACGTTCTCGGCGAGCGGCCTGGCCGCGCACCCGGGCCGGCAGTAGATGCCGGTGGTGACCACCGCCCTGAACGTCGCCATGTCGCAGACTTATCAAGGGACCGCCGCCGGCCCGCCAGCCATACCCGGACACCGCCGAGTTGTCCGCATCTGACCAGACACTTCCCTGCGGCTCGGCAATTCTATCGTCGTGTCCACGGCTCGTTGCGCGTCCTACCCAGGAGGATCCTGTGCTCACCAAGGTTCTATCGGTCCCGCTCAAGCCCGGCAAGCAGGCCGAGGCCGAGGAGCTCGTCCGGCAGTTCGCCCGGTGGGGCCCCGAGCAGGAGCCCGCGACGCTGTCCTTTCGGGTGTACCGCGATCCGGCGCGCCCGGATTACCTGCTGTTCGTCGAGAACTTCGCCGACCAGGAGGCCTATGACGTACATACCGGCTCCGCGGCGTACAAAGAGCTCATCGCGGGCCGGTTCGCCGAGCTCGCGGTGGAGATCGTGGAGATCGACCACGAGATGATCATCAACATCTGAGTTCCCGAATCTGTACGCGGTCGTGGTGACGAAAAACGCGACAATTACTCACGGCGATGTTGCGCCCGCCAATCCGCCGCCCGCGGGGTGACCCCGTGTCGCGGGTGGTTGCCGCGTTCCCGTCCTGACAACCACCTACGGTGATAGCGTGGTCGCAGCAACCGCCATGCGGGTGATTTCGTCGCCTTTGACGAGTCCGGCTTGGTTGATTGTTCGGGCCGATCAACCCTGCCGTTCAACGCCCCCATCGACTGGAATAGCCGGCGGTGCAATGATCGACAACAAGCCTGGGGGCAAATTTTTGTCAACTTTCATCCACGGGACCAATGGTATTGGTGGGTCCAGCGTCCGACGAAGCGTAGCCGGGTTGATGTGGAGGGGATTCCGTCATGGCGAGACCGGAGAAGCCTGTTGATGTCACCGGCGGGGTGGTGGCCAGTTTTGCCAACGAGCTGCGCGAACTGCGCGCACGGGCGGGCAACCCGACCTACCGGGACATGGCACGCTCAGCGTTGTTCTCCTCGTCCGTGTTGTCCAGCGCGGCAAGCGGCACACGATTACCGACGTTGCAGGTCACGCTCGGGTTCGTGGCGGCGTGCGGCGGTGACCGCGAGGAATGGCGGCGCCGCTGGATGCGCGCCGCGAGCCTCACCAACTCCGACGCCCCGACCCGCGGCCGATATAGGAACTCGCCTGCCGACCAGGCAATGCCCCGGCCGGCCCAACTACCGTTGCGGCCAAGCGGGTTCGTCGGCAGGCGGACCGAGCTGGACCGGCTCTCCGCACCCGCGCCGACCCCGGTGGTGATCACCGGTCCGGTCGGGATCGGCAAGAGCGACTTCGCACTGCACTACGCGCACCGCATCGCCGCCGACATGGTCGACGGCCAGTTGTACGCCGACCTCGGGCCGCTGACCGGCACCGCGGCGGACGCCGGGTACGTGCTCGACGGGTTCCTGCGCGCCCTGGGTGTGCCCGCCGATCAGCTGCCGGGCATGGTGGACCAGCGCGCCGGGCTGTACCGCTCCCTGTTGGCCGAGCGGAGGCTGCTGGTGCTGCTGGACAACGTTCGCGACGAGCGGCAGGTGCGCCCGCTGCTGGCCGAGTCGCGGCACAGCGTGACCCTGGTGATCAGCCGCAGGCCCCTGCTGGGGTTGGGCGGCGTCCGCCGCATCCGGCTGGACGTGCCGCCGCGGGCCGACTCGATCGCGATGATCACCGCAGCCGTACCCGAGCGGGCCGAGGCCGAGCCGCAGGAGTGCGACCGGCTCGCCGAGCTGTGCGGCGACCTGCCGCTGGCACTGGACATCGCGCTGCGCAAGCTGGTCGCGCGGCCCGACCTGCCGCTGTGCACGGCGACCGCCAAGCTGATGGAACGCGACGGGGCGCTGAACTGGCTACGCATCGGCGACCTGTCCCTGCGCGAGTCGCTGAGATCGGCGTACCAGGAGGTCAGCGACGCCGCCAAGACCCTGCTGAGGCGAGTCGCGCGGCTTCCGTTTCGCTGCGACCCGAACTCGGTCCTGCACGACGAGGGCGAGCTCGCCGACGAGTTGATGGACGCCGGCTTGCTGCGTCGCGGTGACCGGCCGGGCGCCTACCGGGTGGAGCGGCTGGTGCGGGCATTCGCGATCGAGGCCGGCGGGTCCCCGGACGACCACACCGCGATACCGCTGCGGATCAACGTGCCGCTGCAGACGTCGCGACTCGGCACACCGGTGGCCGGGACGCCGTCGTGCGCCGTATGCCGGAACTGACCGAGGGGTCACGGTCCTGATGAGGGCGCCCCTCTGGCGAGGGGCGCCCTCATCTGGCATACCTGCTACGGGCGGCGGGTGCCCATCTGGGCGAGGGCGATGATCCAGCCCGTGATCAGGCCGTATCCCGCACCGCTCAACGCCCACAGCAGCGCCGTGTAGAAACCGGCCTGTACCGAGAGAAAGGCGGTGAGGAAGCCGGCGAGAGCCGCCGCGAAGATCACGGCGCCCCACCCGCTGAACAGGTCGGCGAGAGTCCCGCGGGCCCGCGACAGCTCCGCCCCGGCGAGGAGGCTCACGAACAGGGCGACGAACACGATGAAGAGAATCGCCTTGAGGTCCTGCGCCAACACGTCCCGCACGGGCATGTCGGCGTCGAAGGACCAAGCCGGCCACGCCAGCGTTCGCAGGAACAGCCCGCCGGCGGTGTCGGCTCTGGTGTTGTCGTTGACCCAGTCCACGAAGATGGGGCTACCGAACACCAGAACGAGGAGGAAGGCCACAATCGTGGCCACACCGGTCGCGGTGCGGCGACGCGTTCTAGTGACAACCATGAACACGGGTTCCCGAAAAGCCCACTGTTCAAACGATCAGACGACCGCGGTCGGTGCTGCGGCGGCCCCGGCCGGTACGCATGCTTCGTCCGTACGGCCGGCGACACTCCGGCCTCATACGTAGCCGGATATCGGGGTGGGGCCGGGCCCGGTCCGGTGCGCGAACCGGTAGGCGTAGGTCCGGGTGCGGCCGGCGAGCACCCGGGCGAAGGCGCCGGGGCGCACCGCGGGTGGTCGGGTTGCGGGGCAGCGCCGGCACACCGCCGGTAGCCGCGCCGCGAACCACCCCGCTCTGCGCTGAGCTTGACTCGTCAACGCCTCGTTGATCTTGGGCATGCGGTCAAAGGTGATCGCGCCGGCCGTGGCGGACCGCAGTCACGGTCGATCTCGCCCGGGCGCGCTTCTGTTCGCTGTGCGGGTGACGTCACCCAATCTGGTGCATCTTCCTGGCCAAAAAGTTGCGCTCGTGCCCCTCAGGGGTCGCTGGACCGTGTCGCGGCTCGGGCAACGGCCGGCGCCGCGCGAAGTGTTGATGTTCGCGAGTCGGTCGTACGAGCCCTGACCTGGGAGAATAGACCAAAGGCCGGGATTGGCATCGAGTCCACGACTGGCCTAGCGCGCTTCTACGGAAGGTAGGTTTTCGTGTGACCCCGGTTTTCCGCCATAAATCGGAGTACGCGACGATCTGCGTGTGTTGGATAAGCAGCGGGCGGTGTTCCGCGGGCGACAGTTCTCTCTTGCCGATCGTGACGATCTCCCCGCGGCGGTGCGCCAGCGGAAGGCGTTTCTGCCGGACCCCCTGCCGTCCGGGATTGTCTTGCGGCCCAGCACGTACGGCGAGCTGATGGCGGCCCAGGAGGCGGTGGGGCGGCTGGATGCCGCGATGGCGCAGGTGCCGCATCGGGCGACGGTGTCGCGGATGCTGCAGGCGTTGGATACCCGGTCGTCGGCGGCGATGGATGGGGTGATCGTCGGTCGCCGTGAGGTGTTGGCCGCCGCGATGCCGGGGGCTGTGGCAGCCGATCCCCATCCGCGGTGGCCGGGCTACCAACGAGTGAGCGAGATGATCGTGGAGTTGGCGCGGTCCGACCGGTCTTTGGATCCCACCGTGTGGGCCAGGATGAGCGCGGCAATGTCGGGGTCGGATGTGCCGGACGACGCATTTGCCGAGGAGCTACCGTGGCGCAGGCACATCACCTGGACCAACTCTCCTGCCGGAGAGGATCTCATCGTTCACGCACCGCCGGGGGCGGAGTTGCGGGTGGCGACCGAACAGTGGTGCGTGTGGGTGAGGGAGCAGCGCGAGTTGCCGCCGTTGGTCACGATCATTTTGGCGCAGATCCAGTTCCTCCTCATTTCGCCGTTCCCGGGCAGCGCGCATCTGGCTCGGCAGTTCCCCATCCTGATGTTGATGCGCGCCGGCGTGTTGCGCGATCCGGTGTTGCCCTTGGCGACCTGGTTGCGGCGCCACGAGGAGCGGTACCTCGCGGTCATCCGCGGCGTGCTGGACCGGGGTGATCCCGACGAGTTGATGGTCATCGCGGCCGAGGCGATCCGCGAGGCCTGCTATCAGCAGATCGAGCTTGTCGCCGAGTTGACCGACGTGCACCGCGGTACGGTCGCCAAGGTCGCGCGGAGAACCGCGGCGGTGCGGTTGGCCGAGGCGCTGATCGACCGGCCCATGATCCTGGTCCGGGAGATCCCGGAGCTCTGTGGTGTGACCGGAAATCATGCAGTCGAGGTTGCTCGACGACTCCACAAGGAGGGTCTGGTGGAGTTTGTCGACCTGAAAACGCTGGGGTTTCAGGCAGAGGAGACGATTTCCGGGAAAGCGATCGTGGCCACCGATATCGCGCGCCTGCTCACGCTGGTTCCCTCGCCCGGCCCTGAACGTCAGTCATCAGCCGGCTGACCGTGTCACCGTGACCCATCATGATGAACCGAAAGGGATCGTTGTGACCAGAAGTCCACAAGGACGGCACCGCCGCTACACGAACCGAGGCCGTCGGCGTTTCCGTCGAGAATTCCGTTGGTTTCAGCCGGTCGCCGGCCTGATTCAAGTCGTGGCCGCCATCGTGAGCTTCTTGCGGCATTCCTAGCCGGTTTCGCTGTCTGCGCCAGGTTCTTCGCCGGGCAGAGTGTCAGCGTCGGTGCGGGTGTCGATCAGGGCTTGGACACGTGCGGCCGCCGCGGCGTCGACGTCGGTGAGAAGGTCGAGCGCTCGCTGAAAGCATTTTCGTGCCACAATCCGGTGTCCGAGACGCCATTGCGCCCGTCCCCACTGCTCGAGGATCCGCGCATGCCTCCTTGGCGACACGATATTTGCCGGTTGCTCATTGAGGATCTCGTCCGCTCTGGAGAAGTAGGCCTCGGCTCGGTTCGGCCGGTCAGCAGCCAGCATGATCTCACCGATCTCGGCCAGCGCCGCCGCCTCACCGACCGGGTTGCCGGCACGGTGCTGGGTGTCGCCCAGTTCTTGTAACGTGTCGAGCGCACCTTCCGGCCTCTTCCAGCGGCGATACAGCTCGATCAAGCCGGTCAGGGCCGCCACGATGCGGTCGTGGTCGGCGATTTCGAAGGCCAGCCGGCAGGCGCGCACCCGTTGAATCTCCGCGGCCGGCATGTCACCGGCATCGGCGTAGACGTCCGCGCTGCTGGTCAGCAGCCCGATCAAGGCAACGGTGTCGCCCGCCCTGGTGGCGGCGTCCTCCCCGTGCCGGGCCAACTGGTGCCACCACGCCGGGTTGGCAACCCGATCAGCCACCCGCCAGGCCGAAGCGGCCACCGCGGTCGCGGCCGCGTGCAACCCGGCCCGCACGCCCGCCCGGATCGCCCGGACGATCCCGTCGGCATGCCGGCGCGCCCATTCGACGATGTCGTCCGGTTCATGCCGGCCCGGGTCGAGTCCGGCGCCGACGTACGCCAGGAAACGTCCGGCGATCGCCGCGGCGGTAGGGGCATCGGGCCGCTCGGGCGCGTCATAGGTCAGCCAGATTCGCGCGGCCTCCCGCAACCGCGGGTCCGCGCCGGCCGCCTGCTCCTCGAACCATCCGGCCTGCTGCAACAACGCGACCGCGGCTTCGACGTCAGCCACTGGCACATCCAGTGCCGCGGCCAAGTCCGATGCGCAGACCGTGGTCGTGCCCAGGACGGTCAGAGCGGTGAGGACTTGAACGGGGTGGGCGGAAAGGTCGGCGTAGCGGTGGGCCCAGGACCTAGTCACCCAGCACCGATCCCTCCGGCCAGGCGAAACCCCGAGCAGTCCCGCACGACCCGCTCGTCCGTCCGGTGTTCCACGCACGAGATCGACCCGTCCCGCGCCGGCCCTACCGGCTCCCGCATCGTCCAGGATGGCCCATTCGGCCTAACTCTTGCCACCGCAGCAACCGAGGTATCCCCGTTCGGTCTAGTCACCCGACGCAAACCGCCCTTCCTGTCCACGAGCCCGCGGGACAACAGTTGATCATCGCGGACCCGGTGGCGTCCACACCATCGTGATGACGCCCGGACACGCAACTACCCAACCGAGGTCGTCTCGCCCACGGACGGTGTTTCCCACCCCGGCCCGGCGGGTGCCGCTACGGTCATCGGTGGTTTCTCGCAGCCCGCATCACAGGTCGATGTGTGTGGCGGTGGTTCTGGGACAAGATCCGTGATGCTGGCGCCGTCGCGAGTCCATGCACCAAGCCGGTCGAGCGCCGCCGCGCAGCGGACAGCGCCGTTGGACTCCGGTACTTGTGTTTGCCTATAGGCAGTGCACAAGCCCGCGGTATGCCAATCCGGAGACACCGTCGGCGGTCGGCATGCCGAGCATGGGGCGGTCTGGGTGAGGTCAGCCCTCAACGGCGGTGTGCCACAGGATCTACCCAACCACCGGCCGGGAAACCAGATAACCTGAGCCGATGCCCGGCCGGCTGGGGACAGCGCTCGCGATCGGGGCGGCGGTCGCCGCCGAGCTGGTACTCGGGGTGCTCCTGGTGATCACCGGGGGCGGCGCGCCGGAGGTGGTCAACCCGTGGCGGGTGGGCGACGGGTTTCCCCAGCCGCCACCCTGTTCCATGATCGACCGTTCGCGCGTGGCCGCCCTGCTCGGCGGTGCGGTCGGCGAGACCACACTCGAGGACAGCTACTTCGTCGAGGACAACGATCCCTCCCGGCGGTGCGTGTTCACCACACCCCGGTCACGGTTCACCAGCGTCGAGGTGACGATGCGCAGCCGGCTCGGCAACCACGGGTCGCTGGAGATCACCAACCGCGGCCTGTCCGACCTCACGATGAGCGACAACCTGTCCACCAAGGAGCTCAAGCGAATCAGCGACTACGTCAGTGCCGGCTTCCAGATCGACAACCTGGTGGTGGGCTGCTACCACACCAGACCCGGGATCCCCGGGCGGGAGCTGCCCGACGAGGAGACCGCCCGACGCATGCGCGACGACATGACCGCACTGGTACACGACATCACCGGCAAGCTCACCCCGCGCAACCGCACCACCCCGACAAACACTCGCTAGGACGAGTACGAGCCGCCCTCGTACCGGCCACCGCCATCGTGGCCGAACCGGGTGGGGCCGTCCGCGGGACGGTGGGCGACCCAGGTGTCGGCTCGGACGCCAGCGACATCGACGACGCCGGCATGATCGCTTCCAGCGTGCGGTGGGTGCGGCCCCGATGCCGAGCCCGAGGTCCTCACCGGAGTCCCCGGCGGCGGGCCCGTCACCCTGGCCGTTCAACGACCACCGGCCGCCTTTCTCCCCGGCCCTCGATGTGCGGCCGGGTTACCGACGTGCTGCGCTCGACCAGTCAGGGGTTGGCAGCCGCGGTTCAGAAACTCGAGTGCAGCGGGGCGGTGGGGTCCGGGATGTATGCGCAGCAGGTGCCGGTGTTGATCGCCTGGCGCAGATGCCCACCCAGGACTGGGTCGTGCGCCATGATGTGGGCGATGACCGACCTGATGGCTTTCGTCACGGCTGTGCGCGCTCGCTCGGCGTTCGAACCAAGTGGCTGCGCAGCGACGGTGCCGGCACCCCGGTGGAGCACATCGACTTCCCGGAACCCGGAACGAAAACGGTGCCGACCGGTGGCAGCGATGGGGCCAGCCCGGCGAGACACTCACCGGATGGGAACAAATCACCATTCCCACGCCGAGGAACGTCACCGGTGAGCGCCTCACCTTTCCCACACCTGCCCCAACGCCCCCGGCTGAGCACAGGTCGTCCAACGCTGCTCCCCGCCTGAGCAAGGTCGACGAGCTCCGGTCCGGGTTGCAGGAGCCGACAGTGCGCAGGTGCGGCCGTAGAAGACACAACGCGGCCAACAACCACGCGCCAAGCCTGCAAGTCCTCGTAATCGGCGACCAGAGATGCGGAACACCACGAAGTTGGTATCGGGGCGTTCCAACGTAATCTTCTGCCGCGAGTCACATGCCAGCATTGACGATGGTATAGAACTTGACCATATCTGTGGTCTGCAAGGATGGCCCCGCACTCGTGTGGTCCCGATGCTTGCGCGAACGCGCAATCGCTCTTGCCTTCGTGGCCGGCGGTACGAACATTGCAGGTTTGGACCGGCTGGATTGTCCTCGTAGATGTGGATGTGTCGCGCCGTCGGGAGGCCGGGAACGACTACGCGGGTACGAGACTGGTACGTCACGAATCCAAGGTGCCGATGCACCCTGTCGTGCGGCTTCAGCGAGATGCGGGGAATGCGGCGGTGGCTGGGCTGCTTGCGCCGTCAAGATCGGTGCGGCTCCAACGGGTCCGAGTCGATCTGCCGTCCGGCGGTGGGGTCGGCGACGCGCCCGCCACGAACCATCGTGAGGGTGTCCTGTTGGTGCTGGACCGGATGCATGTGCTGTGGGGCATCGAGAACGCCGACTACGACGCGATTTACCCGGCGGTCGTCGCGCTCGGCCCCGGCACCGCAGTGACCGATCCGGCTCACCTCGCGCTCCTGCGGCGCGCCCTGAGTCGGACCTTGGAGCCGGTGCTGCCCCGCGAGGTGGCCGCCGCGCAGTACGGCGTCAATCTGGGAGCCGCCGTGGGTGCCGGGCAACCGAACAATGCCGCCGACGTGCTCATGGTGCAGGACCTGCTGCATTCCCGGTGGCATCTGACTAATGACGACTACGTCACGGAACGGGCCGCGGCGAGCGGCGGCGGGCCCACACCCGAGACGATGGCGGGGATTTCCCGGCTCAAGGCGGCGACGTTGGCGGGAACCGGGAGGACCGGCTGGGCGCCCCTGATTCGTGCCGACGAGTCAGGCCCGGCCGGTCCGGGCGGCACCGACCGGCTCGCCGACCGGACGTTCACCTACGGTGAGTTCCTGGTTTTCGTGCCGGCCGGTGCGGCCGCCAGCCTTACCAACCATGTGCATGTCTTCTTTTCCGCCGCCGGTGTGATCGGCGGAAGCTCACATGTCGAGCACCACGGCCTACGCGGAGCGGCCGACGCGGGAAGCCAGATTCTCATCGGCGTGCGCGGAGAAGAGGGCCGAGCGTTCACCATCTCGCTTCAGCAGATCGTCGACGCGCTGGCGAGCACGGGACGTCCCGCAACCGTCTCGGCCATCACTATGAGCGCGCACAGCCGCGGCAACGCCGGCCTCGCCGCCACCCTGCGGCGGCGATTGATCCCCGCCTCGTTGATCCACCACATCACCATCCTCGATGCCAACGACCAAGCCCCGACGATCCTCGCCGGGATCCGGGCCAGCGGCGTCCCGCTGAGCAACGTGACCGCGGACATCGTCACCACCGGGCAATTCGGCACGTTCCCGGCTGGTATCCGCACCAGGTCGATGGACCCAGCGGCGATTCGCGCGATCGGCTACGCCCGATTGATCAACGACGCACAGGCGCTCAGCCGGGTAAGCCCCTTCCCACCGGCGATCGCGGCATTGGCCGCCGCACTGCCACTCCCGGCGCGGGGCAGCTTTACCACGGCGAACCCGGCCCCCAGCGGCAAAGTCAACATCAACGCGTTCACCCGAGATCCCACCCACGCCGCGGCGTTACGGGCGCTGAGGACGGGTGAACGCCGAGTGTCCGACGTCGGCGCGCTCGCCGGGTCGGAAGAGAGGTCCGCATACGCCTTCATCGAATGGAACGACCTGCTGAACCTCCGCAATCCCAACGACCCCAGATCTACCTGGCGGTCAGTGTCACCCGGTATCTACTCCCACCATCTGTTCGTGGCGGAGGTGGCCGGCGAGACTTTGGCTTGATGTCATCCAGAGACGATTAGGTGGCGGGGCTCACCCCACGCGAACGTCCGCTCTGGCATGCGGGACTGGTCTCCGACCGCGGTACAGCTCGGTAGCCTGGACTGTCGCTGTGAGGCCAGATGGCTCGGCCTGGCGCCGAATGTCGACGCCACCGCTGTGTGCTCTTGACGGCCGGCGAGATCAGGCGGCTTGAGGGGTTCGACGTCAAGTAGTGGTCATCACGGCGGGTCACCTTAACGGATACCTAGCCCTACCGGCCGTGGTACCCAGGTTTCACCTGTGCTGGTAGGTCCAGTGCCATGGCTCGCTCGCCACGTCGTTGACGAAGCCGTACTTCGCCGCGTTCTCGCGTAGCCAGGCCTGGACTCGTGGATTGGTGACGTTGATGTCGGCGGACAGTCCGAGCCCGTGCGTGCTTCGACCGGGTGGCGCCGCCAGGTTGCCGGTCCCGTTCTGGTAGTCGCGGTACAGCTGCGCTTGTTCGGCATAGCTTCGATATCCGGAATTGACATGGAGATCGAGGCCGGCGGCCCGGGCGGCGGCGTCCATCCGGCGAAACGCCCGGGCGACCGGCTCGAGCAGCTTCTCGCCGTCTCCGACGGAAGCCAGCCTGCTCGCCGGCACGTGGCCGTTACGCAGTCCCGATACGTCGACCCTGGCCGGTGTGCCGTCGCCGGACCGCGGTTCGTGGTCGCGGTCACGGTCACGGTGCAGGTGCTGCCGCAGGTCGCTGCGGCGGCGCACGATGGTGCCCATGATCAGGGCCTCGAGGACTGCCCGCTCGGCCCGGTCCGCGCGGCCCATGCCGGTGGCGAACCGCAGCGCGTCCGACCGGGTCCACTTGCCGTCGGCGCCGTCGGCGCGCTCGGCGAGGCGACGCACCCGCTCGGCGAACCGGGCGTGCCAGTCCATTCGTTCCTCGGCCTTGGGCAACATGGGAGGCGACTGGAGGAAGGCGAAGGCCTGCGTGATCAGGCCGGCCAGCGCGGTGTCGGTGAGCGCGGCCCTGGCCGGCTCCAGATCGCGTTCGATGTCGGCCACCACCCGCCGGACATGCCGGACCCGGTCGGCGCAGCGGTCGAAGAACGTGTGCAGCTCGCGCAGCTCGTGCAGGTCGAGCACGATCCGGTCGCTGGCCGGGCGAGCGTCGCCTCTTGCCGGCCGCCGGCGCCGTTCACCGTCCGACCGCTCACCGCCGGACTGCCCGCCGCCGCTGGAATGTCCGCCGCCGCCGGAGTGCCCGCCGGCAACCTGCTGCGCCGCCGCCCGCGCGGTGTCGAGATACCGCCGGTAGCTGCCGTTGGTGTAGGCCGACCACGGGGTCCAGTTGGTGCCATGATCGGAGATCGACCAGGCGTGCCGGGCGTTGGTGGCGGGGTCGAGGTTGGCCTTGGCGTCGCGCTCGTCGCCGGTGCCGTAGTCGGAGCGCAGCGAGCGGATCTGCCACAGGCCGATCGACGGACCCCATGTGCCGTCGGTGATCGTGGTATCCCCGCGGGCCTTGGGATTGCCGCCGGACTCGGCCAGCGCCACGGCGACCGCGGTGGTCAGCGCCTGACCGCGAAAGCCGGCCGCGTAGGCATGTTCGGCGATCTCACGCGCGGAGAGCCTGCTCATCCCGTCCACTCCGATCCGAGGATTTCCACCACGTCACGCACCTCGTCGCGCAGGGTGCCGGTGCTCACCGGCCGCAGCTTGGTGTGTCCCGCAAGGCCCGTCGGCGGCACGGCGGGGTCGACATCGGCCAGGGGGTCGTCGTCGGGTACGGCGAGCCAGACACCCGTCGAACCGGTCTCCAGCCAGGTGATCGCCGCGCATCGGGTGGTGGATCCGTTACGGTGCGAGGACCGCACGGTCACGGTCGTGCCCAGGTCGCCGAGCACCCGTGCCACGACCTCGGCGGTCCCGGGCGGCAAACCGCGCCGCACCAACATTCCACGCGTGTGCTCGGTGGCCCCGGTCGCCGACCGCCGCTCGGCCTCGGCGAGTAGATCGGTGGGCAGGGTCACGCCGGGGTGGGACGCCTCGGTGTCGGGTAGGTGATCGACCAGGTCGGCCACCAGCCGCTCGACCGGATCCGGGTCGGCTGGTTCGACCTGCCACAGGTCCGGTCCGTGCTCGGCGCAGCTGACCACTCCCGCCGCGCCCTTCGCGATCAGGCGGCGGCCCGGCCGAACCGCGCCATCTCGTTGCACGTCAACGAGAACACGGCCGGTCAGGAATGGTCCGAGGGCCAGCGAGAGGTCATCGGCCAGGCTGACGTCTCCCGCGCCGGAGCTCGCCAGCCCCCTAGCGAGCAGCCCGCGCAACGCGACCAGGTCGGCCACCGGCATGTCCTCTGTGGACCAGTCGGCCCGCAGCGCGGCCGGCACCGGAGCTCCCGCGACCGTGGTCGACACCCGAAGTTCGTCGGTGGTGAGCACGAGCGCCGCGGTCATGGCTGCACCCGCGTCGCGGCGTTGGTTACCTGGGCCGCCCGGATCAGCATCACCCGCAGCGACTCCATCAGTTCGCGGTTGTGCCCGGCCCGCACGGCCTGGTGCACGGCGTGCCGCCGGAAGGAGTCGGCGGAGCGACCGGTCCACCGCAGCTCCCGCAGCCGCCGCCGGACATCGTCACCGATGTCATCGAGGCGGCGGATCTCGGCGGCGATCCGCTCCGCCGCCTCCTCGAACCGCGCCCCCGCGCCATTTCGTGAAGGGTCCTTCTTGACCATCACCAGCCTCCTCGAGCCTCGTTCACCCGAAGTCTGGCCGGCTCGTCAGTACGATGAAACGGGAAAGGCTCCCCAAGAAGAAACCGCCTCGGACCACACGTCCGAGGCGGTCTCACCGAGCGGCTACGGCGCCCAGATACACCCTAGCCATTCTTCATAGTCATCCGGCCAGCCGTCTGGTCGACCTTCGCCGATAAAGTACCTTCGTCCATCATTGGCGTGATACTTGAAGCGGTACATGCGCCGCTGGCCGGGGGCGCATTGACCGTCGGGAGCCTGAATAAAGGCGCCCACGGCGTAGTGCTTGTCGAAGTTCGGAATGACTGGTTGATCATTCTTGGTGTAGTAGTGATTGCGCTCGAAGCCACCGCAGTTGCTGGGTTTGCCCGTACAGTAGAAGTCATTGATCGTCCACGTTCCACCGACCGCCGCGTTGTAGGCCCACCCGATATGGACGGGGTTCGCATAGCCTTCCACCGGGGCGTTGCCCAGCCGGACGATCCACACCGGGTCGTTGTTGGCGGCGCGGAAGCGGTACAGCGGTTGGAGTCCCGCGCCCTGGTTGTTCGAATAGTGCAGGATCACGTTGCCGCCCTGCTGTGGCGTGCCCGGTGGCGGCTCCTGGGACAGAACGACGTTGGGGGTGTTGGACAGCGGCACATCCGCGCGCGCGTCGCAGGTGTAGCCGGCGTTGCTCGCGGCCTGGCACGCCGCGTTGATCTCGGTTCCGACCATAGGTGGGACGCTGGGCGGCGGCGACGCGCCGTAGACGTCCAGCACGATCGAACCCCCGATCCCCACCGGGCTGCCTGGCGGTGGTGACTGCGACGCGACTTGGCCGGCCTGGTCGGGTGTGTGTCGCCCACTAGACAACTGCATGGTGCAAGTGACCCGGTTGCGGGAGGAGGCAATGACTCTCTGGCACTCGCTCTCGCCGTTGCGGCCGGCCAGGTTCTCCATGAGAACCGTGTTCCAGAACCGAATGGTGACCGTGGTGTCGAGCTCGACACGCGTGCCCGCCGCGGGGTTCTGCTCGGCGACGACGTCCAAATCGGACCACGTACGTCCGGTGCCGGGCATGGGTTCCTTGACGCACTTCAGTTGGCCACCGGCGCCGGGTTCCCCCGCGCCGCTCAGAATCTTCGCGCAGGCCGCGTCGGACAGCAGGTTGACGACGCTGGGCACCGAGACCGGCCCGTACACGAAGACCCGCACGACCGAGCCCTCGGGGACCCGGCTTCCGCCGAGCGGTTTGGTGTCGCGGACCGTTCCGGTGGGGCCGCCCGGGCCCACCTCGACGATGTCGCAACGCAAGCCGACGGCCCTGACGCGGTCGCAGGCGACATCCTGTTGAGTCCCACGCGCGATCTCGGGCACGGTGACCCGCGACGGTGGTGGATCGGTTGCCTCGGTGCTGGGTGGCGGAGCCGTCGTGGGGGGCGGCGGGACCGTGCTCGGCGGAGTGTCCTTGGGCGGCGCCTGGTCCTTGTGCTCGCCCTGGGTGGTGTCGCTCTGCACGCCCGGCCGGTCGCCCTTGTCGATCACCGCGGGCCGGCCATCGCGGCCGACCACCACGACACGGCGGTCGAACTGGTCGTTGGCCCACACGCGGTGGTCGCGCACCTCGAGGGTGAACCGCTCGTGCTCGCCGGGGACCGGGACATCGTCGTGCGGGGTGCCGCTCGGCAGCTCACGGACGAAGAGCCGGTGCTTGCGCGGGGCGTACTGCGGGATGTAGGCGCGGTCGTCGAGGATCACCGGCGCGCCGAGGCTGTTGGGCGAGTCGGTCGGCAGCGTGCCGATGTCATGAACGGCACGGGTTCGCGGGTCGACGGCGAACAGCCGGCCGTCCTTGCGATCCAGCACGAGGAGATAGCGGCCCGCCCCACGCGGGGACCCGACCACGACGCTCGGCCCGGACGGTACCGGACGGCTGGCGATCGCGCGCAGCGGCCGGGCGGCGATGTCGAGCGCCTCCCCCTTCGAGGTGATTCCCACCGGGCGCCCGTCGGCCACGCTGAGCTGCCTGATCGGGTCGGGGGCGGTGACCCGGTGGACGATGCGGTCACGCACGACGTGCACGGCCTTCTCGTCGTCGGTCAGCACCCAGATGCCGCCGGCCCCGTCGGGAACGGCGGTCCGGCTGGCGCCGCCGTCGATCTGTACCGGCGGCGGCGCCGGCCCGTCGACGCCGAGCTGCCGGACGGTGTTCCCGGTCGGATCGACGACGTAGCCCGAGTCCTTCCCGGCGACCACCGCGGGCTGCTCCCCCGGCGGTACCGGCTTGTCCTTGCCGGCCTGGGGTGGCGTCACGGTGGAGTCGGTTCCGAGGTCGCGCGGGTACACGCGCACCTCGCCCGTCCGGTTGTTCACCGCGGCGGCCCGGCCGTCCTGCAGCTCGACGACCTCGATCTCCTCCTTGCCGGTCGCCAACGCCCTGGCCTCGTTCTCAACGCGCTGCGTCTCGCTGTTCACCTGCGAGATGCCGTGGCCGTGCGGAACGTGGTTGGTGCCGTCGTTCAGTTCCGGCGTCGTCGCGCTGTAGCCCACCCCGAATGACGCGGCGAGAACGCCGGCGAGAAGCGTTCCGACCAGGACGGTCGACCCGGTCCTGCCTCGTCCGATCATTCTGCGCAGGATGGTCACGTCTTACTCCTGTGCCTCGGCGGCGGAAGACGTCCGGCAGAATACAAAAGCCGTTGCGGGGGTGTAACTAGGGAGCGCTTCCCAACTGGACGAGGAGTAACCGGAGCATGAGCGTGACGGTCCACGCGGAAATGGACAAATATGTCCTCCAGATTGGACACGAGTTCAGTTTCGGCAGGTCCACGCAGTGCACGCACTGCCTGGCCCCGGACGACGCCGCGATTTCCCGCACGGCCGGCATCATCCGGTCCGACAACGGAACGTGGTTTCTGGTGAACGTGAGCTCTACTCGCATGTTGGAAGTGGTCGACACGCACGGGATCCGCAGCGTGCTCGCGCCGGGCCGAAAATTCGCCCTGGAAGGCCGCATGCGTGTTCTGGTGCAGGGCAGCCGGCCCAAGCCGTACCTGCTCCGCGTGGACGCGCCGGAGCGCCGGACACCGCAGGTCGAGCTACCGGTCGACGGCGTGCCCACCACGATCGGCCAGGACGTGACGATCACACAGCAGGACCGGCTGGCGCTGATCGCCCTGTTCGCCGGCTACCTGGAGGAAGGCGACCGGTACGACCCGCACCCGCGCTCGTACGAGGCGGCCGCCAAACGGTTGGGGTGGGCTAGAACCACGCTCGTGAAGCGGATCGAGTACCTGCGCAGCCGGCTCGACAAGGCCGGTGTGCCCGCCATGACGGGCCCGAACGCGCTGAGCAACCTGGCCGAATACGCACTGACTAGCCGGCTGATCAACTCCGGCGATCTCCGGCTGCTGCCGGGCAGGTAGTGGGCAGGGCTTCCCATTTCCATTGCGGCGCAAGCCTCTTAGCGTCGAGCCGACCGGAACGAATCGACCCGAGGAGCTGCCATGATCAAGGCGGAGCTGGCCGAGCTGGAGACGCTGTCCCGCCGCTTGGGCGTGTGCGGTGGGGAGGTCACCGACCTGCAGCGCGCCCTCACCACGCTGATCAACACCACCACCTGGACCGGCGCGGCCGCGGACCGGTTCCGGCAGGCGTGGGAGAGCGAGTTCAACCCGGCGCTGCGCAACCTGGCCGATGAGCTCAGCCGCGCGGCGCAGGAGGTCGACCGGCGCAAGCACCTGATCGACCAGGCCGCCAACCACTGACGGCCATGACCGAGATCGAGCTGGTCTGTGTCGGCCCGGACGGCGTGTCGCGTCCGGTGGTCGTCACGGCCGCACCGTCCCACCGCATCGCGGACCTGACCGCGGCTCTGGCCGAGCACCTCGGCGACCGGGCCGCCGGTCCCCTGTATCTGGGGACCATGCCGGTACCGGGTGACGTGTCGGTGGCGGATTCGGGACTCGCCAACGGCGCCGTGGTCGGGGTCGGCCAACCGCTGCTGACCTCCGGCCACGGCGTGACCAGTGGGGAGATTCCGGAGATCTCGGTCGTCGGCGGCCTGCATGGCGGACCGAGCCGCCTGCTGTATCCCGGCACCGAACTGCGGTTGGGCCGCGGACCGGAGGCCGACCTGGCGATTGCCGATCCGGAGGTCAGCCGTGTCCACGCCACGATCTCGGTCGGCGCGGACGGTGTCGTATGGCTGGCGGATGCCAACTCCCACAACGGAATCCGCTGGCAGGGATGGCGGCTGACCGAACCGGCCCGGCTCGCCGTCGGCGACGTGGCCGGCCTGGGCGAGACGGTGCTCGGCCTGCGCCCGACGGTGCTTGCGGACGCGGACGTCACGGCCGAACCGGGAAACGGTACGCGCTGGTTCAACCGGCCGCCGCGGATCTCCATGCCGGAGCCGCCCCACGCGCTGCTGGTGCCGGTGGAACCGGACAAGCCCAGCGGTTTCCGGTTCCCGTGGATCGCCGTGCTGCTGCCGCTGCTGTTCGGCGGGGGGCTGTACGTCCTGCTGCCCAACGCCGGCTACTTCCTGCTGATCATGCTGCTCAGCCCGGTCATGGTGCTGGCCAACCTGATCGGGGACCGGCGTTCGGGGCGCCGGGAGTACGCGGCGCGGAAGAAGGAGTACGACCTGGCGCTCGAGACGTTCCGCGGCGCACTCGCCGCCGCGTGCGCCGCGGACGAGCGCCGGGCGCGTGCCGTCCACCCCGATCCGTCCTGGGTCGCCGCTGCCGCGTGCGCACCATCCGCACGGCTATGGGAAAGGCGCCCGAGCGATCCCGACTTCCTTCGGCTGCGGCTGGGCTTGCACGACCGGCAGGCCGAGCTGCGGCTGCGGTTCGATCCCCGCTATCCGCAACCCCGCGGTGGCTCGGCCGAGTTGCCCGCGGTGCCCACCGTGCGCGACGTTCCCGCGACGGTCGAGCTGCGCCGGGTCGGAGTCCTCGGCATGGCCGGGGAACGCCGTGGCCTGCTCGCCGCCGCGCGGGCAGTCGTGACCCAGGCGGGCGGGCTGCACGCGCCGCGGGACCTGGGCGTCGTCGTCATCACCGGGCAGGACGAATCCGCTGACTGGGAATGGGCGACCTGGCTGCCGCACACCCGGCCGTCCGGCCCGACGTTCGGCAGCTCTCGCCTGGTCGCCACGGACGGCGCCCAGGCCGAGTCGAGGCTGTCCGAACTGCGCGCACTGGTCGCGGAACGCCTTGTGCGGCAACGCTCCTCGCTGCGCACGGGACGCTCGGCCGGCCGGGAGTTCCTCGTCGTCGTGGACGGCGCCCGGCGGATGCGCGGACTGCCCGGGCTGGCCGAGCTGCTGGCCGACGGGCCCACCGCCGGTGTGTACGCCCTCTGCCTGGATGACGACGAGACGGCGCTGCCGGCGGAATGCGGCGCGACCGCCGTGCTGACCAGCCCGTCCGGAAGCCGGGCCCGGCTGCGTCGCGCCGACCTGCCGGTCATCGAGGACCTCCTGGTGGACGGCCTCGAGCCGGGCCACGCCATGCGGATGGCGCTGGCGCTGGCGCCGCTCGACACGCTCGGCGTGCCCGCGGGTGCGGAGGCGCTGCCGGAGCGGGTCCGGTTCACCGAGCTGGCCGGGCTGGCGATCTCGGGCCGGGAGACCGACGGCGAGCTGGTCCGCGCGGCGTGGGCGGGCTCACCCGAGGGCCGGTCCACCACGGCCGTGCTTGGCGTCGGCCCGTCCGGGCCGCTCACCGTCGACCTTCGCCGGGACGGCCCGCACGCGCTGATCGCCGGCACGTCGGGCGCCGGGAAATCCGAGCTGCTGCAGACCCTGATCGCGTCGCTGGCCGTGCGCAACATGCCCGACGCGCTGACCTTCGTCCTGGTCGACTACAAGGGCGGGAGCGCATTCGCCGCCTGCGCGGAGCTTCCACACTGCGTCGGGTTGATCACCGACCTCGACGGGCACCTGGTCGGCCGCGCGCTGGACTCGCTGTCGGCCGAGCTCCGCCGCCGGGAGAAGCTGCTCGCCGACGCCGAGGCGAAGGACATCGACGACTACTGGGCCCGCACCGGAGACCGGTTGCCCCGGCTGGTGATCGTGGTGGACGAGTTCGCCTCGCTGATCGAGGAGGTCCCGGAGTTCGTTCCGGGCGTGGTGGGCATCGGCATGCGCGGCCGAAGCCTCGGCGTGCACGTGGTGCTCGCCACCCAGCGTCCGGGCGGCGTGGTGACCGCCGACCTGCGGGCCAACCTCAACCTGAGGATCTGCTTGCGGGTCACCGCGGAGAGCGAGTCGGTGGACGTGATCGACGCACCGGATGCCGCCCGCATCACCTCGCGTCAACCGGGCCGGGCATACCTGCGCACCGGCCACGGCGACCTGACTGCCTTCCAGGCCGCCCGGGTCGGCTGGCCCAGGGCCGCCGATGCCGAGTCGCCGGGCCCGGAGCCGGTGTCCGTGCGCCCCCGGCGGACGACGGAGCTCGGCCGCTCGCCCAGGGCGGGCGCGAGCGCGGCCGCCGACGTGGACGCCGATGGGCACACCGATCTGACCGCCCTCGTGGCCGCGAGCCGAGTGGCCGCGCGGCAGCTGGGCCTGAGCAGTCCGCGGCGCCCGTGGCTGCCGCCGCTGCCCGACGTCGTCACCGCGGAACTCTCGCCGGGTTCCCAACGGCCGCCGCTCTGTGTCCTATTAGGACTCGTCGATCGGCCCACCGCGCAGGCACAGGACGCCTTCGAGCTCGATCTCGAGCGGACCGGGCCGATCGCAGTGGGTGGCACGGTGCGGACCGGTCGCTCCACCGCGTTGCGCGCCATCGCCGCCGGCCTGTGCGCGGCCACCGGACCGGACACCGTGCACATCTACGGCCTGGACTGCGGCAATCGGGCCCTGGCGCCGCTCGCCGAGCTGCCGCACAGCGGCGCCATTGTGGATGCCGAGGACTCGATGCGGGTGGCGCGCCTGCTGGACTGGCTGGACGGTGAGGTGCGCCGCCGGCAACGCGTGCTGGCCGGCGGGTACAGCGGTCTTGCCGAGCAACGCCGGGCCGCCGCGCCGGCGGACCGGTTGCCCTACCTGATCCTGCTGCTGGATCGGTTGGAGGGATTCCGATCCGCCTTCGACGAGCACGACGGCGGCCGCCTGGTGGAGCTGCTGGAGGGACTGCTGCGCCGGGGACCGGCCGTCGGGCTGGTGACGGTGCTGAGCACGGACCGCACCGCGTTCGGACCACGGATCGCCACCGCCATCGAGCACCGGTTGGTGCTGCGCCAGGCGGATCGGGACGACGTCGCGGTCTTCGGGCTTTCGCCGCGGGCCGTGCCGGCCCGGATGCCGGCGGGCCGGGCGATCTGGACGGCCGCCGGAGAGGAGGTCCAGCTCCCGCTCCTCGACGCAGACCCGTCCGGGGCCGCACAGATCCGGGCGCTGGCCGGGCTCGCCGCACGCCTGCGCGCCGCTGCGGACGACCTGGACCCGGCGTTGTTGCCGCACCGCATAGATCCGCTGCCGGACCGGATCTCCATCGCCGAGGCCGAGGCGCTCAGGGGAGCCACCCGGTCGCCGGCCGCCACCGTCTGCACTCCGGCCGTCGGCGGAGACCACGCGGGCCCGGTCGACGTCGATCTCGCCGAGGTCGGTGGAACGTTCGTCGTCGCCGGTCCTGGCCGATCGGGACGGTCCAGCACGCTGGCCACCATCGTGCACGGCCTTGCCGGCCGTCCCGACGGCCGGCTTCCGGTCGTGCTGGTGACACCGCGGCCGTCGCCGCTGCGGCAGGTGGCCGACCTGGCCGGTGTGCTCGGCGTGACCACCGGCGCGGCCCCGGCGGAGTTCGACGATCTGGTCCTGTCCGCCGGCGGTCCGGTCGCCGTGGTCGTTGACGACGGCGAGCTGGTCGACGAGCTTGCGCTGGGCGAGGCGTTGGAACGTTTCCTCCTCGAGGCACGGGAGACCGGGTCGGTGCTCGTGGCGGCGGCCACGACCGACGACCTGTTGATCAACCGGTATCGCGGGTGGCTGGCCCAGGCCCGCCGGGCGCGCAGCGGGCTGCTGCTCAACCCGGCGAGCCATCTCGCCGGCGAGGTCTTCGACGTGCGGCTGTCCCGGTCCATGGCGGGCGGCTGGCCACCCGGGCGCGGTCTACTGGTGCTTCGTGGACAGGCTACGTTGGCGCAGGTGCCGCTGCACCTGACCGAGGACCTGGTTGGTGGGCCGGGTGATGCCCGATGACCGCGACGATCGACCACCGGCCGCGGGTACTGTGTAACGGCCCGCACGCCGTGCGTGATGTGTTCGGCGTTGGTAGATCGACGTTTTCTCGTGGGGGTGGCGCAGGAGTGGCCGCCGGACCGCTTGACGGCTACCGCCTGTTGAGCGAACCAACCGACGACGGGTTGTTCGCGGTCGCTCCGGCGATCCGGGACGACGGAACCGAAGTCACCGTGCGAGTCGTCGTGGCCAAGCTGGACCGGACGCAGCTGCGGCGCGTTCGGGACGAGGCCGCGGCACTGGACAATGTGCTCGCCGTCAGCCGCAACCCCTTCGTTCTTCCGCTACTGCACCATGATCGGGATGCCGGCGGCCGCCCGGTTCTGGTCACCGCTCGACGAGGACGGTCGCTCGCCGACGAGCTCGCCGCCCGCGGGCCGCTCCCCGTCGCCGAGGCGCTGCAGGCCGTCCTGGCTGCCGCGAGCGGGCTGGAGTTGTTGCATCGCAACGACACCGTCCATCAGGCGATCAGCCCGGCCGCGCTGCTGCGTCAGCCCACCGGCCACGTCGTGCTGGACTGCCCGCTGCTGCCGGCGCTCGCCGAGATTGCCGCGGCCACCACGGAGGGCACCGGCCACGAGCCACCGGAGCAGCTCGCCGGGCAGGACTGGACGCCGGCCGGCGAGGTCTACGCCTTGGCCTCCACGCTGTGGACCCTGCTCAGCGGCCGGCCACCGTTCTCCGGCAGCCGGGCCGAGCGGGTGCTGTTCGCCGGGCAGAGCCCGGTGGGCCAGTTGCCCGAGGCCGCGGCGAAGTTCACCACCGCGTTGCGGTGGGCGCTGTCCAGCGAACCGGGCTCCCGACCACCGTCGGTGGCCGCTTTCGCCAAGCACCTGCGGGATCCGCAGTCCACAATAGACGTCCGGAGCACCGTGCCCTCGGAGCACCGTGGCGCCGAACTTCCGCGATCGCTGGGCGGCGAGTACGAGCTGCTGGCGAGGATCGGCGAGGGCGGCATGGGCACCGTGTGGCGGGCTCGGCGGCGAGCCGACGGGATGCTCGTGGCCGCCAAGCTGCTGCGTCCGGACCTGGTCACCGATCCCGACAGCCTGATGCGGCTGGTGCGCGAGGCATCGGTGGTGCAGGACCTGGACCACCCGCACCTGGTGCGGGTGCGTGACCTCTACATCGCCAAGGGCAAGGGCGAAGCGGCCGTCATCATGGACCTGGTCGAGGGCACCGACCTGCGGCGGCTGCTGGTGGCCGGGGAGCTCGACCGGGCCGAGGGCCTGCGGCTGCTGTCCGAGGTCGCCTCCGGGCTGACCGCCGTGCACGCGAGCGGCGTCGTCCATCGCGACCTCAAGCCGGCGAACATCCTGGTGTGCGAGCAGAATGGCCGGACTCGGGCACTGCTCACCGATTTCGGTCTGGTGAAGGCGGTCGACGGAGCCCCGGTCACCCAACTCGGCTATCTGCCCGGCTCACCGCCCTACATCGCACCCGAGCTGGTCAACCGGGAGTCGCCGACCCCGGCCAGCGACATCTACGCGCTGGGCATCACCACGTACGAGGTGCTGGCCGGACACCGCCCGTTCGCCGGCAGCACGGAGGACATCCTCCGGCAGCACCAGCTGCGCACGCCGCCCCGCCCGCCGGACCTGCCCGAGGCGGCGTGGTCGTTTCTCGCGGCGTGCCTGGCCAAGGATCCGCGCGGACGCCCCACCGCGCTCGAAGCCTCCGAGGTGCTCAGCGACCTGGCAAGGGAGCTCCTGCTGACGGGACCGGCTCAACCGGTCCCGGTCATCGACGCGGAGAGCACCGTGCGCATCGCCGTGCCGGCGGAACCGCCCTGGCTGAGCTCCCCCGACGTGGCGCCGCAGCCGGTCGACCCGCACGCCACCGTCCACTCCGGAGTGACGCCGACCGAGATCAGCGCCCATCCGCCGCATCCCCGTCCCGCCGAGCCGCCGGACCGCCGGCGGGCCCGGCGGCGCTGGCTGGTGCTGACCGCCATCGCCGGGCTGGTCGCCGCTCTGGGCATCGGCGTGGGAATCTGGGTCGGCCAGCGCGACTCCACCGATCGGATCACCCCGCCCCCCACCACGACCACGCTCCCCGGTACCGACCACAAGGTGCCGGTGCGGATCGACACCGCGGATGGGCGGGTCACGCTGTCCTGGCCGCCCGAATCCCGCGAGCTGCCTGGACTGACCTCGTTCGTCATCCTCCGCAATGGACAGTTGCTCGATTCGGTGCCCAGCGCCATCGTCAGCTTCCCGGACCTCGATCCGCTGCCATCCGCCTGCTACGTCGTGATCGCGCTCGGCGTGACCACTCCCTCCGAACCATCGGCCGGACCGGCCTGCCTGCCGCGCTGAAACCCCAACCAATCCCAAGGAAATCCGTGACCAACCAGCACACCGCGCCCGCCGTGATCCCGGGCGATCCGCAGCAGATGTTCCGCAGCGTGCACGACGCCGTGCTCGCGGAGGTCGAACGTGCCATCCGCGGCAAGACCGCGGCCGTCCGGCTGGCCCTGGCCTGCCTGTTCGCCAACGGCCACCTGCTGATCGAGGACGTGCCCGGCACCGGCAAGACGTCGCTGGCCAAGGCGCTGGCCACCAGCATCGCCGGCAGCTGGCAACGGATCCAGTTCACGCCCGACCTGCTGCCCGGTGACATCACCGGCGTCTCGGTCTGGAATCAGGGCGAGCAGGAGTTCACCTTCCGTCCCGGCCCGGTGTTCGCCAACATCGTGCTGGCCGACGAGATCAACCGGGCCAGTCCGAAGACGCAGTCCGCCCTGCTCGAGGTCATGGAGGAGGGCCAGGTGACGGTGGACGGGCGCGGCCGTCCGGTCCCCACCCCATTTCTCGTCGTCGCCACGCAGAATCCGATCGATCTCGAAGGCACCTACCAGCTCCCCGAGGCGCAGCTGGACCGGTTCCTCATGCGGATCTCGTTGGGCCACCCGAATCTGGACGTCGAAACCGAGATCCTGACCGGCCGCGCGCAGGCCGCCGCGCCCGCCGTGCGGTGCGTCGCCAGCCTCGACCAGATCGCCGCGCTGCAGCACCAGGTGGCCTCGTCGATCTACGCGGCGCCGGAGGTCGTCCGCTACGTGGCGTTGCTGGCGCACGCCACCCGGGAGCACAAGGCCCTGCGGCTGGGCATGAGCACCCGTGGCAGCCTCGCCCTGTTGCGCGCGGCCCAGGCGTTCGCGCTCGGCCTCGGTCGGCACTTCGTCGTGCCGGACGACGTGCGCGCGGTCGCCGCGCCCGTGCTCGCCCACCGGCTCGTGCTCACCGCACAGGCGGAGGTGCACGGCATCAAGACCGGCGACATCCTCGCCGAGATCATGGCCTCGGTCCCGGCCCCGGCGCCGGCGGCGGTCGGCTGATCATGAGCCGCCGGATTCCGCTGACCGGCAGCGGCTGGTGCGTCGTGGCCGCCGCCGTGATCTTGGGGCTGGTCGGTCGGGCCTGGGGGTACCCGGTGCTGGTGACGCTCGGCCTGACCGGCCTTGCCGTCCTCGCACTGGCCGGGGTCACCGTGGTGGTCCGGCCGAGCCTGCGGCTGACCCGAAGCGTGGCGCCGGACCGGATCAGCGTGGGCGAGCCCGCCGCGGGCCGGCTGGTCGTGCGCAACCTGGCCCGGTGGCCGTTGCCCGCCATGGTCGTGGTGGACCGGGTCGATGACCGTCCACATGGGATACAGGTGCCCGTCCTCCGAGCCGGCGGGTCCCGCACCGTGCACTACCCCATCCCCACCGATCGCCGGGGACGGTTGCCCCTGGGACCGTTGAGCGTCGAACGGCAGGATCCGTTCGGCCTGTTCCGCCGCGCGCAGCTGCATCGCGACACGGGCGTGCTCTGGGTGCATCCCCGGGTCCATCCGTCGTATCCCGTACCGGTGGGGACGGTGCCCGACTTCGAAGGCCGGGCCGAGCTGTCGAAGGCCGGCACGACCTGGTTCTCCTCGCTGCGGGAGTACGTCCCCGGCGATGATCCACGCCGGATCCACTGGCGCTCCACCGCCCACACCGGACAACTGATCGTGCGGGAGTCCACGGACACCATGGAGCCGGCGGTCACCATCGTCCTGGACACCCGGTCGTCGGTGCTCGACGCGGCGATGTTCGAACACGCCGTTGAGGTGGCCGCATCGGTGGCGCAGGGCACGGTCGACGGTGGCCGGCCGGCCCGGATCCAGATCCTCGGCGAGGATGTGCCCGCGGTGATCGCCGCCGGCGCGGTGTCGCTCTTGGACAGACTGGCCGCAGCGGTCCGCGAACCGGATGCCGAACCCGTGCACCTGCTGGAAGAGGTGGACCGAGCCGAACCGGGCGGTGCGCTGGTCGTCGTCACCGGAGCGGGCGAGCCGGCCGTGGTCGCCCGGCTGGCCGAACAGCGCCGCCGCTTCGCGCCGGTCGTCGTGATCACGGTCGTGGCCGCGGGCCTGCCGTTGCCGGCGCCGTACCGCCGGCCCGGGATGGTCGTGCTGAGCGGCCGAACCGGCGCCGAGGCGATGGCGGCATGGAACCATTTCGTGCTCGGTGGGGTGGCGGGCTGATGTCAGCGATGCTTGGCGGCCGGGGCATTGCCCTCGTCCGAGTCGTCCTCGCGGCCGGGCTGTCGGCACTGTCCGCCTGGTCATTCCGGGCCACCTTCGGCGACGGCGCGGAACCGCCGCTGCTCCTGGCGATCCTGGCGCCCGTCGCGGTGGCCGCCGGCTGGGGATGCCTTGCGGTGCCGCTCGGCCGGCGTGCCCTTGGCAACGGCCCGGTGGCGCTGGCCGTGCTGTCGGTGGCCATCGCGGTCGCGCTGGCGACCAGGCCGGGTGCGGACGTGCGGCTCGGACCGTCCCGGTTGCTGACCGGGACACTCCCGGTGGATCCATCCGGTCCGGAACTGGCAACCATTTCGACCATCGCCGGCTTCACCGCGCTGATCGCCGTCCGGCTGGCGCTGGGCCCGCGGAATGCCTGGCTGCCGCTGCTCCCCCCGCTGTGCTGCCTGCTGCTCGGTCTCGGGCTGAGCGCGACCGTCGGCGCACCGGCCGCATGGTACGGGCCGGTCTTCGCCGTCGTCGCCATGGCGGTCGTGCTGGCCGGCCGGGAAGCCGCGCTCGCGGGAGCACTCGGGAAAGGGCGACTGGTGACCGGCGCCGCGGTCGTGCTCATCGCGACCGCGTCCGGACTCGTGCTGGGGCCACTCGTCGCCGCCGACCGTCCCCCGACCAGCCTGCAGGCTCTGGTCGATGCGCCCGTGCTGCCCAAAGAGGACACGAATCCGATGGCGCGCTACCTCGCGCTGCGGGACAACCTCCTGCCATTGGAGATCGCCGGCACCGCGAGCGAGCGGCTCGAGCTCATCCGCATGGTGACGCTCGACCGGTTCGACGGCCAGACCTGGACGATCGGAGCCAGCTACCGGCGGGCCGGTACCCGGCTGTCCACTCCCGACTCCGCGGTCCCGACCCGGGACGTCTCACTCGACCTGCAAGTGCTGACGCCCGACAGCGTCGGATGGCTACCCCGCGTTGGCCGGCCGACCCAGATCAGCGTGGCGGACCTCGGATTCGACGCCACCAGCGGTGATGTCGTGGTGCCCGCCGACCGGAACACTCCCGCCGCCTACCGCATCACCGGCCGCGAGCCCATCCTCGAGGCGAACGACGTCGGCATCGACGACCCGGCCACCAGCGAAGCAAGCCGCCTGCCGCTGCCGCCCGAGGTGCTCGCGTTCGTCGACACCGCGACAGCCGGACGTTCCGCCGGTCTGGGTCAGTTGCTCGGCCTGTACCAGGCCATGACGAGCACCAGCGGCTTCAGCTACGACAACTCCCCGCAGGCCCGCGGCGGCCACGGGGTACGCCAGATCACCGACCTGGTGAACACCAAACGAGGCACCAGCGAGCAGTACGCCTCGATGTTCGCGCTGCTGAGTCGCCATCTAGGCTGGGACGCGCGCGTCGTCCTCGGATTCCGCCCGACCTGGGACGGAGACCGCCTACACATCCGTGGCGCGAACGTGTTCGCCTGGGCCGAGGTACGGTTCCAACGGCTGGGCTGGATTCCGGTCAACCCGAGCCCGACCCAATCCATTGATGGGCAAGGCAAGACCGTCCAGCAACCCACACCGGCCGACGCCCTCGACGACATACCATCGCCCGACCAGCAGGTTCCCGAGGAACCACCCGATGCCACCGCCGACGCCCAGGGCGATCTCTCTTCCCAGCCAGCCAACTCCATGTCCGGCTTGGCGACCCTCGCCACGATCGTCGCCATCGCGCTGGTCCTGTGCCTCGGGCTGATTCCGCTCGTCCGGATCGTGCGGCGACGACGGGCCCGTAACAACGGAACCCCGCGCCGCCGCACCATCGCGGCCTGGCGCGACACGATAGACGCTCTGCGTTGGGCCGGAATCCCCGTCGGCCCCCGGTCGACCACCGGCCAGGTGATCGGGGTCGTCCACGGTCCGCTGCAACCCTTTCTGCGGCCACTGGCCGAGATCGTGGACCGGGCTGCCTACTCCCCGGAAGGAATCCTCGACCACGCCGCGGAACTCGCCTGGCAATGCAACGACGCCATTCGCACCGAACTGCACAAGGGCATGAGTTTCGGCCGCCGCCTAAGCCGCCTCCTCGACCCGCGAACCCTGCTGCCAACCCGGACAATGCGCGAGTACCAAACGACTCCCTGATAATGGGATCCTCATCACTCCGGCTCGTCCGGCGCTGCGTCGGCAACCGCCGCACCATGGTGTCCATTCGTGGGATTCCCAGCACGGGTTGTCAACGTTCTCAGCCTCATGGCCGGCCTACATCAATGCTCACCTCGTGGTCGACAGCGGCAAGAACATCCACCGGGTGCCGGGCCGCCGCACAAGCAAACGCCCCGGGATTCTCGTGCGTGTGCCGAGCCGGTCGGAGGACATGTGGTTGCGGCGAAAAGCCTCAGCCGGCGCCCGGCCCGCTGTTCCCTCAGTCGATCGCGGTTCCGAGGACATCGCTGAGCAGCTCGGCAACACCAGGGCGGTGGCCGAGAAGCACTACATCGCACCGCCACGACGACCGAAACAGGCGCCGAGGTACTGGAGATGATCAAACCCCGACCGCGGGAGACGAGTTTCGACGGCAAATCGACGGTCGCGGGCAAGACGGGGCACGAACGGCGGATCCCAAAGGCGCCCACGACCTGCGAAACAGTCGGCCTTCTTATTGCTTGTTCCAACCGCTCCGACCTCCTGCATGAGCTGGGCGAAGCGCTCCGAGGACTTGAACGCGCCAGCGGCGATGAGCAGCCATCGGTACGTAGCGTGCGCTCACCGGAGCGTCGGAGCCAGGCACTGGCCCACCGGCTGAGCGACGCTGAGCAACGCCACGGGAGCGGGTCTGGGCAAGGCGGTAGGGGGTGTGCCGATCTCGATGATGTTGCCGCCGTAGGTGAGCCGGTCGACGATGGCCCGCGCACAAGTGTGGATCGGTGAAGGTCTTGGTCCATCCGCCAGAAGGATTCGTTGGAGGCGATCGCGAAGCTGTGGCGTTCTTCGCGCTCGGTCAGGATCTGGAAGAGGCCGTATCAAGCCGGGAGGCTGACTTGTCGGTGCTCGGACCTAGTATGCGGAGCATGACCCGGTATGTCGACGAGGATCTGTCCGGTGTGGAGTTCCGCGAGTGCGATCTGACCGGGGCACGCCTGATCGGCGTCGTCATGCAGGATGCCGTGATCGACGGGCTCATCACCAATCTCGTGGTGAACGGTGTCGAGGTCACCGAGTACGTCGAGGCGGAGCTCGACCGGCGTCATCCGGTGCGGGTGCTGATCCGCTCCGAGGACCCTGCCGATCTGCGCGAGGCAGCGCGTCAGCTCCATGCCGGCTGGGCCGCCACGATCGAGCGAATCCGCCGTACGCCCGGCATCGAGCGCCGCAGCGTGAACGACGAGTGGTCGGCGGTGCAGACGATGCGCCACCTGGTCTTCGTCCACGACTCGTGGTTCCGCCGCTGCTGCCTGGGCTCGACGGAGCTGTTCACGCCGATGGGCATCGGGACGACCGTCGAGCCCTACCGTGGAGCGCACGGGCTTGACCTCTCGCTCGATCCGGCCCTCGACGAGATCATCAGCGTGCGTGACGCACAGGCCGCCGAGCTCGAGGCCTGGCTCGACGAGGTCACCGCTGTGCAGCTCGCAGCGCCAGCGCCGGTGCCCGACGACGATGTCTGGCCGCCGTACGCCCGGGGCCGCTCGGTGCGGCAGTGCGTCGCCACGGTGCTCAACGAGACCTTCGAGCACCACCGCTTCTGCGTCCGCGACCTCGACCTGATCGAGGCACGGGGCCCTGAGTAGGGCCGGCTACGGACTGGAGCATCGTGCGGATGCGGGCATCGCTGATGCGTCTGCGCGGTGCCGAGCTGCTGGGCCCGAAGCTGGACACGGTACTTCTCGAGCATCCAGCGAGCCTGACCTGGGGCGGCGCTATCGTTGCGCGGTGAAGGCTGCGGTGCATACCAGGTACGGGCCGCCGGAGGTCGTGCGGATTCGGGAGGTGGACCGGCCGGCGGTGGGGGACCGGGACGTGCTCGTCCGGGTGTACGCGACGACGGTGAACCGGACGGACTGCGCCTACCGGGCGGCCAGGCCCTTCTTCATGCGACTACTGACCGGCCTCACCCGACCCCGGCGGACGATCATGGGGACCGAGTTCGCCGGTGTGGTCGAGGCGGTTGGCCGCGATGTCACGTCGTTCGCGGTCGGCGAGCGGGTGTTCGGGTACAACGAGGGAGCGTTCGGCGCGCACGCCGAGTACCTTTCGGTGCCGCAGGACGGTTCGATCGCGACCGTGCCGGAGGGGGTCACCTTCGAGCAGATCGCGCCCGCGACCGAGGGTGCGCACTACGCGCTCGCGTGCATCAGGCACGCGGGAACCCGGGCCGGGCACGACGTCCTCGTCTACGGCGCGACCGGTGGGATCGGTTCGGCGGCCGTGCAGTTGTTGAAGAGTCTCGACGTCACCGTGACCGCGGTGTGTGCCACCGAGAACCTGGCGCTGGTGCGGGGGTTGGGCGCCGACCGGGTCGTCGACTACACCGCCGGGGACTTCACCGCCGACGAGCAGACCTACGACGCGGTGTACGACGCGGTGGGCAAGAGCACGTTCGGCCGCTGCAAACGGCTGCTCAAGCCCGGCGGGGTGTACGTGTCCGCTGAGCTGGGTCCCTGGGCCCAGAACCCGATGCTGGCATTGGTCACCCCGCTGCTGCGCGGTAGGAAGGTCAAGTTCCCGTTCCCGCGGAACGACCAGGCCATCGTGCGCCACCTGCGGGAGCTGATCGAGTCCGGGAAGTTCAAGCCGGTCATCGACCGGCGGTACCCGCTGGACCGGATCGTCGACGCCTACCGGTACGTCGAGACCGGACAGAAGATCGGCAACGTCGTGATCACCGTCGCGCCGGAAAGCCCGGGGAGCCCGAAGAGCTAGGTGCTGGCCGGGCGGGCGGCCGTCGGGAGCGCGGCGAGCTGGTGGAGGTGCGCCGCCTGGAGGTCGGCGATGCGGTCCATCAGTGCGCGATCGGCGGCGATGGTCGTGTCCAGCTCGCGGCGCCGCTCGACGACGCCCTGAGGTAGACCGGGTAGCGCTCCCGTCAACCCTCCAGGTGGGGCCAATCAAACCGTCAGGTGCGGCCAAATCAAGCCGCTAAGCCAGCCATCCCCACAGACACAGGCAGAACCGCTTACCTCAAGCCGATCTTGCTGAGCTCACCTCAATGTACTGGTTATCCGGCCCACTGCGACTCGACTTCCGCCAGCGCGGCTCTGTCTGTTCCATTGTGCTCGCCTTCTTTCATGCCCATCCTCTGATGAAGTCCATGCTGTCGTGCTCGGACATGGCCTGATTTCTCAGCACGGCGAACCGTTCCGTCAGCGTGCCTACCGCCACCGGATCGTCAACCAACCGGTCCGCCAGCGGCATACTCCAGATAGCCAGCGGGCAGGCTGATCTGTCAGGTGTTGGCCCCGGCCCTTGCGGGACGGGGTTGGAGTCACGACGTGATGGTGGGCGCAGCAGGACTTGAACCTGCGACCGCTCGGGTGTAAACCGAGTGCTCTTCCGCTGAGCTATGCGCCCCGGGGGTCAGGGGGTGAGGGAGGCGATGGCGTTCTTCCAGGATTGTTGGTTGCGGGGTTCGCCGGGTGAGGTGGCTTCGGAGTAGCGGACGGTGCCGGTGGTGTCGATCAGGAAGGTGCCGCGCACGGCCAGGCCGGCTTTGTCGTTGAAGACGCCGTAGGTCTTGGCGACGGCGCCGTGCGGCCAGAAGTCGGAGAGCAGCGGGAACTTGTAGCCCTCCTGGTCGGCCCAGGCCTTCAGGGCGAACGGCGAGTCGACCGAGATGCCGAGGACCTGGACGTTGCGGGACGTGTAGTCGGCGAGCTCGTCGCGCACCTGGCAGAGCTCGCCGGTGCAGATGCGGCTGAAGGCGAAGGGGTAGAAGACGAGCAGCACGTTCTGCGCGCCCTGGAACGAGGACAGCGTGACGGGCTGCTTGTTGTAGTCGTTGAGGGTGAAGTCCGGTGCCTTCGTTCCGACCTCGACCGCCATGGCCACGATCCTCCCGCGGTGTCCGCCCCGATTGTCGACCAAACCCAGCCTAGGGCACGGCGCACGACGCGAGTGTGCTCAGCGCCTCGACTTGGCCGACTTGGGAGAGACCAGCCGGGTCGCCGTCCAGTCGTCGCTGATGCTCGTGGTGGAGGTCTGCGCCAGGCCGGCGGTGGGCACGGCCTCGGCGATCTCGCTCGGTTCGACGTGGCCCGGCCGCCCGGTCTTCGGTGTGAGCACCCAGATCACACCGTTCTCCGCCAGCGGGCTGATCGCATCCATCAGGGCGTCCACCAGGTCGCCGTCGTCCTCGCGCCACCAGAGGAGCACGACGTCGACGACCTCGTCGGTGTCCTCGTCGAGGAGGTCACCGCCGATCTTCTCCTCGATCGCGGCGCGCACGTCGTCGTCGACGTCCTCGTCCCAACCGATCTCCTGGACCACCATGTTCGGTTCGATCCCGAGCCTTTCGGCGACACCGATCTTGCCGGCGTCTTCCGCGGCGACCACGGTCTGCTCCTCCATCTGCGCATTGCGAAACAAGGTCTGGCGACAGCGAACACTGGCACAGCCCACCTGCGCAACCGTCCATACGCCGACACGCCGGAACTCGTGACCTACTCGCCGGAACGAGCGCTACTGGCCGGTAGGGATGACGCCCGGACCGATCAAGACGACGATGGAGAGAGACCACGTTGGCATGTCAGGCCGGAGCAGTAGCGTGGTTGTCAACACCGGAGGCAATGGAGATCCCTTTGGCTACCAACAGCAGTGCGAGCGGCGTCGGCAAACCGGAGCGGGTCCGGGTTATCCGCGACGGGCTGGCGGCCTACCTCCCGGACATCGATCCCGAGGAGACGGCCGAGTGGCTGGAGTCCTTCGACGGCGTGCTCGCCAGCGGCGGGCAGCAGCGCGCCAGGTACCTCATGCTCCGGCTGCTCGAGCGGGCCCGGGAGAGCCGGGTCGGCGTACCGGCGCTGACCAGCACGGACTACGTCAACACGATCCCGACCGACAGGGAGCCGTGGTTCCCCGGCGACGAGGAGGTGGAGCGCCGCTACCGGGCGTGGATCCGGTGGAACGCGGCCATGACCGTGCACCGCGCGCAGCGCCCCGGCGTCGGCGTCGGCGGGCACATCTCCACCTACGCCTCCTCCGCCACGCTCTACGAGGTCGGCTTCAACTGGTTCTTCCGCGGCAAGGACCACCCGGGCGGCGGCGACCAGATCTACATCCAGGGGCACGCCTCCCCCGGCATCTACGCTCGCGCCTTCCTTGAGGGCCGGCTGTCCACCGATCAGCTCGACGGGTTCCGCCAGGAGCTGTCGCACGCCGGCCCTGGTGGCGGGCTGCCGTCCTACCCGCATCCCCGGCTGATGCCGGACTTCTGGGAGTTCCCCACCGTGTCGATGGGGCTCGGTCCGATGAACGCGATCTTCCAGGCGCGGTTCAACCGGTACCTGCACGACCGGGGCATCAGGGACACCTCCGACCAGCGCGTCTGGGCCTTCCTCGGCGACGGCGAGATGGACGAGCCGGAGTCCCGCGGGCTGATCCAGGTCGCGGCCAACGAGGACCTGGACAACCTCACGTTCGTGATCAACTGCAACCTGCAGCGGCTCGACGGGCCGGTCCGCGGGAACGGGAAGATCATCCAGGAGCTGGAGTCGTTCTTCCGGGGCGCCGGCTGGAACGTGATCAAGGTGATCTGGGGCCGGGAGTGGGACGCGCTGCTGCACGCCGACCGGGACGGCGCGCTGATCAACCTGATGAACACCACCCCGGACGGCGACTACCAGACCTACAAGGCCAACGACGGCGCGTTCGTCCGCGAGCACTTCTTCGGGCGGGACCCCCGCACCAAGGAGCTGGTCGCGAACATGACCGACCAGGACATCTGGAACCTCAAGCGGGGCGGCCACGACTACCGCAAGGTGTACGCGGCCTACCAGGCGGCCACCGAGCACCACGGCCAGCCGACGGTGATCCTCGCCAAGACCATCAAGGGCTACGGGCTCGGGCCGCACTTCGAGGCGCGCAACGCCACCCACCAGATGAAGAAGATGGCGCTGGACGACCTGAAGCTGTTCCGGGACACGCTGCGCATCCCGATCTCCGACGCCGACCTCGAGCGCGACCCGTACCTGCCGCCGTACTACCACCCGGGCCCGGACGCGCCGGAGATCCAGTACCTGCTGGAGCGGCGCCGCCAGCTCGGCGGGTTCGTGCCGGAGCGCAGGGGCAAGTCCAAGGCGCTGGTGCTGCCCGGCGACAAGGTCTACGACGTGATCCGGCGCGGCTCGGGCAAGCAGGAGGTCGCCACCACGATGGCGTTCGTCCGGCTGGTCCGGGACCTGGCCAAGGACCCGGAGGTCGGCCCGCGGCTGGTGCCGATCATCCCGGACGAGGCGCGCACGTTCGGCATGGACTCCATGTTCCCGACCCAGAAGATCTACAACCCGCTCGGCCAGCTGTACACGTCGGTCGACGCGTCGCTGATGCTGTCCTACAAGGAGAGCGAGCAGGGCCAGATCCTGCACGAGGGGATCAACGAGGCCGGCTCCACGGCGTCGTTCATCGCGGCCGGCAGCGCGTACGCCACGCACGGCGAGCCGATGATCCCGATCTACATCTTCTACTCGATGTTCGGCTTCCAGCGCACCGGCGACGAGCTGTGGGCCGCCGCCGACCAGCAGGCCCGCGGGTTCCTGCTGGGCGCCACCGCCGGGCGGACCACGCTGACCGGCGAGGGGCTGCAGCACAACGACGGCCACTCGCTGCTGCTGGCGGCGTCCAACCCGGCGGTCGTGTCCTACGATCCCGCGTGGTCGTTCGAGATCGCGCACATCGTGCGGGACGGGCTGCGCCGGATGTACGGCGAGCAGGCCGAGGACATCTTCTACTACCTGACCGTCTACAACGAACCGTACGTCCAGCCGGCCGAGCCGGAGAACCTCGACGTGGAAGGGTTGCTGCGCGGGCTCTACCGGTACCGGCCGGCCGCCGACGGCGACGGGCCGCGGGCGCAGATCCTGGTGTCCGGCGTGACCATGCCGTCGGCGCTGAAGGCCCAGGAGCTGCTGGCCGGCGAGTGGGGCGTGCGGGCCGACGTGTGGTCCGCCACGTCGTGGTCGGAGCTGCGCCGGGACGCCGTCGAGGTGGACCGGCACAACCTGCTGCACCCCGAGGCCGAGCCCCGGGTGCCGTACGTGACCAGGACGCTGGCCGGAGCGTCCGGCCCGGTGATCGCGGTGTCGGACTGGATGCGTGCGGTGCCCGACCTGATCCGGCCGTGGGTGCCCACCGACATGGTCACGCTCGGCACCGACGGGTTCGGCTTCTCCGACACCCGCCCGGCGGCCCGGCGGCACTTCCTCGTCGACGCCGAGTCGATCACGGTCGGCACGCTGGCCGCGCTGGCCCGGCGGGGCGAGGTGGACCGGTCGGCGGTGGTGGACGCGGCCCGCCGGTACCGCATCGACGACGTGTCCGCCGCGGGTCCGCAGACCTCCGACCCCGGCGTCGCCTGACCCGCCGCCGCGGTGACCGAGCTTCCGCTGCCCGGTGGCTTCGTCAGCGACGTGGTCCGGGTCGGTGACACGGTGCGCCGCCGGCCGGGGCACCGCGCCGAGTTCGTCCACCGGTTGCTGCGGCATTTCGAGCGGCACGGATGGCCGGGCGCCCCGCGACTGCTCGGTGTGGACGCTCACGGCCGCGAGGTCCTGTCGTTCGTGGACGGCTACGTCGCCTGGCGGTCACCGACGGACGGGGTCTGCTCGACCAGGAGCCTGGTCACCGTCGCCCGGCTGGTCCGCCAGTTCCACGACCTGACGGCCGGGACCTCGCTGGCCGCGCCGCACGAGGTGGTGTGCCACAACGACCTGTCGCCCAAGAACACGGTGTACCGGGACGACGGCGGCCGGGGCCTGATCCCCGTCGCCTTCATCGACTGGGACATCGCCGCGCCCGGCGACCGCGTGCACGACGTGGCGCACATGTGCTGGACCTATCTCGACCTCGGCCCGTCCGTGACCGACCTCGGCGCGACCGTGAGCCGGTTGCGCGCGATGTGCGACGCCTACGGCCCGTTCGACCGGGCCCATCTGGTGGACACCATCCTGTGGTGGCAGGACCGCTGCTGGCGCGGCATCGAGGCCGGCGCGGCCAACGGCGACCCGGCAATGGCGCACCTGCGCGACTCCGGCGCGTCCGCCGCCGTGCACGCCGCCTACGACTGGGTCGCCGCACACCGCGCCCTGCTGCAGGGAGCCCTGTGAGGCAGGCGGAGGCGGCCCTCATCGCCGGGGAAGGCCACCTCCGCTCCCCCGACCCCGGCGGGCGCACAGCCGCCGCAGTCGCTGAATGAACCGTCGACCGCGATTCTTTGGCGGACACCATCCTGTGGTGGCAGGACCGCTGCTGGCGGAATCGAGGCTGGCGCACGCACGCGCCGGCTACGACTGGGTGGCCGCACACCGCGCCCTGCTGCAGGGAGCCCTGTAGGGCAGGCGAAGGCGGCCGCCATCGCAGGGAAGGCCACCTTCGCTCCCCGACCCCGATGCGGGTGCAGCGCAGTCGCAATTGCTGGGGCGTGCCGCCGCCGCGCGCAGCGCGCGGCGGCGCGCTTCAGCTTGGCGAGCTTCTCTCCGGCGCCCCGGGTGGCTCTGCGCCTCCTTGTCCACACTGGACACTCCGCCGAATGCCGGCCGGAACCCGGGGCCGGGCAAGGCGACATGCCACGATCGGGGGACGTGGGTGGCACGGTGATCAATATCCGTCCATAGTGGAGGAACCGGTGGGGACCGGGGAGATGGGCCGCCTGGCATCGAGCGCACCGAGTTCGCCAGGCGGCCTGTTCGGTCTCGACCGGGATGGGCCGCCTACGCTGGCCTTATGAGCGGTTCCGCGGGTGGGCTGTCGGCCGAGACGTTCGGGGCGCTCGATCATGCGTCCGGCAAGCTCGCCTCCGCCGCGGTGGCCGCCATGGACGAGCAGTTTCCGTGGTTCTCCCGGATGCCGGCCGATCAGCGGGCCAGCGTGCTGTTCATCGCGCAGACCGGGGTGGCCGGGTTCACCGCGTGGCTGCGCGATCAGCGTCAGGCGTTGAAGCTGACCGCGGACGCGTTCCGGGGGGCGGACGCCCAGGATCTGTCGCGGTGGATCAGCCTGCGGCAGACCGTGGAGCTGGTCCGGGTGGCGCTGGAGGTGTTCGAGCGCCAGGTGCCCGACCTGGCCGCGGACGAGACCGAGCGGCAGATCCTGTCCGAGGCGGTGCTGCGCTACGGCCGGGAGGTGGCGTTCACCTCGGCCATGTCCTACGCGAGCGCGGCCGAGGCGCGCGGCGCGTGGGACGCCCGGCTGGAGGCCTCGGTGGTCGACGGGATCGTGCGCGGCGACGCCGAGGAGTCGCTGCTGTCCCGGGCGGCCGCGCTGGGCTGGGAGATGGAGGCGGCGGCCACGGTGCTGGTCGGCAACCCGCCGTCGGACGACCCGCCGACGGTGATCTACGAGGTGCGCAGCCGGGCGGCCAGGGTGGGTCGGCCGGTGCTGCTCGGCGTGCAGGGCGCCCGGCTGGTGGTGCTGCTCGCCGGCCCGACCGAGCTGCCGGCCGACGCCAAGGTGCTGGCGAAGATGGGCAACTCGTTCGGCGGCGGGCCGGTGGTGGCCGGCCCGACCGTGTCGAGCATCGCCGACGCGCACCGCAGCGCGGCCGACGCGCTGTCCGGCCTGCGGGCCGTGGTGGCCTGGCCGGCGGCCCCGCGCCCGGTGCGCTCGACCGACCTGCTGCCCGAGCGGGCGCTTGCCGGCGACCCGGAGGCGGAGCGTCAGCTCATCGAGCGCGTCGCCAAACCCCTCGAGCAGGCCGGGGGCGGGCTGCTGGAGACCGTCGAGGCTTACCTTGAGACCGGCGGCGTGCTGGAGAGCTGCGCCCGCACCCTGTTCGTCCACCCGAACACGGTCCGCTACCGGTTGCGCAAGGCCGCGGAGCTGACCGGCTGCAACGCCAGCCAGCCCCGCGACGCGCTGGTGCTCCGCGTGGCGCTGGCGGTCGGGCGGCTGTCGCGGTCCCGCGGGATCTGGTAGCCAGGGGTACGCAGTGAACAACGTTTCTTGGTAAAGAAGGTTCATGCGACGGTAACCTTTGTAGGATACCTACAAGACGCCCGTACTAGATTTCGTACCTGTCGACATGGCTGGGTGCCGGGAGCAGCCGGGAGAGTGGACAGGTGCTCGCGTTGCTCGCGCCCGGTCAGGGCTCCCAGTCTCCCGGCATGCTCTCCCCTTGGCTCGAGCTGGAGGGGGCGCGCGACACGGTCATCAGGTGGTCCGAGCTCACCGGCCTTGACCTGATCCGCCTCGGCACCGAGGCGGACGCCGAGGAGATCAAGGACACCGCCGTCACCCAGCCGCTCGTGGTGGCTCTTGCGCTGCTCGCCTTCGGTGAGCTGGAGCGGCGGGTGACGCTGCCCGCGGACGTCGTCGTCGCCGGCCACTCGGTCGGCGAGCTGGCCGCCGCGGCCATGGCCGGGGTGCTCGGCCAGGACGACGCCGTGGCGCTGGCCGCCGTGCGGGGTCGCGAGATGGCGGCCGCGTGCGCGCTGGAGCCGACCGGGATGGCCGCCGTGATGGGCGGCGACCCGGACGAGGTCCAGGCGTGGCTGGGCGGGTTCGACCTGGTGGCCGCCAACCGCAACGGCGCGGGGCAGATCGTCGCGGCGGGTCCGCTTGACGCGCTTGACAAGATCGCCGAGGCCAAGGAGCGCCCGGCGTCCAAGATCATCAAACTGAAGGTGGCCGGCGCGTTCCACACCCGGTACATGGCGCCGGCGCGGGCCGCCATGGAGAAGCGGGCCAAGGACGTCCGGGTCGCCGATCCGACCAGGACCCTGCTGTCCAACGCCGACGGTCGGCCGGTGACCGGCGGCGCCGAGGTGCTCGGCCGGCTGGTCGCGCAGGTCACCAGCCCGGTGCGGTGGGACGCCTGCATGGCGACCATGGCGGAGCTGGGCGTCGACGCGATCGCCGAGCTGCCGCCCGCGGGCACGCTGACCGGACTGGCCAAGCGCGAGCTGAAGGGAACCCCGACCGTGGCGCTGAAGGTGCCCGATGACCTGGCCAAGGTGGCCGAGCTGACCAGCGAGGGGAGCGGAACGTGAGCACACTGCGGCTGGCGCGCGGGGCGCAGGCGACCAGGATCCTGGGGATCGGCAGCACCCAGCCGGAGCAGGTGGTCACCAACGAGGACCTGTCGAAGGTCATGGACACCACCGACCAGTGGATCCGCGAGCGGGTCGGCATCATCGAGCGCCGGTTCGCCGCCAAGGACGAGAGCGCCGAGGACATGGCCGTGGTCGCCGGTTCCAAGGCGCTCGCCGACGCCGGTCTCTCACCGTCCGATGTGGACACCGTGATCCTGGCCAACTGCACGTCGCTGACACCCATCCCCAACTACGCCGCGCCGGTCGCGGACCGGATCGGCATCAAGCGGGCCGGCGCCTTCGACCTCAACGCCGCCTGCGCCGGCTTCTGCTACGGCCTCGGGGTCGCCTCCGACCTGGTGCGCTGCGGATCGTCCAAGCGGACCCTGGTGATCGGGTCGGAGAAGCTGACCGACGTGGTGGACCCGGTGGATCGCAGCACCGCCATCATCTTCGCCGACGCGGCCGGCGCCGCGGTGGTCGGCCCGGCCGAGGAGCCGGGCATCGGCCCGGTGGTCTGGGGCACCGCGGGCGACCTGGTCGACATGATCTACATGCGGGACGGCAAGTACATCTTCCAGGAAGGCCAGTCGGTCTTCCGCTGGGCCACGACGCAGATCGCGCCGATCGCCCTGCGGGCGCTGGAGGCGGCCGGGCTGCAGCCGTCCGATGTGGACGTTCTGATCCCGCACCAGGCGAACCTGCGGATCGTGGAGGCGATCGCCAAGCGGCTGCGCAAGCAGGGCGCCCGGGACGACATGGTGGTCGCCGACGACATCGTGTACTCGGGCAACACCTCATCGGCATCCATCCCGATGGCCATGGACCACATGCGGGCCGCCGGGCGGATCCACTCCGGCGACGTCACCCTGCTGATCGGGTTCGGCGCCGGGCTGTCCTACGCGGGCCAGGTCGTGATCTGCCCGTAGCGCAACGCCAATGGCTCCGGCGGGTAGCTTACCCCGGTGGACGACCAGTAGTTACAAGCACGGAAGGGAAGACTCGATGGAGAACGAGAGCAGCGCCAAGGGCCTGAGCGAGGACGAGATCCTCGAGGGTCTGGCCGAGATCGTCGAGGAGGTCGCCGGCGTCGCGGTCGAGGACGTGACCGCCGAGAAGTCCTTCGTGGACGACCTGGACATCGACTCGCTGTCGATGGTCGAGATCGCCGTCCAGGCCGAGGACCGGTTCGGCGTGAAGATCCCGGACGACGAGCTCGCCAACCTCAAGACCGTCGGCGATGCGGTGAGTTACGTCTCCAAGAACGCATGAGTTTTCTCGCTACGGAGGGGCAGTGAGCGACGTCGAGGTTGTTGTCACCGGACTGGGCGCCACCACACCGCTCGGTGGGGATGTCCAGTCCACGTGGGACGGCATGCTTGCCGGGCGGAGCGGGGTGACCACTCTGGAAGACGAGTGGATCGACCGCTACGAGCTGCCGGTGCGCATCGCGGCCCGGCTCGCGGTGGAGCCGACAGAGGTCCTGCCGCGGGTCGAGGCACGCCGCCTTGACCGCTGCGAGCAGGTCGCGGTCGTCGCCGCGCGGCAGGCGTGGCGGCACGCCGGGCTCGGCGAGCCGGGCGATGTCGACCAGGTCGACCCCGACCGGCTCGGCGTGGTGATCGGCACCGGCATCGGCGGCGTGCTGACCGTGCTCGCCCAGGACGACCTGCTGGAGAACGCCGGCCTGCGCAAGGTGTCGCCGCTGACCGTGCCGATGCTCATGCCCAACGGGCCCGCCGCGCACGTCGGCCTCGACCTCAAGGCGCGTGCCGGGGTGCACGCCCCGGTGTCGGCCTGCGCGTCCGGGGCCGAGGCCCTCGCCTGGGGCTGGCGGATGATCCGCTCCGGCGAGGCCGACGTGGTGGTGGCCGGTGGCGCGGAGGCGGCCATCACCAGCATCACCCTGGCCGGCTTCGCCCAGGCCAGGACCATGAGCACGCGCAACGAGGAGCCGACGAAGGCGTCCCGGCCGTTCGACGTGCACCGGGACGGCTTCGTGCTCGGCGAGGGCGCGGGCGTCGTGGTGCTCGAGCGGGCCGACCACGCGGCGGCCCGCGGGGCCAAGGTGTACGCCAAGCTCGCCGGCATCGGCACCAGCGCGGACTCCTACCACATCACCGCCCCGGATCCCGAGGGCGTCGGCCAGTCCCGGGCCATCGCGTCGGCGCTGCGCAGCGGCGGGATCGACCCGGCCGACGTCGGCCACGTGAACTGCCACGCCACCGCGACCCCGGTCGGCGACGTGGCCGAGACCGTCGCCATCCGCAAGGCCATCGGCGACCACCCGGTGCTCACCGCGCCGAAGAGCTCGTTCGGGCACCTGCTTGGCGCCGCCGGCGCGGTCGAGGCGATCATCACGGTGCTGTCCATTCACGACGGGGTCGTTCCCGCCACGCTGAACCTGGACAACCTCGATCCGAAGGTGCTGCTCGACGTGGTGGCCGGCGAGCCGCGCAAGCTCGAGCTGTCCGCGGCGGTGAACGACTCGTTCGGCTTCGGCGGCCACAACGTCGCCCTGGCCTTCACCGCCGCCTGATCCGGTTGTGGATGTCCACTTATCCGAGGAGCACTTGATGACCGCAGTGGCCACGCGGCCCGGTGCGCGCCAGCTCGACCCCCGAGAACCGGAGGTCCGGCTCACCGCACTGCTCGACCCCGGCTCGATGGCACCGCTGCACCCGGCCGACTCGTCCGGGGTGTACGCGGTGCGTGGGCGCATCGACGGCACCAAGGTGATCGCCTACTGCACCGACGCCACCAAGATGGGTGGCGCGATGGGCACCGAGGGGTGCCGGCACATCGTCGAGGCGATCGACACCGCGGTGCGGGAGCGCTGCCCCGTGCTCGGGGTCTGGCACTGCGGCGGGGCGCGGCTGGCCGAGGGCGTGGAGTCGCTGGACGCGGTCGGCCAGGTGTTCGCCGCGATGATCCGGGCGTCCGGCCGGATCCCGCAGATCTCGGTGGTGGTCGGCCCGGCCGCCGGGGGCGCCGCCTACGGGCCGGCGCTGACCGACGTGGTGATCATGTCGCCGGAGGGGCGGGTGTTCGTCACCGGGCCGGACGTGGTACGCAGCGTCACCGGTGAGCAGATCGACCAGGAGGGCCTCGGCGGCGCCGAGGCGCACGGCCGGCGCTCCGGCGTGGTGCACGTGCTCGCCACCGACGAGGCTGACGCCTACCGGCGGGCCCGGCGGATCACCTCGCTGTTCGCCCGGCCCGGCCTGTTCGACCTGCACACCGTGCGCAAGGAGGAGAACCTGCGGGTGCTGCTGCCCGAGCAGGCCAACCGCGCATACGACGTCAAGCCGCTGCTGCGCGGCATCCTCGACCACGACGGCGACGTCTCCATGTTCGAGGAGCTGCAGGCCAAGTGGGCGCCCAACATCGTGGTCGGGCTCGGCCGGCTCGGCGGGCGCACCGTCGGCGTGATCGCCAACAACCCGCTGCGCAAGGGCGGCTGCCTCGACTCGCTGTCGGCCGAGAAGGCCGCCCGGTTCGTGCGCATGTGCGACTCGTTCGGCGTGCCACTGCTGGTCGTGGTGGACGTGCCCGGCTACCTTCCCGGCGTCGGCCAGGAGTGGGAAGGTGTGGTCCGGCGCGGCGCCAAGCTCCTGCACGCCTTCGCCGAGGCCGTCGTGCCCCGGGTGACGCTGGTGACCCGCAAGGCTTATGGCGGCGCGTACATCGCGATGAACTCCCGCGCGCTCGGCGCCACCACGGTGTTCGCCTGGCCGGAGGCCGAGGTCGCCGTCATGGGCGCCAAGGCCGCGGTCGGCATCCTGCACCGCAAGAAGCTCGCCGCCGCCCCCGAGGAGGAGCGCGAAGCCCTCCACGCCCGCCTCACCGAGGAGCACGAGATGATCGCCGGCGGCGTCGACCGCGCCATGGCCATCGGCGTCGTCGACGAGGTCATCGACCCCGCCCAAACCCGCCGCAAACTCGCCGAGGCCCTCGCCGCCGCCCCCGCCGGCCGCGGCGCCCACGGCAACATCCCCCTCTAGCCCATCCACACCCCCAGGCCCAACCCCGTTCGCGGCCGTGCGGTTGTTGTCGCGCCGCGCGCCGCGACAACAACCTCTCCCCCGCGGTCCGGGTCGGCAGGACCCGCGACGCCGGCTTTCGCGGTCGACGAGGCCATCAACCCGGCGCCCCTCAACTCGCCGAACCCTCGCCGGCCGCGCTCACGGGAGCATTCCCGGTAGCCATCCACGGGCGCGAACATGTTCGCGATCGTGAGGTTGTTTGCTGCGCCGCGCGCGCAGCGCGCTGCGCAGCACCAACCTCTTCACATGGCCTGGGTCGGCAGGGGGCGCGACGCCGCTCTCGTGGTGGACGAGGTCACCGGCCCGGTCCACACCCGCCGCAAGCTCGCCGCCGCCCACGCCGCCCACGGAACATTCGGCTGTAGCCATCCACACCACGGGCCCGAACCGTTCGCGGTCATGCGGTCGTTGCCGCGCCGCGCGCGGCGTGGCAACAGCCTCTCCCCACGGTCTGGGTCGGCAGGGACTCGACACCGGCTCTTGTGGTGGACGAGGTCATCGGCCCGGTCCACACCCGCCGCAAGTTCGCCGCCGCCTCCGCCGGCCGCGGCGCCCCACGGCAACATCCCCGTCTAGCCCATCCGCATCCCAGGCCCGAAACCGTTCGCGGTCATGAGGGTTGGTGTTGCGCCGCAGTCCGGGTCGGCAGGACCCGCGACGCCGGCTTTCGCGGTCGACGAGGCCATCAACCCGGCGCCCCTCGACTCGCCGAATCCTCGCCCGGCCGCGGTGCCCACTGAACATTCGGCTGTAGAGATTGGACAGTCTCACCCGCGGGGTCTTTCCGTTGCGATGGGGTCGGGCTGGCGGCCGATCGGTGGCGGCGCGTTGCCGATCTGCCCCGGCGGGAGCAAGCCCTGCTCGATCAGCTGGTTCCGCGCGCGTACTGGATTGATCTCTGGGGCGGAGTTCGGCCGCCATGATCCGGAAGCTGGACCTTGGCACCAAGCTAGGTGTAGGAGTACACTTAGCTGCATGGAGGATGTCGCCCATTATCAGCTAGACGTCCGCCTCACGGAGGAGGAAATCTCCACTTTGGAGGCGATAGGGGATGTGATCCGCTTTCCCAAGGGCAACATTCTCATGGGAGAAGGCGAGACGACGACCTTCGTCCTGCTTATTCGCAAGGGGCATGTCAAGGTCGTTGCCGGCTCTCCACGTCGAGTCGTCGCCATACGCGGTCCCGGTGATCTGGTCGGAGAGATGGCCGCAATTCGCAACAAGCCGCGATCGGCCAGTATTTTCGCCCTGGAAGAGGTTGAGGCACTCCATCTCTCGGCGACCAAGTGGTTGACTTTTCTGGAGAGCAATTTCCGCGCGACATTGGCCCTGGTCAACACCTTGCAGGAGCGACTGGCGGAGTCGACCCACATGACGGTCGAGTCGCAACTGGCCGGCGCCCAGAAACTGGCCAAGTCAATAGTCGACCTCTGGACAAGAGGCCTTGGAATTACCACCGGCGGGAAGAAGGTTCTCCGCTTCAGCCAAATCGACCTGGCCGAACTCGCCGGGATTTCAACTGATTCAGTGAAGAAGGTCGTTCGTCCCTTGAAAGCACGAGGCATACTCTCAGTAGGACGTCAGAGCATCACGATTCTTGACTTGGATACCCTGCAGTCAATCGCTCGTGGCGAAACTCCTACCTCTTAATTGAGCGATGAAGGAAGCGGTCATGTCGTCGAGTCGGGTGTCTTTCGATCCTACCGAACACTCCTTGTTCAACCGCCTGATCGAGCTGGATCTCGATCGGGATCACTTCGCCATCTTCGGTAGCGCACCACTCTACGTTCGCGGCATGATTCCGACCATCGGGGATCTGGATATCATTGCCCGGGGCCCCGCCTGGGATCGGGCGCGGCGGCTCGGCGTATCCGTTTTCGGACCCTTGCGTGGTATTCCGCTGATCCAGTTCTGGGGCGGCAAGATAGAAGTGTTCAGCGAGTGGTTACCGCGGTACTGGGAGACCGACCTGCTTATCGACCAGGCCGAGTGGCTGAGTGGATTTCGGTTTGTTCGGCTTGAGTGCGTACTTTACTACAAGTTCCTGCTTCAACGACCCAAGGACCTTGTCCACCTAGATCAGGTACGAAATTGCCTTACTGCCGACAACGGTTCGTCAGGCTAGATCGTGCGTCCTTCCAAGGTGCGACGACGCAGCCATTTGTCCACGCGATGGCCGCTCGTTGTCACCTGGTCAAGGTAGAGTGATGATGTGATGAATGGTCCTACTCCTGCATGGGCATATGAACGGCCTGAGGTGCATCCGCATGATCCTCGGTGGGCGGTCCGGGCGAGGGTGGAATCTGAACGGCTGACCGAGTTGCTGGGGCCATGGCTGGTCGATGGCGTCGAGCACATCGGATCCACGGCGGTCGCGGGGCTCGCCGCCAAGCCGATCATCGACCTGATGGCCTCGGTGGGCGATCTGAATCTGGTGGTTGACCAAGCATCGGAGTTACTCGCGGCGGACGGTTGGTGTTTAATACCTCCAGAACTGGATTGTCGACCGTGGCGGCGCTTCTTCGTCAAGCCGGACGCTTCGAAGCGACGGCGGAAGGCGCATTTGCACCTGGTCCGGGCCGGGGACCCCCAATGGGCGGAGATGGTCAGATTCCGGGACGCGCTACGTCGCGACGGCCAGCTCGCACAGCGGTACGTGGAACTGAAACGTCGGCTCGCTCAGCAGCACGGCGACGACCGAGAAGCGTATACGGCCGGCAAGACGGAGTTCGTGGAGAACGTGCTGAGGCGGCTGAGCATTCCCGAGCTCGACGATCGCCAAGGTTCACGACTGCGGTTCTGACGCGGCGAGGACGTCGTCGCACAGCTGCAGGCATTCGGCGCAAATGCGCACGCCCGGCCCGGCTATCAGGGTGGACGCCTTCGGCGCGGCCTTACCGCAGAACGAGCATTCCAGGCGACTGCCGGCCGGCACCGGATCCAGTCGGGTGCGGGAGGTTTCCACCGAACCGCTGCGGGCCCGGTGCACGAGGCGGACGCACTCGTCGCAGATGAACACGCCCGGTCCGGCGACGAGCTTGGTGACCTCGTCCTTGGGCAGGCCGCAGAAGCTGCACGCCAGGTCGGCGGTGGCCTTCTTGCGCGCCTTCCAGCCGCCGGTGCCGCCGGTCGCCTCGATGATCTGGTGCACCCGCTGGTGGCTGAGCTCGAGCGCGTCGGCGATCTCCCGCATGGACGCGCCGGCGAAGTGGAGCCGCCGCACCGCGTGGTGGTAGTCGGCCTTGGCGAGATCGGTCTGGCGCTGCGCGTCGGCCAGGCGTGCGGCGGCCTCGCGGGCCCGTCGGAGCAGCCCGTCATCGATCACCATGATGTCTAGGCTAACTAGACATCTCACATAATGTCTAGAACTGCTAGACGATTATTCGGGGTCGACGACGGTCTCGTCGGCGCGGCTGCGCTGGGCCGTGTCCCTCGCCTCGAGGATGTCGTTGGCCCAGCTGCCGAGTTCCTGCGCGATGTCCCGGACGGCTCCGGCGATGATCGACGCGATTCGGCCGAGATGGTCCACCGTCACGTCGGTGGCCACCTGGATGGTGTCCTTGACCTCGGACTCGTTCACCATGGATTGCCTGCCTCCCAGTAGCTCCGGATCATTACCGTACCCGCTCAGAGAGCCTTGACCGCGGCGACGAGGTTGGCCAGCGAGTCCTTGGCGTCGCCGAACAGCAGGGTGGTCTTGGGGCCGTGCAGCAGCTCGTTGTCGATGCCGGCGAAACCCGGGCGCAGCGACCGCTTGAGGAACACGATCGCGGCCGCGTCCTCGGCGGCCAGGATGGGCATGCCGTAGATCGGGGAGCCGGGGGTGGTGTGCGCGGCCGGGTTGACCACGTCGTTGGCGCCGACGACGAGCGCGACGTCCGCGGTCCGGAACTCCGGATTGATCACGGACATCTCCTTGAGCTTGTGGTACGGCACGTCGGCCTCGGCCAGCAGCACGTTCATGTGGCCGGGCATCCGGCCGGCGACCGGATGGATCGCGTACTCCACCGTCACCCCGCGCCGCTCCAGCTCGTCGGTGAGGTCCCGCAGGGTGTGCTGGGCCTGTGCGACCGCGAGCCCGTACCCGGGGGCCACGATCACCTTGCGGGCGTACCCGAGCAGGATCGCGATGTCCGCCGGGCCGGCCGAGCGGACCGGCCGGTCGGTCTCCACCGTACTGCCCAAAGTGGACGGTCCGGCGAACGCGCCGAACATGATGTTGACCAGCGACCGCCCCATGGCGTTGGCCATGAGCTTGGTCAGCAGCATGCCGGAGGCGCCGACCAGGGTGCCGGCCACGATCATCAGCACGTTGCCGAGCACGTAGCCGCTCGCGGTCACCGTGATGCCGCTGAACGCGTTCAGCAGTGAGATCACGATGGGCACGTCGGCGCCGCCGACCGGAAGCACCAGCAGCAGCCCGAGCCCGAGGCTGACGAAGGCCAGCAGCACCACCACGACTAGCGGGGTCCCGATCGGGACCAGGATCCCGGCGGCCAGCGCCCCGGCCACGGCCAGCGCGGCCACCGGGCGCATTCCCGGGAAGATCAGCGGCCGGCCGGTGACCAGCTCCTGCAGCTTGGCGAAGGTGAGCACCGAACCGGAGAACGTCACCGAGCCGATCAGCACGGTGAACGCCGCCACTGCCAGCTGGTCGACGTCGCCGCGGCCGCCGGTCTCGGCCAGCTCCAGCAGCGCGACGAGCGCGCCCGCCGCCCCGCCGACGCCGTTGAACAGCGCCACCATCTGCGGCATCGCGGTCATCCGCACGCGCTCGGCGGCGATCACCCCGATCGCCCCGCCCACCAGGATCGCCAGCAGGATCAGCGCCAGCCGGTCCGGCCGCGCGACGAGCGACACCACCACGACGGCGACCAGCGCGCCGGCCGCGCCGATCGCGTTGCCCAGCCGGGCCGACTTCGGCGAGGACAGGCCCTTGAGCGCGACGATGAAGCACACCGAGGCCAGCAGATAGCCCAGCGAGGCCCCGGTGGCGGTCACTCCCTCTCCTCGCAAGCTCGGTGATGGCAACCCCGTCGCCTCGTCCCTCGGCGACGGGGCAGCGTTGAATGGTTCGCTCCGCAAGCTCCGCTCACAGCTTGACGTTCTCCTCCCGGCGTTCCCGGCGGCCGCGGAACATCCGCAGCATCCGGTCGGTCACCACGAAGCCGCCGACCAGGTTCACCGCGGCCAGTGCCACGGCGACGAGCTCGAGCGCGAAGATCAGCTCCGACTCGGTGTGCGCGGCGACCGCGATCGTGCCGACCAGGATGATGCCGCTGATCGCGTTGGATCCGGACATCAGCGGCGTGTGCAGGGTCGACGACACCTTCGAGATGACCTCGTAGCCCACGAAGATCGCCAGCACGAACACGGTCAGCAGGGCGACCCCGTCCATCACTCGGCGTCCTCGCCGAGCAGCTCGCGGGTCGGGCCGTGCCGCACCTCGCCGGCGTGGGTGACGCAGCACCCGGCGAGCACCTCGTCGGACAGGTCGGGCTTGAGCTCACCGTCGGCGTTCATCAGCAGCAGCAGGTTGACCACGTTGGTGGCGTACAACCGGCTGGCCTGCCCCGGCATCTGGCTGGGTACGTTGCGCCCGCCCCAGACCCGGGCGTTGCCGACGGTCAGCTCCTCGCCCGGCTTCGAGCCCTCCACGTTGCCACCCGACTCCGCGGCCAGGTCCACCACGATCGAGCCCGGCTTCATGGCCTCCACCATCTCCCGGGTGACCAGCAGTGGCGCCGGCCGGCCCGGCACCGCGGCCGTGGTGATCAACGCGTCGGCGTCGGCCACGTGCGGCGCGAGCAGCTCCCGCTGCCGCCGAGCCCGCTCCTCGGTCGCCTCCCTGGCGTACCCGCCGGCGCCCTCCAACGTCGGCAGGTCCAGGTCGATGAACTCCGCGCCCACGCTGCGCACCTCCTCGGCCGCCGCCGCGCGCACGTCGTAGGCGCGCACGACCGCGCCGAGCCGGCGCGCGGTGGCGATGGCCTGCAACCCGGCCACGCCCGCGCCCAGCACGAGCACCCGCGCAGGCGGCACGGTGCCCGCGGCGGTCATCAGCAGCGGGAAGAACCGCGGCAGCCGCTCCGCGGCGATGAGAGCGGACCGGTACCCGGCGACGAGCGCCTGGGACGACAGGGCGTCCATCGCCTGCGCCCGCGACACCCTCGGCACCAGCTCCATGGCGAACGCCGTCGTCCCGGCATCGCGCAGCGCCCGCACCAGCTCCAGCTCACGGGCGGTCGGCAGGAACGAGATCGTGATCGCGTCCTTGTCGAGCCGGTGCACCTGCTCGATCGCGGGCGGTTGCACGCACAGCAGGGCCTGCGCCCCGTCCAGCGCGTCGGCTTCGACCGCGGCGCCGGCGGAACGGTAGGCATCATCGGAATAGCGAGCCGCCGCCCCGGCCGCGGGTTCCACCGCGACCTCGAGGCCGGCATCGGTCAGGCGGGAGACGAGCTCCGGCACGAGGGCGACCCGCCGCTCGCCCGGCATCGTCTCGGCAGGTACGGCGATCTTCACAAGGAGCAACCTTAATTCACGGTTTACTCCGCCGGACCCGCCGTCATGCTAAGACGCCCATGATCGCCATTCCGGCGCGAAAATGCCCGAACCGGCAATTCCCCGCCCGAACAGTGAGCACTGCGCCGGACCACGCTGGAACCCCGGCCCGACAACGCCACCAAACCACCCCGGAAACCAAGGGCCCCGGCAAGGTCGGCCACCGGAACGCGTCACACGGCTGCACGAGTGCCGAACCTGCCTGCGGGAAGGCGGACACGCCGGACTCCGCTGAAGCCCAACCCGCAGACGCCACCCGACCACCCCACAAACCAGGGCGCCCCCACCCGCCCCGCGGGGCGAAACCCCAGCTAGTTGCTGTGCGCTTCCTGGAACCGGGTCAGCAGATCGTGTGACAGGCGGCCGCGCTCGGCGACGGTCTCGCCCTGGTTGCGGGCCCACTCCCGGATCGCCTGAACGTCGGGCTTGTCGCCGTTGCGCCGCGTGCCGGCGCGACCCTTCTGGTTGTGGGATCCGACGCGGCGCGCGTGACCCACGTACTCCGCCAGGGTGTCGCGCAGCCGGGCGGCGTTCTCGCTCGACAGGTCGATGCGGAAGTCCACGCCATCGAGGGCGAAGAACACGGTCTCGGCGGCCTGTCCACCGTCGAGATCGTCGACCAGCTCGACAACGGTCTTCTGCGCCACGATGTCCCTCCAGGTGCATCCGGTTCACATGCCGGCACGCAGAATATCGGTCGGGCGGCGGGATGAGGGGCAAATGGCGCGGTGTGGCGGCATGGCCATCACTCGAAGGAGGCGAGTTGCCAGGTGATCACGACTGGGCCGGCGGGCCGGTCGACCCGGACATCGATCTGCACATCCCGGAGCAGCGCCAGGAGCTCGCCCGCACGCACGGCGCCGTGCTGGCCGTCATCTCGCTCGGCGGGGCGCTCGGCGCGCTCGGCCGCTACGCGCTGACCGCCGCGATCGCCGTGCCGCCCGGCGGGTTCCCGCTGGCCACCTTTCTGGTCAACGTGGGCGGCTGCCTGCTGATCGGCGCGCTCATGGTGCTGGTGACCGAGGTGTACCGGACGAGTCTGCTGCTGCGCCCGTTCCTCGGCGTCGGCGTGCTGGGCGGGTTCACCACGTTCTCCACCTATGCGGAGGACGTGCGTGCCCTGCTCCGTCCCGGATCGGAGCTCACCGGCCTCGCCTACCTGGCCGGCACGGTCGCCGCCGCGGTGCTGGCGGTCTGGGTGGGCGTCCACCTGACCCGCCTGGCCACCCGGCGCGCGGCGGTGGCCCGATGATCCTGCTGCTGGTGGCGCTCGGCGGTGCGGTCGGCGCGCCGCTGCGCTACCTGGCCGACCGGTTCGTCCAGCAGCGCCACGACTCGGTGTTTCCGTGGGGCACCACCACGGTCAACGTCGCCGGCGCCGCGCTGCTCGGGGTGCTCGCCGGGATCGGCACCGCGCTGCCCGGCAACCTGGCCGCGTTCCTCGGCACCGGCTTCTGCGGCGCGCTGACCACGTACAGCACCTTCGGCTACGAGACCGTCCGGCTGGCCCAGGAGCGGGCCCGGTTCCTCGCCGTGGCCAACGTGGCGTTCACCGTGGTGGCCGGCATCGGCGCGGCGGTCCTCGGCTACTCGACCACGGCTTCGTTCGCGACGTAAGGAGGTCCGAATGCCGGTCGACCTGTCCCGGTTCGCCCGGATCGCGCTGGGCGCCTGGCCGACCCCGCTCGAGGAGTGCCCGCGCCTGTCCGCGGCGCTGGGCGGGCCGCGGATCCTGGTCAAGCGGGACGACGTGAACGGGCTCGGCGTCGGCGGCAACAAGCTGCGCAAGCTGGAGTTCCTGCTTGGCGAGGCGGTGGAAGGCGGCGCGGACACGGTGATCACCTTCGGTGGGGTGCAGACCAACCACGGCCGGCAGACCGCGGCCGCCTGCGCCCGGCTCGGGCTGCGCTGCGAGCTGGTGCTCACCAGATCCGTGCCGCGTTCCGGGGAGGCCTACGAGCGCTCCGGCAACGTCGCGCTCGACCTGCTGTACGGCGCCGCCGTGCACATCTGCCAGGACGACGAGCAGACCGCGGCCACCTACCGGCGGGTGGTCGCCGAGGCGCGGGCCGCCGGGCGGTCCGTGGTCACGCTGCCGGTCGGCGGGTCCAACGGGGTCGGCGCGCTCGGCTACGTCGCCGCCGCGGCGGAGCTGCGGTCACAGGTGGGAGATCCGGGCCCGGACCGGATCGTGTGCCCGATCGGCAGCGCCGGCACCGCCGCCGGGCTCGCGCTCGGCACCGCGCTGCTGGACTGGCCGGTGCGCCTGGACGCCGCGTCGGTGTCGCACCCGCCAGACGAGTCGCTGGCCGACATCCGCCGCCTGGCCGCCGAATCCGCGGCCCTGCTCGGCGTGCCCGTCCCGGCGCTGGATCACGTGCGGGTGACCGACCGGGCGCTCGGCCCCGGCTACGGCGTGCCGACCGAGGCCGTGTGGGAGGCGATCCGGCTGTTCGGCCGCACGGAGGGCATCACCCTTGATCCGGTCTACACCGGCAAGGCCGCCGCCGCGCTGATCGACGCGGTCCGCTCCGGGGACATCGGCGCGAACGAGACCGTGGTGTTCCTGCACACCGGTGGCCTGCCCGGCCTGTTCGGCTACGCCCCCGAGCTGATCGCCGCGGTGCGCGGCTAGTCCTCCACCGGCAGCTGCAGCGCCCGTGTCGCCAGGCCTTTGAGCGTCTTGTCGTCCGGTGTGGACGGTTGGTCCATCCAGACCGCCTGCACCAGCTTGACGCTGGTGCCCTCCCGGCCGCTGGCGTAGGCGGCCGACTCGAAGAACGGCTTGCCGCCGTCGGGCCACGGGGTGCCCTCGACCGAGACGTCGGACACCGCGCCGCTGCCCGGCTTGTCCGCCACCGCGCGCAGCTCGTCGGCCGACGCGCTGTCCGGGAAGCGCAGCACCGCGACCAGGATCGCGGCCTTGTGGTTGTCCGAAGTGGATTCGTAGCGCAGCCGGATCAGCTGGCTGCACGTGCTGCGCTGCAGCCGGACCTGCAGGTCGCCGTAGGCGTGGTTGGCGCAGTCCTCGGCCCGGCTGCTGCCCTTGGGGTCGAACGACACGCCGTCGACCTGGATCCCGGTGGGCGTCGGCGGGGCCGTTGGCGCCGGTGGGTTGGTGGCGCCGGTCGCGCCCGACCCGGCGGACACCACCGCCACCACGATCCCGGTGAGCAGCAGCAGCGCCACCAGGATCGCCGCGCCCACCGGCAGCCAGCGCAGCTGACCGTTCGGGCGCACGGGACGGACCGGCGGCGGGAGCACCGGCTCGGGGTCGGTGACCTTCGGGATCAGCGTGGTGCTGGCCGCGGTCAGGTCCGGAGCGGCGGCGGTGGAGAAACCCTCCGCGGCCAGCTCGGCCGGATCCAGCTCGGCACCGGCGTCGAGCGCGGCCAGGATCCGCCGCGCCCCGTCGACCGAGCACCGCCCCTGGTACACGGCCAGCTCACGGGCGGCGCCAAGCAGCGTCATCGGCTCCGGGTGCAGAATCCGCACGCCGCGCAGCAGGTCGGCGGTCGGCTGGAACACCTGGGACACGTACGGGCCGACCGCGATCACCGTGCCGACCGGCAGCGGCTCGACCCTGGCCCGCTCCAGGTGGGCCCGGACCGCGTCGGCCACGGCCATGGCCTCGACCCCGGGATTCACCGCGCCGTCGCCGCGGACCAGCGGCCAGCCGTCGGTCTTCCACTGGCCGGACAGCGGAGCGTCCAGCCGGACCGCGGGATCGGGCAGGTCCACGCCGATCACGACGAGGATCCCGCGGGGCAGCACCACGATCGCCTCGACCGGGTGCGGGCAACCGGGCGGCCTGACCCCGGTGAGCGCGATCCCACCGACGACCGGGTCGCCGCGCCCCCACGAGGCCAGCGCCGCCCGCACGTCCACGCCGACGTCCGATGTCGCGTCGCCGAGCCGAATCAGCCGCACCGCGTACCTCCCAGACCCTCGCGTTGCCGGGTGGGCCGGCTCCCACGTTATCGCCGAGCCGCGATGAGTGCCGTATGGATTGGGCCGAATCACCTTCACTTTTCTCCGTCACCGGTCCGGGTGTCACTCGTTGAGTTGGACACCCCGGTTCCCGGTAAGGAGGACCCCATGCGCACCACGGTTGCCGCCCTGGCCACCGCGCTCGTCGCCGCCACGTTCGGCGCCGGCGTGCCCGCATCCGCCGCGCCCGGCCCGCTCGCGCCGGTGTCCGCCTCCCTGTCCGGGCTGCTGGCCACCGCGGCCGACGCCCTGCCGATGACCGTGCTCGTGCACGGCGCCGACCTCGCCGCGGCCGACGCCGCCGTCCGGGCAACCGGCCTGACCCGGGTGACCAGCTTCGACCGGATCGGCGTCGTGGCGGCCGGCGGCACCGCCGCCCAGGTGCGGGCCGCCCGCGCGCGGCCCGGCGTCCGGTACGTCGAGCACAACGACCCACTCCGGTTCTTCGCCAGCCCCGGCACCACGGCGACCAGGAGCCTGGCCGCGCAGCAGACCCTGCTCGGCGCAGACGGCCGCCCGCTGGACGGCCGCGGCGTGTCGGTCGCGGTGATCGACTCCGGCATCGACCCGACCCATCCGGCGTTCCGCGGGGCCGACGGCCAGACCCGCGTGGTGCGCAGCCTCAAGAGCGTCTGCGTCGACGAGAGCAGCACCGGCACCGGCTGCATCCTGGACGTGCCGACCACTGTGGACACCGACCTGCTCGCGCTCGGCGGGCACGGCACCCACGTCAACGGGATCGCCGCGGGCCGCCCGCTCACCCTGACCGACGGGACCAGGGTCGGCGGCTCCGCCCCGGGCGCCAAGATCGTGTCCATCTCCACCGGCGCGGTGATCGTGATCATCGGCGCGGACGCGGCGCTGAACTGGGTGCTGGAGAACCACCGGGCCCCGTGCGGCGCCGGGGTTCCGGCGGCCACCTGCCCGCCGATCAAGGTGATCAACAACTCCTACGGCCCGAGCGGCGGCGGCGAGTTCGACCCCAACTCCGCGACCGCCCGGCTGCAGCGCGCGCTGGCCGCGGAGGGCGTGGTCACCGTGTGGGCGAACGGCAACGACGGCGACAGTGCCCAAGACGGGACGGCCAACCTGTCCAACCCGCCCGGCCAGGACCCGACCCCGGGCATCCTGTCCGTCGCCTCGTACAACGACCTGAGCACCGGGACCCGCGACGGCCAGGTGTCGTCGTTCTCCTCGCGCGGCGACCGCACCCGGCCGCAGACCTGGCCGGACATCTCCGCGCCCGGCGAGAACATCATCTCCGCCTGCCGGCTGTACCTGCCGATCTGCTCGACGGGCCTGGACCCGCGCAACGGTCCGGGGCTGCTGGACATCGGCACGTACAACGTGATCAGCGGCACATCGATGGCCGCCCCGCAGATCACCGGGATCGTGGCGCAGCTGTTCCAGGCCAAGCCGGCGGCCACCCCCGCGGAGATCGAGGACGCGCTGAAGTCCACCGCGTACAAGTTCACCAACGGCGCCGCGTACCAACAGGTCGGGCCGTACACGTCGAGCTTCGACAAGGGGGTGGGGCTGGTCGACACGGTCGCCGCGGCTACCCTGCTCGGCGCACACGCGTGACCAATGTGGCCAAAGTGCAGGGTGGCAGGGCACAATAGGGCCTGACACCACGCCGCTCGTGAGGACGTAGGGGAAGACGATCCTCGTCGAGCAGCGGAGGTCAGCAGTGAGCACCCGTGGCAACACCCGAGGCGTGGTGTACGTCCACTCGTCGCCGGCTGCGGTATGTCCGCACGTCGAGTGGGCTATTTCGGGCACCCTTGGAACCCGGGTCGATCTACAGTGGACCGCCCAGCCGGCGGCCCCCGGCCAGCTGCGCGCCGAGTGCTCCTGGACCGCCGAGCCCGGCACCGCCGGCAAGCTGGTGTCCGCGCTCAAGGCCTGGCCGATGCTGCGCTTCGAGGTCACCGAGGAGCCCAGCCCCGGCGTGGACGGCGAGCGGTACTGCTTCGCGCCCACCCTCGGCCTGTGGCGGGCGCGCACCAGCGCCAACGGCGACATCGTGGTCGGCGAGGATCAGCTGCGCGCCCTTGCCGCGTCCAGCCGCGCCGGCGAGTCGTTCGCGCACAGCGTCGACGAGCTGCTCGGCGCCTCCTGGGACGCCGCGCTCGAGCCGTTCCGCCGGGCCGGCGACGGCGCCCCGGTCACCTGGCTGCACCGCGTCGGCTGACCGTACGCTCGGCCCATGCGCTGGGTGCTTCCCATGGTGCTGCTCGCGCTGCTGGCGGCGGCGGTCGGCGGCCTGGTCGCGCGGCAGGTCTACGCCTCGCCCGAGCCCGCCCCGCCCGCCGCGGCGGTGCCGAGCGCCGGCACGGTCCCGCCGAGCGACCAGCCCGGCAGCCCCACCGTGATGCCCACCGAGGAAGCCGCCGCGCACCCGCGCTACGAGACCGTCCGCGGCCTCCTGCAAACCTACTTCGACGCGATCAACGCCCGGGACTACGCCCGCTGGCGCACCGTGGTCAGCGACCGGCGCGCCGGCAACCAGCCCGAGCTCAAGTGGCGCACCGACTATCGGTCCACAAAGGATGGAAGCATCGCGATCTGGCGGATCGAGACGGGCCCCGCCGATGGCCGCGTGCTGATCAGCTTCACCAGCGTCCAGGACGTCGCCGACGCCCCCCTCGAGCTTCCCGAACCCTGCATCCACTGGCGGGTGGTCATCCCCCTCACCATGGAGGACGGCGCGTGGAAGCTCGACTCCGGCCCCTCCAGCTCCGCCCCCCAGCACGAGAAGTGCTAGCCACCCGGCCGGCCCAGGCACCGAGCGTGGCACGTCCGACACCGGCGCTCATTCCAGAAGCCGAGCATGCGTCAGGCAGTCGAGCCAGCGGCCGAAGAACAGACGGCCCTGCCGCCGCGGGATGCCGGCTTGCTCTCTGGCGGCCGCGCGCAGCCCGATTGCGGTCACCCCGGGGGTGTGTGCGATCTCGTGGGCGTGCCCGACCAGCCAGGGCTCCTGAGCGTCACTGGATACCTCGGGGTGGAACTGCACCCCCAGGACGTGCGGTCCGAGGGCGAAGGCCTGGTTCCGGTAGGCCGGCGTCGAGGCGAGGTGAATCGCCCCCTCGGGGAGGTCGAAGGTGTCGCCGTGCCAGTGCAGCACCGGCCCGGTCAGCTCGCCCAGCGGCGAGCCGGCTCCCGCCTCGGTGAGCTGCACCGGCGCCCAGCCGATCTCCTTCGGCCGCGCCGGGTACACCCGGGCGCCCAGCGCGGACGCGATCACCTGAGCGCCCAGGCAGATTCCCAGCAACGGCCGCCGGCGGGCCACCCGGTCCCGGACGAGTGCCTTCTCCGCCTTGAGGAACGGATAACTCTCGTCCTCATAGGCGCTGACCGGTCCGCCGAGCAGGACCAGCAACGACGGATCGCTCTCCCGGAGCTGCTGCAGGAGGTGATCGCGCGCGACATCCACGTACCTGACCCGAAAGCCGCGTTCGGTCAGCACCTCCTCGAACAGTCCCAGGTCCTCGAAAGCGACGTGCCGGACGGCGATGACCTCCCTCCTCGTCGTGTCCTTCATGAGCCCCTCCGTCAGAGGTCCAGTACCAGCTGTGCGCTCGACGAGCGTGAGACACAGATCATCATCGTCTGGCCGGCCTCCCGTTCGGCCGGGGTGAGCAGCGAGTCGCGGTGTTCCGGACGGCCGTCGACGACGACGGTCTCGCACGTCCCGCAAACGCCTTCGCGGCACACCGACAGGGCCGGGATGCCGGCCGCCTCGGCGACCTCGAGGATGGACCGGCCCGCGGGGACGTGCAGGGTGAGCCCGGAACGGTTGCACACCACGTCGAAGCCCGTGTCCCCCTGCCCGGAGGGATCGCGGCGGGCGGCGAACCGTTCGGTGCGCAGGATGCCGGGCGGCCAACCGGAGCACCAGTCCTCGATCGCCTTGAGCAACGGCTCGGGCCCGCAGCAGTAGACCAGGCAGTCCGGCAGCGCGACGGCAAGCGGGTTCTCGAGCTCAGCGGTGAGATCGAGGAGGAACGTGGCCAGCGGCAGCAGGCCCGCCTCGTCCTCCGGATGCACCCGCACCCGGTCGCCGTAGGCCGCAAGGTCCTCGAGGAAGGCCATCGACCGGCGGCTGCGCCCGCCGTACAGCAGCTCCCACGGCCGGCCGTCGGCCGTCACCGCCGCGATCATCGGCCGGATCGGGGTGATGCCGATGCCGCCGGCGATGAACAGGTAACGCTCGGCCGGGAGCAACGGGAAGTTGTTTCGCGGCCCCCGGACCTCGACGCTCGCGCCGACCTGGAGCGCCTCGTGCACGTACCGCGACCCGCCGCGGCCGTCCGGCTGCTGGAGCACGCCGATCTGCCACTCGGACCGGTCGGCCGGATCACCGCACAGCGAGTACTGCCGGGTCAGGTCGAGGTCCGGGAGGACGAGATCGATGTGTGCGCCCGGCGTCCAGGCGGGCAGGTCCCGCCCGGACGGGTCGGCGAGGGTCAGCAACAGGACACCGTCCGCCGCCGTGCGTCGCTGCCTGACCTCGAGAAGGGCGGTGCGCTCGTGCAGCGCCGTCGCGAACGCCGTGTCCGTCGTCACGGCGATCCCCCGCCGGACGGCCGAGGCGCCGGCACCGGCTGGGCGTCGAGCTCGAGGCCGCGGCGGAGAAACGCTTCACGGCAGGCCGCGTTCTCCAACATGCCCAACTCCCGCGCCATCGAGGTCACACCGGAGTAGTCCAGGGCGGTCAGGTCCACGGCGCCCGCGCCGCGGGTCTCCCGGATCATCTCTTCGGCGTTGGGAAACTCGATCTGCTCGAGCAGCGCCAGCCAGATGTCCAGCTCCCGATCCGCGAACCAGGTCACCGGCTCGGGCAGGAGCTCGGCGAACAGCGCCAGCTCGGCCGGTGTCAGCTCGGCCGTGAAGAGCTCGGTCAGCGACCGGAAGAGGGGGCCGTGCACCATCTCGTCGTGCCGGTGCGCGGCGGTGGTCATCCGGTTGAACGGCTGGATCTCCTCGGCGTCGCTCAGCAGCAGCAGGTAGTCGCTGAAGAAGATCTCCGAAACCGCCGCGGTGGCGAACAGGACCATCCGCTTCTGCCAGGGCTCACTGAACTCGTCCTGCCGCCGCCGCATGTGCCGCACCAGGTTGAATTCCGGAATGACAATGTGTTCCAGCCCGCGGTGCCGGCGGGTGAGCCGGCTCGCGCGCTCGACCAGGTGAATGTGATAGACCTCGTCCACCATGGCCTCGCTGACGGCGAGCTGGGAGCTCTCCTCGTTCAGACCCGGCAACTGCCCGGACATGATGTCGAGACAGGTCGGGTTGACGATCTCGCTCTCGATCTGCAGGGTCTTCGCGTTGTACATCAGCCAACCGCAGCTCAGTACCCGTGATTTGAGTTCGGGCGAGCATGACTGAAAATGCGAAATGTCCCGAAACGGCAACAGGTTCTCCAGGAAGTCCTCCTGACCCGGGACGAAGAGCGGCTCTAGCTCAGCCTTCTTCACCTGGGCCCGGCGAGGCCAGTTCCTGGCGAGCAGGTCAATCATCATCCGGGTGCGCGACATGTCGCCGTTCCCGGCCCGCGCGGATGAGTGGGCGTCGGTGTCCAACATACGATTACTCCAAATAGGTGTTTTGAGGTCCGCCAGCACCCAGCTGATTTGAAGCTGACAGATCGCTCGTATGCAGAATGAGCCAGCCCACTTGGGTCCGACTTAGCTACCACTGAAGCCAAACGCCGTATCCAACTAGTGTCCCGAGTCGGAAATTCGCGCCGTAATTACTAGGATGATTGTCATGGCGCGTACCGGCCGCCCGAAGGCGGAGCTTGCTCTGTCCACTGTAGAGCGTGAGACGCTGCGGCGGTGGTCCCGACGCCGGAAGGCGCCACGAGCCTTGACGTTCCGGTCGAAGATCGTGCTGGCGTGCGCGGAGGGGGCGGCGAACAAGGACGTTGCGGCGACGCTTGGCACCCGGGAACAGACGGTTGCCAAGTGGCGGGGCCGGTTCGTGCGTAGGCGGCTGGACGGGTTGTCGGACGAGCCGCGCCCGGGCGCCCCCCGCAAAATCACCGACGAGCAGGTCGAGAAGGTGATCACCAAGACGCTGGAGCAGGCCCCCGCGCGCGGCGACACACACTGGTCGACGCGCTCGATGGCACAGTCGGTGGGCATGTCCCAGACGACGATCTCGCGGATCTGGCGGGCGTTCGGCTTGAAGCCGCACCTGGTCCAGACCTGGAACCTGCCCACCGATCCCCAGTTCGTGGCGGAGCCCGGCGACCTCGTCGGCCTCTGTCTCGATCCCCCGGACAAGGCGCTGTTGCTGCGCTTGGAACGACAACCCGAACCATTCGTCCGACCAAACCCCGCAGACGAAATCCTCGCTAATAGCACCACAAAGACTCACGACCCTGGAACAGGAAGGGAACCATCGCCTCGACGAGGCGCGGGCCCGGCTCAGCGAGAACCCTGCCGAACTAGCCGGCCTCCTCTGCGACCGCGGTAGCACCGACAACCGAGGCAACAGCCGCCCCGCAGCGCGGCGCACGCAGCGCGGCGGCAATCGCATCGGCTCAACGCTAGAACACAGAGGGGCCACCATCACCTCGACGAGGCGGGAGCCCGGCTCAGCGAAAGCCCCGCCGAACTAGCCGGCCACCTCCGCGACCGCAGCAGCGCCAACAGCCGAGGCAACAGCCGCCCCGCAGCGCGGCGCACGCAGCGCGGCGGCAATCGCATCGGCTCAACGCTAGAACACAGAGGGGCCACCATCACCTCGACGAGGCGCGGGCCCAGCTCGGCGAAAGCCCCGCCGAACTAGCCGGCCACCTCCGCGACCGCAGCAGCACCGACAACTGAGGCGATTGCCGCTGCGCGGCGCGCGGCGGCAATCGCTTTGGCTCAAACCTGGAACAGAGCGGGACCATCGCCTCGATGAGGTGCCGGCCGGCTCAGCGAAAGCCCCGCCGAACTAATCGGCCACCTCCGCGACCGCAGCAGCACCGACAACCGAGGCAACAGCCGCCCCTGCCGCCCGCCGCCCGCGCGGCGGGCGGCAAATCGCTTTGGCGTTAGAACAGGGAGGGGATCATGGCCTCGATGAGGTGGGGGCCGGGTTCGGCGAGGGCCTTGCCGAACTGGTCGGCGAGTTCCTCGGCGGTGGTGGCGCGGGTGGCGGGGACGCCCATGCCCTGAGAGAGTGCCACGAAGTCTAGGTCGGGGCGGCTGATGTCGAGGAGTTCGCCCGCCTTCGGGCCGGCCGCGGCGGCGCCGACGCGTTGCAGCTCCATGCGGAGGATGGCGTAGGAGCGGTTGCTGAGGACGACGGTGGTGACGTCGAGGCTCTCGCGGGCCATGGTCCAGAGTGCCGAGGCGGTGTACATGGCGCTGCCGTCGGCCTCGAGGCAGATGACCGGACGGTCGGGGCAGGCGACGGCGGCGCCGACGGCGACGGGGAGGCCCTGGCCGATGGCGCCGCCGGTGAGGGTGAGGACGTCGTGGCGGGGGGCGCCGGCGGTGGCGGCGGGGAGGAGCAGGCCGGAGGTGTTGGCTTCGTCGGAGATGATGGCGCCGTCGGGCAGCAGGGCGCCGATCACGTCCACCCAGTTCTGCGGGGTGAGGTCGCCGGACGGCAGGGCGGGGCGGGCGGCCTGTTGCAGCACGGGCGTGGCATCGGCGGCCACCAGGTCGGCGAGCTGGTCCAGCGCGTCGGCGGTGTCCTCGCCGAGCACGGCGAGCACGTGGGCCTGGCAGCCTTCGGGGGTGAGCTCGCTTGGCTTGCCGGGGTAGGCGAAGAACGACACCGGGGAGCGGGCGCCGACCAGCACGAGGTGCCGCACACCGGTCAGCTGCCACTGCACCTGCTCGGCGAGGTAGCCGAGGCGCTCCACCGCCGGCAGCCCGGCGCCGCGCTCGAAGCGGGCGGGGAACGTCTCCACGAACAGCTTCGCCCCGGTCGCCGCGGCCACCCGCCCGGCCGCGAGCAGGCCGCGCTCGGCGGTCGCGCCGTGCCCGAGCAGCACCGCGACCGGCTCGCCGGAGCGCAGCACCTTCGCGATCTCGGCCACCCGGTCGCCGTCGACCGTCGCCGGCGCCGGCGCCGGAACCGGGGGCGCCACCACGCCACCGTCCGACCAGGACACGTCGGCCGGGAGCACCAGGTTCGCCTGCTGCCCCGGTGCGGTCATGGCCGCGGCGATCGCGTCGGCGACGTCCTGGCCGACCTCGCCGGGCGACTTCGACGTCCGGCTCCAGCCGTGCAGCCACCCGGTGAGCGCGTCGATGTCGCTCTCCAGCGGCGCGTCGAAACCCTTGTGGTACCGGGCATGGTCGCCGATCACGTTCACGATCGGGGTGTGCGCGCGCCGCGCGTTGTGCAGGTTGGCCAGCCCGTTGGCCATGCCCGGCCCGAGGTGCAGCAGCGTGGCCGCCGGCTTCCCGGCCATCCGCCCGTAGCCGTCTGCCGCGCCGGTCACCGCGCCCTCGAACAGGGCGAGCACGCCGCGCATCTCCGGCACCGAGTCCAGCGCCGCGACGAAGTGCATCTCGGAGGTTCCCGGGTTGGCAAAGCAGACGTCCACCCCGCCGGACACCAGGGTGCGGAGAAGTGCCTGTGCGCCGTTCATCGTCACGTCGAGTCGTCCCTACCTAGTCGAAAAGCACGCCGGGGTTCAGGATTCCGTCGGGGTCGAACGCCTGCTTGATCCGCCGCATCAGGGCGATCTTGTTCGGGTCCTCCAGCTCGAGGAAGTGCCGCTTCTTCTCCCGGCCGATGCCGTGCTCGCCGGAGATCGCGCCGCCGAGGCCGATGCCGGTCTCGAACAGCGCGTGCAGCACCCGGTAGCGGATGTCGGGGTCCTTCTGGAATACCGCGAGGTGCACGTTGCCGTCGCCGGCGTGCCCGCAGCCGACGATCAGGGTCTGGTTGCCCTGCGCGATCTCCAGCACCTTGGCGAAGAACTCGGGCAGGGCGGCGCGCGGCAGCACGGTGTCGATCACGTCGTCGGCGCCTGCGGACTTCGCGGTGAAGAACGCCTTCTCCCGCGCCTCGATCAGCCGGCGCGCGGACGGGCCGGGCAGAACGTAGACGTCGGCCGCGCCCAGCTCCCCCAGCAGCTCGCCGACCGCCTCCACGTCGGCGTCGAGCCGCTCGGTGGTCCGGTTCTCCAGCATGACCACCAGGTACGCCTGGGAGCTGTCCCGCACCTGGTCCGGGATGCCGAGCTGCAGATCGGCGGTGTAGGTGATCGCGCCCATCGTGAGCGCGTCGATGAACTCCAGGATGAGCGGGCCGATCCCGCTGCCCACGACCTTGGGCACCGCGCGCGCCACGGCCGCGAGGTCGGCGAACGGCGCCAGCACCGTGGCCTGGTGCGGCTGGCGCGGCTGCAGCTTCAGCACGGCCTCGGTGACCAGGGCGAGCGTGCCCTCCGAGCCGATGATCAGCTGGGTCAGGTCGTAGCCGGTGCTGGCCTTGACGAACTTGCCGCCGGTGCGGATCACCTCGCCGGTGGCCAGCACGGCCTGCAGACCAAGCACGTTGTTGCGGGTCACGCCATAGCGGACCGCGCGCATGCCGCCGGCGTTGGTCGCGACGTTGCCGCCGAGGCTCGAGCTGAGCTCGCCCGGGTACACCGGGTAGACCAGGCCCGCCTCGGCGGTGCGCTCCTCGAGCTCGCTGAGCGTCACGCCCGGCTGGACCACCGCGACGTGGTTGTCGGTGTCGATCTCCAGGATCCGGTTCATCCGCTCGAACGACACCAGGATCCCGTCCGGGCGCGGGACGGCCGACCCGGACAGGCCGCTGCCGGAGCCGCGCGCGGTGACCGGCGTGCGGGTCTGCGAAGCCACCCCCAGCACCCCGGCGACCTCGTCGGCCGACGCCGGGCGGACCACGTAGGCCGGCAGCACCGGCTCGGCGGTCAGCGCCTCGTCGTGCGCGTAGTCGGCGGACACGGCGTCGCCGGTGAGCACGTGCTCGGCGCCGACGATCTCGCCCAGCCGCGCGCCGATGTCCGTCATGTGTCCCTCCACGTCCGCTTCGACAGGTGCCAGAAGCCGACAATAGAGGGTTTCGCGTTCTCCGGCCTACGGCGTCCAGCTCGGGTCGCGCCCGCTGAGCGCGAGCGCCTTGTCCAGCACGGACGCGGATTCGGGCACCGGCACCGGCTCGCCGAAGATCTTGTACTCCCGGCCCTGCTCGGCGAACTCGACGACGCCGTCGTACACGTGCTCGGCCAGCTCCGGCGACACGGTCAGGCTCTGCCCGGTGGCCCGTGCCAGGTCCCAGCCGTGCACCACCAGCTCGCCGATCATCATCTTGCCGATGAACGGTGCCGGCGACTGCCCGCCGGCCAGCCCGGTGACGCCTTCCCACGCGCCGGGCTCGGCCCACGCGGCGACCGCCTTGTTCAGCTGCCGCTCGAACACTCGCGGCCAGTCGTCGGTGACGTAGTCCACGTCGTTCTCGTTGCCGGGCGGCGGGGTCTGCTTGCGCGCGGCCACCTCGGACCGGAACGCCGTCCAGAACGTGAGGTGGTTGGCCAGGGTCCGGACATCCCAGTCGTGGCACGGGGTGGGCAGCGCGAGCTGGTCGGCCTTGACGTTGCGCACGACCCCGATCGCGGCCCGCGCCGCCTCCTCCATGAGTGGTTGCAGGTCCATGTGGATGACGCTATCCCCGCTCGCCGGCCCCCGCATTGGACAAACGCGCCACCGCGCCCGGCGAGCGCCTGGTCAGCTCGGCCCGCAACTCGCGCACGGTGTCGGTGAGAATGCGGAGAAACCGTTGCACGGCAGGGGGTTGCGTGGTGCGGACCGGGATCGCCGCGTACACCGCGCGCACGTCCGTGTCGTCCCGGTGCAGCCGCTTGATCAGGATGTCGGCCCGTGCGGTGCTGGCGGCAAGGCCGGGCACCAGCGTGATGCCGAGGCCCGCGGCGACCAGGCCGAGCTTGGCCGTCCATCCCGGCACGACGTAGCGGATCTCGGGCCGCAGCCCGCTCGGCAGCGCGGTGGCGATCAGCGTGTCCCGCGGGTCGGGCCAGCCGGCGACCCAGTGATCGTCGAGCAGCTCGGCCAGCCGGACCGTGCGGCGCCGGGCCAGCCGGTGCTCGCGCGGGATCGCCACCATCATCGGATCGTCCAGCAGGTGCACCAGGTCCACATCCTCGGTGTCCAGCGACCGTCCGGGTGGGACGCTGACCACCGCGATGTCCAGCTCCACCGCCCGCAGCCGCGACACCAGCTGCGGGCTGAGGTCCTCTTCCAGCGACAGCACCACGTTGGGGTGCTCGGCGTGGAACGTGGCCATGGCGCGCGGGACCAGCTCGGCGTCCGCGGTGGCGAACGCACCGATGCGCAGCCGCCCGGCGTCCAGGTCGCGGAGCGCGGCCAGGTCACGCCGGGCGGTGTCGAGCCGGCCGAGCACCGCCTCGGCGTGCTCGAGCAGGCAGCGGCCCTCGTCGGTGAGCCGCACCCCGCGCGGCACCCGGTCGAACAGCGTGGCCCCGATGTCCTGCTCCAGCGCCGCGACCTGACGGGAGACCGCGGACTGCGTGTACCGCAGGGCGGTCGCCGCCGCGGTGAACGAGCCCCGCCGCGCCACCTCGCGGAAGACCTCCAGCCACACGATGTCCATTCCAGGTATGCCTTTCCGGCATGCTATCCATGCGAGACATTCACTTGTCGCATGCCTTCGGGCGAGCATAGCGTCGCGGCATGCTTGCGTTTCTCGGACTCGGCCACATGGGTACACCGATGGCCCGCCGGCTGGTGGCCGCGGGCCACGACGTCGTGGTGTGGAACCGGACGCACGAGCGGACCGCGCCGCTGGTGGCCGCCGGCGCCCGCGCCGCGGACACGCCGGCCGCCGCCGCGTCCGGGGCGGACCTCGTGCTCACCATGCTGGCCGACCCGCCCGCGGTCGAGACTGTCCTGTTCGGACCCGACGGCGTGCTGTCGGCGATCCGGCCGGGCGCCTGCCTTGTGGAGATGTCCACGATCGGGCGCGATGCGGTGCGCGGGATCGCCGGCCGGCTGCCCGCCGGCGTTGGCCTGGTCGACGCGCCGGTCGGCGGCGGCGTCGGGCAGGCCGAGGCCGGCCGGCTCAGGATGTTCGCCGGCGGCGCGCCCGCCGACCTCGAACGCGTCGCGCCGGTCCTCGCGGAGCTGGGCACGGTGGTGCGCTGCGGAGGGGTGGGGTCGGGGGCCGCGGTCAAGCTGGTGAACAACACCGCGCTGGTGGCCGGCATGGCGCTGCTCGGCGAGACCGTGCGCCTGGCCGATTCCCTCGACGTGCCAAGGGAGTTGGCGATCGACGTGCTCGCCGCCGGCCCGCTCGGCGGGGTGCTGCAACGCGCCACCGCCCGCGGCGGGCACTTCACCATCGGTCTAGCCGCAAAGGATCTCGGCTTGGCGATGGCGGTGGAGCCGTTGCCGGTCGCGTCCGCCGCGCTGGACACTGTCCGGGACTTGGCGGCCGGGCACGCCAAGGAGGAGCTCCGGCTGCTGGCCCACCTCGACGACGACTGACAGGACAACCGTGACCGTCACCTTTCACAACCCGCCCACCGCGCCGGCCCCGTTCGCCGACCGCTACGCCAACCTCGCCAGCATCGACCTCGGCTCGGCCACCATGCTCGTGCTGTCCGGCCAGGTCGCCCTCGACGAGTCCGGCAACGTCGTCGGCGCCGACATGGGCAGCCAGACCGAGGCGATCTTCCGGTCGATCGGCGCGCTGCTCGCCGCGCACGGCGCCGGCTTCGACGACGTGGTGCACATCCGGACCTACCTCACCGACATGAGCCTGCTGCCCGAGTACGGCGCGGCGCGGCGCAAGTTCATCACCGGCAAGCCCCCGACCAGCACCACGGTCGAGGTCTCCCGGCTGTTCCTGCCCGAGGCCCTGCTGGAGGTGGAGGTCACCGCCGTGGTGGCCAACTCTGGCTGACTTCGGGGCATGGCAACCGAGTTCGAGCTCGACGATCCCGGTCGGATCGATGTGGACTCCGTGCGGGCGTTCCTGTCCACCCGGGCCTACCGGGCCCGCTGGCGAACCCGCGCCGATGGTGGAGCGCCAGCTCGCCGGGTCGTGGCGTGGTGAGGGCGTACGAGGCGGGCACCGGGCGGATGGTCGGCTAGCCAACCTGTGGAACCGGCTCGACCAAGCTTGCGTCCACACCGGCACAACGCTAGGAATCGAACCGGAACAAACCGCAAATCAGCTTGCCTTGCGGCCTGGATTGCACCCAATCCAACCTTGAAATTTCAAGTCCGCCGCACCTAATCAAACGGCGACGGCGAGCTGCTGGTGTTCTGTGTCTGAATCCCGTTCATGGGTAGTTGTCAGTCTGCGGGCGTCGCCCTATTAGGCCGTACGGACGGAGCCGCTGCGGACAGTAGGGTCGTCGACGTGGTGAGCGCACCGGTGGGTGGGCATGTGGTCGTCGTCGGAGCTGGCATTGTCGGCGCGTCGGTGGCTTATCACGCCGCCCGGGCGGGCGGCAGCGTGACGTTGGTCGACGCCGGGCGGCCAGGCGCCGGCGTGACGGCGGACTCGTTCGCGTGGGTCGCAGCGTCTGGCGTGCGTACCGGTCCGGCGGCCGGGATGCGGGCCACCGCGACGCAGGAGTACCGCCGAGTTGAGGCGGAGTTGCCGGGACTGCCGGTGATCTGGTCCGGCTCACTGAGCTGGCGCGCGGAGGACGGCGCGCCGCAGGCCGGGCCCGGGCAGGAGATTGTGGACGCGGCCACCGTGATGACGCTCGAGCCCAACCTTCGGCAGCCCCCGCAGTGGGCCGTATGGGCACGCGGCGACGGCGCCGTCGACGCGGTGGGCGGGACAGAGCGGCTGGTCGCGGGCGCCCGCGCCCATGGCGCCCGGGTACATCTGGACACTGCGGTCACCGCGGTCCGCCGGGACGCTGCGGGCCAGGTTACCGGGGTCGAGACGGCCGCAGGACCCCTCGCCGGTACGACCGTGGTGTTGGCGGCCGGTGTTGCCACGGCCGCGCTGGGCGCGCCGCTCGGCGTGCGTGTCCCGGTCGAGCCGTCGCCGTGCCCGCTGGTGCGGCTTCGCGCGCCGGCCGGTCTGGTCCGCACCGTGGTCAACACTGAGGACTTCGATCTCCGGCAGGTCGCCGCGGACCGGCTGATCGCCGCCGCGGACTCGCCCGAACGGACCCTGGCCGCCGTCCGGTCCACGTTCCGCGGCGCAGGCAGCGTCGAGTTGCTCAGCACCCGACTCGGAGTACGCCCCATGCCGGCCGACGGTGAGCCGATCGTCGGTCCGGTCGCCGAGGTCCCCGGCCTCTACCTGGCGGTGATGCACGCGGCGGTCACGCTTGCCCCGGCCGTGGGCCGCCTTATCGCGCGGGAGTTGGTCGACGGCATCGTCGAGTCGGCGTTGTCGGGCTGCCGCCCCGATCGCTTCTAGTGTCCCGCATCGAAATCTCGTTTACCGGTGGCGTGCGGCAGGATCTCGTCGGCGGTCTTGGTCCAGGTGAAGGGGTCGCATCGGTCGTTGCAGCCGTCGATGAAAGCGCGGACCGCGGCGATGAGTTCCGTGACGTTGTGGAACGACCCGCGCCGGATCGCTTGGCGGGCGATGATGCCGAAGAAGACCTCGACGAGGTTGAGCCAGGATCCGCAGCTTGGGGTGAAGTGCAGGTGCGCCCTGGGATTCTTCTCCAGCCACGTGGTGATCTCGGGGTGCTTGGGGGTGTGGTAGTTGTCCAGCACGACGTGCAGCTGTCAGCGCGGATGGGCCTTGGCGCCCTTGCGCAGCAAGTCGCCGAACTCGGCGTTGTCCTGCCTGATGGCGTGTCCCGACGGCATGGGCAGGTTCACGACGCCGCTTGTTGGTGAGCCGATAGGTCACCACAGCCGCCGTGATCAATGGTGGCTGGTGGCCTGTGGACGCCGGCGGCCGATGCGCGGCAGGAAGCGGCCGGCTCGAAGGACTGACCAGGAGGTCCGGTTGGATTCAACGTTGCGCCGGTGCGGTGCGAGCAGGGTAGCCACCCAGCGGCGCCGAACCGCCAACACGGAGCTGTCATGGGACGATCGTGTTGCCAGCGAGGGGGACCATCCTGTAGCTCGATGGCGATGCGTGAACAGATTCTCACTGATCTGTGTCAGCGTGTGAATCGCATCCTGTCGAAACGTCCTCTTCTGCCGAAGACAGGATGTTCGACAGTTGTCCCCCATCACGTGCTCCGCAGGACAGGGGTTGAGTCCGGCCGCCATGAGGATCCCTCGGAACCCGCGCAGGACGTCGTGCCGGTCCATCTCGGTGCCGAACTCGGAGGCGAACCTCGGTGTACCGCCGGGCGCGGGCGTGTCATCAGCTCACGTCGGCTGGTCGAGGCTGGCGAGTTTGATGCGAATCTGGTCTGCGGTGGGATAGCCGCGGCTTGCTCTCATGTTGTGGCCGAGTTGATCGAGGATGGCCAGGGCCTGTTGCCAGGCGGCACGGGCCGCATCCCAGTCGGTCGTGGCGTGGTAGGTCTCGCCGAGATGTGTGAGAACGGTGGCTTCGCCGTAGTGGTCGCCTAGTTCTCGCTCCAGGGTGAGGGCTTGGTGGTAGTAGGCGATGGCCTGTTGGTGGTGGCCGAGGTGGTAGTGCGCGAAGGCGAGGCTATCGAGTGCGTAGGCTTCGCCGCGGCGGTCGCCGAGCTTCCGGCAGCCGGCAAGAGACTGTTCGCAATGGGTGAGGGCTTGCTGGTGGTCGCCGATCAGCGCGTGGTACCAGCCGAGGTTGTTGAGGGCGTGGGCCTGTCCGTGGCGGTAGCCCGCATTCTGAGACAGGGTGAGAGCCCGCTGGGCGTGGTGAAGCGCCTGCTCGTAGAGGTCGTGATGACCGAGCATCCAACCGCAGTCGAGGTGGGTGTCTGCCTGGCCGGCCAGGTCGCCGAGCTGTTCGAACAGGCTCAGGGCCTGCCTGAAGTGGGCGTGTGCCTCGTCGCGGCGACCGAGCCAGGGATAGGCGCGGCCGAGACCGCTGTGGGCATGGGCCTGCCCGCGCTGATCTTGATGGCGGCGCGCGGTGGCCAGTGCGGTGGCGTGGGTGGCAACCCAGTCGTGCCAGTGGCCCCGCCGCTCGAAGAACTCCACGAGTGTCCAGGGCAGTTGCCAGGCATGGTCATGTCCGGTGGCGACGGCCAGCTTGGTGACGGCGAGCAGTACGGGGTATTCGGTTTCGAACCAGGCCAACGACTGTCCGAGGTCGGCGAGATTCTCCAGCGTCACCCCGGGTTGTGGGGCGGCCAGGGGCTCGCGGTACCAGCGCGGGTGGAGCAGCAGGGCGGCGGCGTGTGCGGTGTGCAGGTAGTGATCTAGAACTCGGTGTGCTGCGCTGTGTCGCTCGGTATCGGTGTGTTGGGTGTGGGCCTGTTCGGCGGCGTAGGCGCGCAGTAGGTCGTGGAATGCGAACCGCCCTGGGGAGCGTTGGGTGACCAGGTGCGCGCGGGTCAGTTCGTCCACTGCTGCACGCGCCGCCCGCAGCTCGACGCCGGCCAGGCTGGCGACGGCCGGCAATGAGATATCCGGGCCGGGGTGCACTCCCAGCAGGCAGAACGTCCGCGCCGCGCTGGTGCTGAGGTGCTGGTAGGACCAGGAGAACACGGTGCGAACGCTGGTGGTGGGGTCGCCAGCGTCCAGCGCGTCCAGGCGGACCTGCTCGTCGCGGAGTTCATCGGCGAGGACTCGTAGGGGTACGCCCGGATTCAGTGCGCCCCGGGCGGCCACGATGGCCAGCGCGAGGGGCAACCGGGCGCAATGGTCGATCAGCTCCGCTACGACGTCCGGCTCGGCGGTGACCCGGTTGTGACCGAGCCGGCTGACCAGCAGGGCGCCCGCCTCGTCGGCATCCAGGACGTCGAGGGTGATCGGGCGGGCGCCTTCCTGGGTGACCAGGCTGGACAGTTGGTTGCGGCTGGTGATCACCACCCGGCAGCTGGCGCTACCGGGTAACAGTGGCCGGACCTGGTCGACGTCGCGCGCGTTGTCCAGGACCACCAACACCCGGCGGACGGCCAGCAGGCTGCGGTACAGCGCCGCCTGAGCGTCCAGGTTGACCGGGATCCGCTCCGGCGGAACGGCGAAGGCATCCAGGAAGCCGCGAATCGCCTCGGCGGGCTGCACGGGAGTGCCGGTGGGGTCAAAGCCCCTGAGATTCACGTACAACTGGCCGTCGGGAAACCAATCGGCGACATGGTGGGCCCAGTGCAACGCCAGGGCGGTCTTGCCGATCCCAGCGGTGCCGTTGACCGCCGAAATCACCACAGGATCGCCGGACCGGGTCGTGGTGTCCAACAGCGCCGTGAGCTGACGAAGCTCCTCGGTGCGGCCCACAAAGCGCGGAGTGTGCGTGGGCAACTGTCGCGGCGGGTTTCGCGGCTCGCTGACGGGGGGCGCCGCGGCCGACAGGTCGATGTCGTGTCGCAGGATCCGGCCGTGTAGCCGTTGGAGCTCCGGACAAGGATCGAGGCCGAGCGAGTCACGGAGTCGGTCCCGCGTCCGCTCGTAGACGATTAATGATTCGGTATGGCGACCGGACCGGTACAACGCCAGCATCAGCGACGCGACCAGCCGTTCCCGAAACGGGAACTCGGCCACCCATGAGGTCAACTCGCCGACAATATCCTGGTGGCGCCCACAGGCAAGCTCGGCTTCGAACATCGTCTCGGCAGCGGTGCTGCGTAACTCCATCAACTCCGCGCCCACCCGTTCACGAAGCCGATCCGATGCCACGTCCAACAGGATCGGTCCTCGCCACAACGCCAGGGCCTGACGAATCAGCCGGGCCCGTTCCTCATGGTCGGTAAGTTTCACCGCGCGGTCAACGAGCAAGCGGAACCGATGGGCGTCGACCTGTTCCCGGTCCACCTGGATCAGGTAGCCACCGTCGGTGTGGGCCAACTGGACCCCGAAACGCCCATCCCCCTCGGGGTCCAGACGGCTTCGCAGCCGCGAGACGTGGCTGTGCAGGCTAGCCCGCGCGGTCCGGGACGGGTTTTCTTCCCAGAGCAGTTCGAGCAGCCGGTCCACCGACACCGTGCGACCGGAGGCGAGCAGCAAAACACCTAGCAGGCAACGCTCTCGACGACGGTCCAGAACCACCCGTCGCCCGCCGTGTTCTACCTCCAGCGCGCCCAACAGCCGGAACTTCAACAGGAAGTCCCGGTGGCCGTCACCGCTCGACAGCTGGCAAGGATCTGGCAAGGCGTCTGTCGAGCCCGCTGCCCCACCCTGTTCGTACGCGTCCGGGAAGGAGGAAGATCATTTGCAGTCATCGATCACCGCCGGGCTGGACAGGTAACGGCACGGGTCATGCTAAGCAAGGCGCCAGCCCGTGTCACGCCTGGGCATCGTGGCCTGGGCCCAGTGGCACTCAATCCGCCACCCCGGAGCCGGCACGGCTGGGGACAACGCGCACAAGTCCACGGGAGGACCAATGTCAATAACGAGCGTAACCGCAAGAGGCAGACCCAACACACGGCGAGCGCGGTTCTGGGCTTTCATGACAACGTGCATGATTGCTTCGACTCTGGCAATCCCGCTCACCCCTGGCACGGCTCATGCCGAGAACGCATTTTGGCACTGCCCGTTCCCGGCACCGTGGATTCCGGTGATCATCCCGGTTGGGAAGACTTGGACGGAGACCCGGTATTCACTGGTCTCCGCCACGCCCACCTTCCAGGTGTCCGAAAGCAAGGTGGTCATCAACGCTACAGATAGCACGATCACTGGGACCTTCACTTCCACCCGGTCAGTGACGTTTTCGCTCCATTTCACCGTCGGAACCGCCATACCGGTGCGCGACTTTCTTACTATCAATGTGAGCACCATGATCGTGGTGAGCAGAACCACCGCAACCGGCGTCTCCGCCACCGGCCCGGTTCCGCCCGGTGGTCGGCTGATCGGCGAATACGGCGTCGATGGCTTCGATGTCACATATGACCTCACGACATACCGGATCCGAATTCTCTTCCCTGGCGTTCCCGGGTGTGACGCAATTGGCGTTCAGCGAGGCTCCGCCAATGCGCCGACTTCCCTTGAAGGATGGCGACTCAGGATGGGCTAACGCAGCTTGTCACGTCGTGCCCGACTGGACATGACGGCTCACGATCGGTCGGCGCCGGGAGGGAGCAGACCGAGGAAAGGAGCAAGTGAATCGCCGAACAGGACGTCAAGGTCCTCGGAGGACAACAGCAGTCCGTCGTAGTTGCTCGAGCTGCCTCGCCCGGGCTCCAGGTGGCGGCATCGACTGGGACGCGTGTGTCCTGGCCGCCAGCGAACTATATAAACGCCCGGCCCGCCACGAGGACACCAACCATGGTGAAGGGACAGAAGATCAAGCTTGAGGACTGGACAAAAGACCGCGTCCTGGCAGGAGTAAGTGTAGTGGATCTCCGGTTTGGGTGGCCGGCTCCGGTCCTGTCACTGCCCGGTGGCCGTTACCACACATGTAGGTTGAGCAAGGGGTTTCTTATGAGACGACGGTTATGCTTAGTGCTGAGTGCAACGCTTGCTGTGCTGGCTGGTTCGACCGGTGTGCCGACCGCGGTGGCTGCGAACACTTTCCGGACTGATCTGCTTCCGGAGCCGTTGATAGTCAAACACTCGGGTAAATGCCTGGATGTTCGCGGCGGTCCGCAAGCGATTCATGACGGTGCGGTGATCGAGCAGTGGCATTGCACTACCGCGTCCAATCAGAACTGGACGTTGCGGGACGTCGGTAACGGCCAGATTCAGTTGATCGCACAGAACAGCGGCAAGTGCGTTCAAACGGTGGGCGGCGGTACTGCTAACAGTACTGGCCTGGAGCAGATGACCTGCAGTAGTACCGCCGCGCAACGGTGGGTGAGACAGAGCACCGCGATTGTAGGCGAGTATCGCTTTGTCCATGTGCCGAGCGGCCGCTGCCTCGACATTCAGCGCAGTGAACTGTCTGATGGTGGGCTGGCGCTCATCTTCGATTGCAAGGGGAGTCCAAATCAGACCTGGACGGTTGGGATGTCCGTGCCTGCACCGCCGACGGTGGAAGTTCGCAATGGCGAGTATTGGGCATTGCCGTCGCGATACCCTGCCCAGAGTCGCTACGGTGGGCTGAATCAGATCTGGGGGCGGGCGATCAACTGGAGTCCGACCACCGATATGCATTGGGTGGGAGCATTCTGGCGTGATCTCAATCCGGCCGAAGGGACCTATCGGTGGGATAGAATCGAGAGCATCAGCGGTACGTTCTCATATAGCTTGAATCAGCTCGCGGCTGTGGGCCAGACCGCGCTCATTTGGACGATATTGGGAACGGTGGACAACAACGGCAACTGGCATGCACCGCAGTGGATACTCGATAAGTGCGCTGCCGCCGGTACACCGGTCACAGTGATTAATAACGGTTCTGAGCGATGGGGCTTGGCGCTGTGGGAGCCATGTCCGCGCGCTGAGGTTAAGCGTTTCATCGTCGAGATGTTCAGTAAATATCGCACCGATGAGCGCGTCAAGTACGCCTACGCGACCACGTTCAACGCTGGCGAGTTCTGGATGCCGGCCGATGTCTACAACGATGCGGCCAATAAGGGCTTGACCCCGGAGATCCTCAGGACCTATGCGAAGGACATCATCGACGCATGGGTCACCGCGCTAGGTGTGAAGAAGGTCGTATGGACGCATGGCGGCACCTGGGACCTGCCCGGCGCCGCCGGATCGGCCGAGACGGACTGGGTCAACGACTACGCGCTTCTGACATTGGGAACACAACTGCGTGAAGGAAACGGTGAGAGCGTGTCAGCGCATTTGAGTCAGCCACGCATCGGTCAGACTCTCGAGGTCGTCCAGCCGACTCCGCTCGGTGCGCAGCCTCCGCAGGTTCACTACTATCTGACGGCCCAGACGATCCATGAGATGGGCCGCGAAGGTATGTCCTATTACGGCAACGAGTTCGAGATCGCTCGTCTCGTCATACCGGATGAGAACAACGATGGTGAGTTCGAAAACTACGAGTACTACCGTATGGCCGTGCTGAACATGCTACGCAGAGGTCACAACTGGGCGATCTTCCCGCATGAGCTGCGGACGGGCACTAATGATGCGGCGAATCCGCGATTCGCGGCGCTGCGTGATTACTTCCGCCAGAGCGCAGGTTATCCGGTTGACGAGTCACCCGATGCCTGGGCCGTGCTGCAGATGTTCTACGACGATTGTTACAATGGCACGCGCCGCTACCACAACTATGAGAAGTTCCTCTTGCAACGAGACGTCGCACCTGGCGGACGAACGATACTGACCGAGCAGCACACGTGGGCTCCGGACCAGTACGGCTTCTGCAGAGTCGGCGAGGGCGGATCCACCCAACCGGCCGTCACTTACTTCGCGCGACGAACCGATCACGCGAGCGGCAACGATTACATCTACTTTGACGTGGACAGCCGATATGCGCCGCCGACCGAACGGATCTTCAAGATCGCCGTCAATTATCGTGACATTGGCACTGCGCAATGGCGCTTGCAATACAGTACGGCAACCACCGCGACGGCCTCCACGCCGACGGTCACGAACACGAACTCCGGTGCGCTGAAGACCGCTATCTTCAGCCTGACAGACGCATCGTTCCGCGGCGCACAGCTAGGAGCAATGGATTTCCGCATCTACAATGGCGGATCAACCGACGTCACTATCCGCAGCGTACGCGTGATCCGTGGCTGAGATGATCACTGACCGCGCGAGGGGGCCACGGCCCACCAGCCTTGGCCCGCCTCTTCACCTATCCTGTTGGCTGCCTCAAGCTCAGTAGGGATCCGCGTCGGGATCTGAATACCAATGAGCCTTCTCACCCGGCGGCGAGCGGTCGAACGCACCGATCGTGGCTCGGTAGGACCGGTCGAGCGAAGAATCCAACTAGTGCGAACTAAAGGTTGTCCGGTAATGATCAAGAGGGTGGTTCAGCGGTGAGATCGGTGGCCATGTTCTGTTGCCGATCGGGTCGATCAGCCGGTCATGGCCAGGTTGCGCATCTGTGCGACGCCTCGGGTGGCGTAGTAGACGCCCTGGCGTTTGCGTCGGCAGTTACGCAGGATGTTCCAGGACTTCAGGTGCGCCAAGGCATGCTCGACCCGGGCACGAACGCTCTTGTGGACGGTGTTGAGATCCTCTTTCCACCGCGGCAGCGACGGTTCACCCTCGCGCGGCTTGCGATAGGGCATGACCACCTCGGGGTTGCCTTGGTAGCCGCCGTCGGCCATCACGTGCGCGCCCAGGCACTGCTGGTCGACACCGGAGTCGGTGTAGGCGCGGCAGTCGTGGCGATTGCCCGGCGTGGGTTTGCCCACCGCTACCGTCAAGCGGGTGTTGGCGTCGATCACGACCTGCAGGTTCACCGAGTACCGATAGTTCTTCGACGAGGCCGACATACTCCGGTCGTGCGTGGGCACCAACGTCCCGTCGACGATCAGCACGGTCTCGGGGCTGTGTTTGCTGGTCACCGGCGCAAGCGCCAGCAGCGGCGCGAGATGATCTACCACCCGGTTCGCCGCGGACTTGGAGATCCCGAACAACAACGCAACCTGCCGAAACGTCAGGTTGGTGCGGTAATACACAGCCACCAGCAGCACTCGATCGGCCAGCGACAGGCCCCACCGGCGACCAGTACCGGTCTGCTCACCACCTCGAGCAGCCACGATCCGCACCAACCTCCGAAACTGCCGAACCGACAGACCCGTGAACACCGGCACCCACTCCGGCCGATCCGCGCTGATCACCTGCTCCACACCATGATCAACGATCAAGCCCCGACACCGTTACGGGACAACCTTTAGTCAAGGTCCTCGTCTTTTCATCGGAAATAGAACGCGGTCGGAATAGTTGCCCTCCGCCGAAAAACCGCTTAGTGAAGCAATTAGAATTTATCCATCAAAACATACCACCAGCCTGACTCTATTCCCCATGGCTCGCCGCCGAATCGAGGAATCAGATCATCTTTCCCGATATCCGCCAACTGGGGCACGGCCGATAAAGCATCAAAACCATTTGGGCGCCGGAGCGTGATGGTGGCTCAAGCCACGTATGGTTTGTCCGTGTGAACTGGATCTGGCCCAATTTTCGTGATCGAAGTTGGCCCTTCGACCTGCGGCGTGTGTCCATACTAGACACTCATGTGGCGAGATGATCTTGGTTATGTAACTCTGGCGGTTGCCAGCATCTGCGGGATGTGTTGCCGCACCTGGGAAATCTGGTGTTGGAGTCGGTCGATGCGAGCGATGCTCGGGTGTGTATTCGGGCCGTGCCGGCGGCGGTGTCGGCGCGGTGCCCGCAGTGTGGTGGCTGTTCGTCGCGGGTGCACAGTCGGTATGAGCGGACGTTGGC
>NZ_DASZCQ010000159.1:0-13374 GCF_035942955.1 Actinophytocola sp. | reverse complement strand
GGCGCGGGGTCGGCTCGCTCGACGAGGCCGCCCGGCTCCTGCCCACCATTGCGACCAGGGCCTTCCTCACCACCGGTCGCCAGGGCCTTGAGGCGTTCTCGCACATCGACACCGTCTGGTTCCTGATCCGGTGCGTCGATCCGCCGGAGGCGCCGGTTCCGCCCCGGGCGCACCTTCTGCTTGCCCGCGGCCCGTACACGCTCGACGGCGAGCTGGCCCTGATGCGTGCGCACCGCGTCGATGCCTTGGTGACCAAGGACAGCGGGGGCGAGCCGACCGCGGCCAAGCTCGCGGCCGCCCGGGAGCTCGGCATTCCGGTGCTCGTCGTGCGCCGCCCTGCGCCGCCGCCCGGCGTGCCGACGGTGGCGGGCGTGGCCGAGGCGATCAGCTGGCTGGATAGCCGCGCGGGGTGAACACCGCCCGCGTCCCGTCCACCCGCTCGACCACCCTGGTGCGCGAGGACCCGACGATGAGCAGGCACCGCATGTCCACAGTGGACGTGTCGAGCTCGCCGAGCCGGACGATCTCGACCGACTCGCCGGCCCCGCCCACGTCCCGGCCGACCACCACCGGGGTGCCGGGCGCGCGGTGCTCCAGCAGCAGCTTCCTGGCGGCGTCCAGCTGGTGCCGGCGGCTCCTCGACGCCGGGTTGTAGATCGCGATCACGAAGTCGGCGGCCGCCGCCGCGTCTAGCCGGCGCGCGATGATCTCCCAGGGCTTCAACCGGTCCGACAGCGAGATCGTGCAGAAGTCATGCCCGAGCGGCGCTCCCACCCGGCTGGCGACCGCCTGTGCGGCGGTCAGCCCCGGCACCACCCGCACCGGCACATCCATCCACTGTGGATCCTCCGCGGCCTCCAGCACGGCGCTGGCCATCGCGAACACCCCCGGATCCCCCGACGACACCACCGCCACCCGCGCCCCGGCACGAGCCAGGCCCAGCGCCAGCCGTGCCCGCTCCGCCTCCACCCGGTTGTCCGACGCGTGCCGCCGCTGCCGCGGATTGGCCGGCACCCGCTCGAGGTAGGGCCCGTACCCCACCAACTCGTCCGCCCACGCCAGCGCCTCCTGCGCCTCGGGTGTGAGCCATCCGCGCCCTCCCGGACCCAAACCCACGACGATAACCCCGCCCCCCGACACCGACCCCCCTCCACCGACCACGCCCCCTCCCACTTCTCCACAACCCGCCAGTTGTCCACAGCCCGGCCCGTTGTTGATCTCCCCGTGCCCCTGGGCCGGTAGAATGGAAGCGGGGCCGCCCCCGGGACTGGGTGGGGGGTGCTTGCCATCTGTTGGCTGAGTGGCAAGGGATGCGGTGCTGGGGAGCAGGGCGAGGGAGAAGTAGGGGACCGTGTTCGGGTCCACTTCGGACAGCCGGCCGATCCGGCCCTCCGGCCAGGTGGCGCGTTCGACGTAGAGGGCGTCGTCGAGGCGGCCGGCGTCGAGCAGCGCCTTGCGGACCTTCTCGAAGGTGCGGCCCAGCTTGAGGACGGCGGCCGGGCCGGCGCCGGTGAGGTGCTCGGTGAGGACCTCCGACGGGAGGGTGCCGGGCAGGACGGTGAGGATCTCCTCGCCCTCGACCAGCGGGCGGCCGGCCACCGCGGCGGCGGCGCTGACCGAGGTGACGCCGGGCACGACCTCGGTGCGGTAGCGCGGCGCGAGGCGCTTGTGCATGTGCATGTACGAGCCGTAGAAGAGCGGGTCGCCCTCGCAGAGCAGCACCACGCTGCGGCCGGCGTCGAGGTGGACGGCCAGCTTGGCCGCGCTCTCGGTGTAGAAGTCGGCGATCGCGCCCGGGTAGCCGCCGGGGTGGTCGGTGGTCTCCACCGTCAGCGGGTAGGTCAGCGGCTCCTCGATCTGGTCGCCGCGCAGGTAGGGCTCGGCCACGGACCGGGCGATGCTGCGGCCGTGCCGCGCGCAGTGGTACGCGATCACGTCGGCGGCGCCGATCAGCCGGGCCGCCTTGATCGTGATCAGCTCGGGGTCGCCGGGGCCGAGGCCGACCCCGTACAGGGTCCCCGCGCTCATTCCCGCTCGCTCGCGATCGCGTTGACGGCGGCGACGGCCATCGCGCTGCCGCCGCGGCGGCCGTGCACCACGAGGTAGGGGATGCCGGCGGGATGGCCGGCAAGCTCCCGTTTGGACTCCGCGGCGCCCACGAAGCCCACCGGCAGGCCGAGGATCGCGGCCGGCCGGGGGGCGCCGGCGTCGATCAGCTCCAGCAGGCGGAACAGCGCGGTCGGCGCGTTCCCGATGGCGGCGACGGCGCCGGGCAGCCGGTCCAGCCAGAGGTCGACGGCCGCCGCACTGCGCGTGGTGCCAAGGGACTCGGCCAGCGCCGGAACGCGCGGGTCGGCGAGCGTGCAGACGACGTCGTTGCCAGCCGGCAGCCGCCGCCTGGTCACGCCGGACGCCACCATGGCGGCGTCGCACAGCACCGGCGCGCCGGACACCAGCGCCGCCCGTGCCTTGCCGACCACGTCCACGGAGTACGCCAGATCCTCGACCAGATCGACCATTCCGCAGGAGTGGATCATGCGCACGGCCACCGGCTCGACGTCCGGCGGCAGGGCGCCGAGCTCCGCCTCGGCCCGGATCGTGGCGAACGAGCGGCGGTAGATCTCCGCGCCGTCCCGGACATAGTCGCTCACTGGAACCCTCGCCTCGTCAGGTACCCCTCCTCGGTCGCCACGATGTCCAGCACGTCGCCGCGCGGCCGCCCGCACCGCCGCGCGCAGCCCGACCAGTGCACCGGCACCGTCGAAGCGCTTCGACGAGCGATCGCCGCGGCCGCGTCCGCCCGAACGTCGGCGAGCGCCTTCGCGCAACCCGGCCGGCCCACGCACGCCGTCACCCCGACCCCCGGCGCCTCCGGGTCGAGCAGCAGCCCGGTCGCCGCCAGCCGCTCGGCGACCGGTTCCCACCGATCGGCCGGAAGATCCTTCACCAGCACCGTGCGCCACGGCGTGATCACCAACTCGGCCGCGACCTCGACCAGCGCCGCGCCCTGCGCCGCGTCCAGCCGGCCGAGCGGCACCGCGGCGCCGAGCGCCACCCGCCCGTCGGGCCGATCGATGCGCCCGAGCGGCCCGCGGGTGACCGGCGGGCGGGGCACCACCGTGGGCGCCACCGTCGGGAACGCCTCGGCGATCCGCCGCGGCCCCGAGTCCAACTCGGCAAGCCGCCATTCTCCGGTGCGCAACGCCAGGAACCGCTCCGCGCACGCCAGCATCACCGGCACGACCTCGGCCCGCCGGGCGCGCAGCCCGACGTCCACCCCACCCAGCAGGACCGCCGCGGAGTCTGGTGCCAGGAACAGCGCCGCGACGTCGCCGTCCAGCCACGCCACGTCACCGCGCCCATCGTCCACAATGAACAAAAAGCGACCGGGCAGCCGCGCCAGCCCCGGCCGGGCGCACAGCGCGGCATCCAGCTCACGCACCACGTCGGCGCCGCCAAGCGGCGAGGCGACGATGTTGCGCACCCGCTCGTGCGTGGCCGACGGCAGCAGCCCCGCCTCCGCCAGCGCGACCCCGAGCCCGGACTCGTCGGTCACTCCGCGGATCTGGAGGTTCGCCCGGGAGGTCAACTCGACCGTGCCGCCGGGCGCGGCGCGTTGCACGGTCCGCAGCTGATCGGCCGTCAACCGCCCGCCGGGAACGCGGATCCGGGCCACCTCGCCGTCGGCCGCGCGATGCACCTGGAGCGCGCCGGGGCAGGCGTCCACCGGACGTTCACGAGTAGGCACCCGCCGAATATAGAGTCGAGCCTCGTGATCCTGCTGCTGTCCACGTCCGACACCGACCTGCTCTCCGCAAGGGCCAGCGGCGCCGGCTACCGCCTCGGCAACCCCGCCCGGCTCGCGGTCGACGAGCTGCCCGCGCTGCTGGACGGCGTGGATCTCGTGGTGGTTCGCCTGCTCGGCGGGCGCCGGGCCTGGGCGGACGGGCTGGATTTCCTGCTGGCCGGGCCGCGGCCGGTGGTGGTGCTCGGCGGCGAGCAGGCGCCGGACGCCGAGCTGATGGAGCTGTCCACGGTGCCCGGCGGGGTGGTCGCCGAGGCGCACGCTTACCTCGCGCACGGCGGCCGCGGCAATCTCCGTGAGTTGGCTCACTTTCTTACCGACACCGTGCTGCTGACCGGGCACGGCTTCGCCCCGCCCGAACCGATGCCGGTGTGGGGCCGGCTGGACCGCGCGCCGCGGCGCACCACCGGACCCGTCGTCGGCGTGCTCTACTACCGGGCGCACCACGTGGCCGGCAACACCGCGTTCGTCGAGGCGCTGTGCGCGGCGATCGAGGACGCAGGCGGTCAGGCGCTGCCGGTGTTCTGCGCCTCGCTGCGCACCCCGCCGCCGGAGCTGGTCACCGCGCTCGGCACCGTGGACGCGCTCGTGGTGACCGTGCTGGCCGCGGGCGGAACCCGGCCGGCGGCGGCCGGCGCCGGCGGCGCCGACGACGCGTGGGACGTCGGCGTGCTGGCCGCGCTGGACGTGCCGATCATCCAGGGCCTGTGCCTGACCACGAGCCGGGACACCTGGCGGGACAGCGACACCGGTCTGTCCCCTTTGGACACCGCGACACAGGTCGCGGTGCCGGAGTTCGACGGCCGGCTGATCACCGTGCCGTTCTCGTTCAAGGAGCAGAATCCCGACGGGCTGTCGGTGTACGTCGCCGACCAGGAGCGGGCCGCCCGGGTGGCCGGGATCGCCGTGCGGCACGCCCGGCTGCGGCACGTCCCGCCGGCCGAGCGCCGGATCGCGCTGGTGCTGTCGGCCTACCCCACCAAGCACGCCAGGATCGGCAACGCGGTCGGGCTGGACACCCCGGCGAGCGCCATCCGGCTGCTGAACGCTATGCACGCCAACGGTTACACGATCGGCGAGGTGCCCGGCCTCGACGCCGGCGACGGCGACGCGCTCATCCACGCGCTGATCGCGGCCGGCGGCCAGGATCCCAGCTGGCTGACCGAGGAGCAGCTCGCCGGCAACCCGGTGCGCATCGCGGCCGCCGACTATCGGGCCTGGTTCGCCACGCTGCCAACGGATCTGCGGGAGAGCATCGAGCGGCACTGGGGCGCCGCACCCGGAGACCTGTTCGTCGACCGGTCCCGCGACCCGGACGGCGAGATCGTCCTCGCCGCCCACCTGGCCGGCAACGTGGTGCTGATGATCCAGCCGCCGCGCGGGTTCGGGGAGAACCCGGTGGCCATCTACCACGACCCGGATCTGCCGCCCAGCCACCACTACCTGGCCGCCTACCGGTGGATCCGGGACACGTTCGGCGCGCACGCCGTCGTTCATCTCGGCAAGCATGGCAACCTGGAATGGTTGCCCGGCAAGAACGTCGGCATGTCGGCGTCGTGCGCCACCGACGCCGCGCTCGGCGACCTGCCGCTGATCTACCCGTTCCTGGTCAATGATCCCGGCGAGGGCACGCAGGCCAAGCGGCGCGCGCACGCCACGCTGATCGACCACCTGGTGCCGCCGATGGCCAGGGCGGAGAGCTACGGCGACCTGGCCCGGCTCGAGCAGCTCATGGACGAGCACGCGTCGATCGCCGCGATGGATCCGGCGAAGCTGCCGGCCATCCGCGCGCAGATCTGGACGCTCATCCAGGCCGCCAAGCTCGACCACGACCTCGGCGTCGAGGATCGGCCGCATGACGCGGAGTTCGACGACTTCCTGCTGCACATCGACGGCTGGCTGTGCGAGGTGAAGGACGCCCAGATCCGCGACGGCCTGCACATCCTCGGCGAGGCTCCAACGGGCGAGGCAAGGGTCAACCTCGTCGCGGCCATGTTGCGCGCCCGCCAGGTCTGGGGCGGCCAGGTCAACGCGTTGCCCGGCCTCCGCGAGGCGCTCGGCCTCGGCGAGGACGGCTCTGCGGCGCGCGTCGACGTCGATCGGATCGACCGGACCGCCCGGGACCTGGTGTCCGCCATGGAGTCCCGGAACTGGCGGGTCGACGCGGCCGGCGAGGTGACCGCCGAGCGGCCGGTGGCGGATGTTCTCCGGTTCGCCGCCAAGGAAATTGTGCCGCGGTTGGCGCGGACCACCGACGAGATCGGCAACATCCTGCACGCGCTGGACGGCGGGTACGTTCCGGCCGGGCCGAGCGGGTCGCCGTTGCGCGGGCTGGTGAACGTGCTGCCGACGGGGCGCAACTTCTACTCGGTCGACCCCAAGGCGATTCCCAGCCGGCTGGCCTGGGAGACCGGGCAGGCCATGGCCGACTCGCTGCTGGCCCGCTACCGTGCGGACACCGGGGAGTGGCCGCGGTCGGTCGGGCTGTCCATCTGGGGCACGTCGGCCATGCGCACCGCGGGCGACGACATCGCCGAGGTCTTCGCGCTGCTGGGGGTTCGGCCGGTGTGGGACGAGGTGTCCCGCCGGGTGAGCGGGCTCGAGGCGATCCCGCTCGCCGAGCTGGGCCGCCCGCGGATCGACGTGACCGTACGGATCAGCGGCTTCTTCCGGGACGCCTTCCCGCACGTGGTTTACCTGATCGACGACGCCGTCCGGCTCGCTGCGGCGCTCGACGAGTCCGAAGTGGACAACTACGTTCGCGCGCACGTCCGGGCCGACCTGGCCGGGCACGCCGACGAGCGCAGGGCGACGACCCGGGTCTTCGGCTCCAAGCCGGGTTCCTACGGCGCCGGCCTGCTTCCGTTGATCGACAGCCACAACTGGCGCGACGACCGGGATCTGGCCGAGGTGTACGCGGTCTGGGGCGGGTTCGCCTACGGCCGCGGGCTGGACGGCGCGCCGGCAAGGGCGGACATGGAGGCGGCGTACCGGCGGATCGCCGTCGCCGCCAAGAACACCGACACCCGCGAGCACGACATCGCCGATTCCGACGACTACTTCCAGTACCACGGCGGGATGATCGCCACCGTGCGGGCGCTCACCGGCCGGGCCCCGGCCGCCTACGTCGGCGACAGCACCCGGCCGGACGCGGTGCGCACCCGGACGCTTGCCGAGGAGACCGCCCGGGTGTTCCGCTCTCGGGTGGTGAACCCGCGCTGGCTCGCCGCGATGCGCCGGCACGGCTACAAGGGCGCGTTCGAGCTCGCGGCCACGGTGGACTACCTGTTCGGCTACGACGCGACCACCGGGGTCGTGCCGGACTGGATGTACGACCAGCTTGCCCGGACCTACCTGCTGGACGAGGAGAACCAGAAGTTCCTCAGCGAGTCCAACCCCTGGGCGCTGCACGGCATCGCCGAGCGGCTGCTGGAGGCGGCCGAGCGCAGGCTGTGGGCGGCGCCCGACGCCGAGACACTGCGCGCGGTGCAGGCGCTGTACCTCAAGGCCGAGGGCGACATCGAGTCGGGACCATGACCGGTCTCCTTGTCGCCGGCACGACCTCGGACGCCGGCAAGAGCCTCGTCACCGCCGGTATCTGCCGATGGCTTGCCCGGCAAGGGTTTCGCGTTGCCCCGTTCAAGGCGCAGAACATGTCGAACAACTCGATGGTCTGCCCGGACGGCGCGGAGATCGGCCGCGCCCAGTGGCTGCAGGCGCGCGCGGCCGGCATCGAGCCCGAGGCCGCGCTCAACCCGGTGCTGCTCAAGCCGGGCGGCGACCGGCGCAGCCACGTCGTCGTGCTCGGCCGTCCGCACGGGACGCTCGAGGCGGGGGAGTGGGCCACCGGCCGGGCCGGCCTGGCCGAGGTCGCCTTCGACACGCTCGCCGGGCTGCGCAAGCGGTTCGACATCGTCGTGTGCGAGGGCGCCGGCAGCCCCGCGGAGATCAACCTGCGCGCCGGCGACTACGTGAACATGGGCCTGGCCCGGCGGTTCGACCTGCCCGTCGTGGTGGTGGGAGACATCGACCGCGGCGGCGTGCTCGCCGCCATGTTCGGCACCCTGGCCCTGCTCGACGCCGAGGACCGGGCGCTGATCGCCGGCTGGATCGTCAACAAGTTCCGCGGCGACCTGAACCTGCTGCGCCCCGGCCTTGACGAGCTCACAAGGCGCACCGACCGTCCGGTGCTCGGCGTGCTGCCGTGGCTGGACCGGGTGTGGATCGACTCCGAGGACTCGCTCGCGACGGCCGGCTGGCGCCGCGGGGGGCCGGCGTCCGGCCGGCCGCTGCGCGTCGCCGCGGTGCGCTTTCCCCGCGCCTCCAACGCAACCGACCTGGACGCGCTGGCCGCCGAGCCCGGCGTGGCGGTGACGATGACCGCCGACCCGGACACCGTTTCCGACGCCGACATCGTGGTGCTCCCCGGATCCCGGGCCACCGTGGCCGATCTGGCCTGGCTGCGCGACCGCGGCTTGGCCGACGCGGTGCTGGCAAGGGCGGCGGCCGGCCGGCCGGTGCTCGGCATCTGCGGCGGGTACCAGATGCTCGCCGGCGCCATCCACGACGGCGTCGAGTCCGGCGCGGGTCTGGTCGCCGGGCTCGGCCTGCTGCCCGCGACCGTCGTGTTCGGACACGCGAAGTCCCTTGCCACACCGCGTACCTCATGGCGCGGCCACGAGGTGGCGGCCTACGAGATCCACCACGGCCGGGTGGCCGTCGACGCGTCCGCCGAGCCGTTCCTCGACGGCTGCCGCGCAGGCGCCATCTGGGGCACCACCTGGCACGGCACGCTGGAGAACGACGGCTTCCGCCGCGCCTGGCTCACCGAGGCCGCCCGCCAGGCCGGCGTCGAGTGGGCACCCACGCCCGGCGCCCCCGGCTTCGGCCAGCTGCGCGAAGCCATGCTCGACCGGCTCGCCGACGCGATCGCCGACCACCTCGACACCGAGACCCTGCTTCAGCTCATCCTCCACCCGAGGGAGACGTGATGCCCGAGCTCCTGTACGAGACCGACGGTCCGGTCGGCACGATCACGTTGAACCGCCCGGAGCGGCTCAACGCGGTGACGCCGGAGCTGGTGGACCTGCTCGACGCGGCGCTGGCCGAAGCCCTGGCGGACAAGACGGTCCGGGTGATCCGGCTGCGCGGCGCCGGCCGGGCGTTCTGCGCCGGGTACGACCTGACCTGGGCCGCGGCGCTGATGCGCGACATCGACGCCGCGTCGCCGTGGGATCCCATGGAGGACTACGAGAACCTGTCCCGGTTCGTGCGCAGCTACATGTCCCTGTGGCACTCGCCGAAGCCGGTCGTCGCGCAGGTGCACGGGGTGTGCGTGGGCGGCGGCTCCGACTTGGCGCTGTGCTCGGATCTCATCGTGTGCGCCGACGACTGCCGCATCGGTTACCCGCCCGCGCGGATCTGGGGCTCGCCGACGACGGCCATGTGGTTCTACCGGGTAGGCCTGGAGCGCGCGAAACGGTTGCTGCTGACCGGAGATCCGATGGACGGCCGGACCGCGGTGGAGTGGGGGTTCGCCAGCGGCTCGTACCCCGCGGACCGGCTCGACGAGGCCACCATGGCGCTGTGCCGGCGGATCGCGATGATCCCGGCCAACCAGCTGCGCATGATGAAGTTGCTGGTCAACAACGCCGTGGAGCAGCTCGGCCTGGCCAGCACGCAGCTGGTCGGCACGCTGCTGGACGGCGCCGCCCGGCACACGCCGGAGGGCAGCGCGTTCTCGGCGGCGGCCGCGGCCGACCTCGCCACCGCGATTGCCAAGCGCGACAAGGCTTTCGGCGACTACGGCTTCGGCGCCCGCACGGTCGCCGACTCCCTGCTCGACCAGCAGTCCCGCCTCCCCGGGATTTGATGCGGTCGTCGCGTCCCAGCGAACGGTGCGGATATCGGGTTGATTGTGGCTCAGTGCCGTCACGGTCCCCTGAGGTTCCGTCGGCAGGCCATCACCGATCGGGTGACATCCCTTTTGGTGTGGTCGTTCGCATCGCTAGCTTGAGAGCGCGATTCCTTGCTGTGGCAACGAGTTCGGAGGGGTAAGCCATGGCGATGTTGCGGCGCGCGTTCGTCGTGTGCGCAAGCGCTCTGCTGATCCTGGCCGGTGCGGCACCCATCGCCTACGCCGGCCCCGCGGCGTTCGGCGGGTGCTCCGCCCAATTCTACCTCGGCGATCCCCGGCTCGGGCCGATGCGGTACCCGATCTCCGGTCCGGTCGGCCGGATGCTGCGCGGCTACAACCGCACCGGCCGCATGTCCGCCGAGCAGCTCCTCACCACGTACTACGACCCGTGGACCGGGGGCTGGCGGTACCCGCCGCTGGACGGCTACGCGATCGGCTCCAACGGGGGACCGGTCCGGTGGACCGAGCACCTGATGCCGGGCAAGCGGATCGACCGGTTCGGCGGCGAGTCCGGCGCGTTCCTGGCGCCCGCCGGGCTGCCGTACGAGGCGAGGTCCATCCCGCCGCAGGACCTCGTGGGCAGCCCACCCGAGTCCTGCGGCTACCACGAGTACGTCGTGGCGCGGAACTTCACCGTGTACGCCGGGCCGGTCTCGCCGTGGTTCTTCCAGCCCGGCGGCGGCCTGCGGTTCCAGCTGTCCGCGGGCCTGGTCGACGGGGTGCCACCCGCCGCGGACCTCACCGTGAAGTGGTTGGTGGACAACGGATACCTGCTGCGCCTGCGCTGAGTGGACGGTCGAGACCGTCAAGGGATACTCGTAAGTAGGTTGGGCGGGAATCCCCTGGGTGATCCGGTCACGACATGCCGATGTCCTGCGGTGACGTACTCCCTGTGTTCGGCTTCACCCATTAGTGGTACGTTGCCGAACCGTGACCTCCCGGCACCTATCTCGGCGGCCCGTTCTTCCGGTCCTGGCTGCCCTCCTGGTCGGTGCGACAACGGCGGCCACAGCGACCCTGCTGGCCAACCCGACGGACGCGCTGACCGGTGCGGGCGCGGACGTGTCCGCCTCATCGTTCACGCAGGTTCCCTGGCCCGGCCGCGCGGTCAGACCGGCGGGCCCCAGACCCGCGGCCACCGCCCCGAACACCAAGACCCAGGAGCCGGCGCCGACCACCACCGCGCCGACCACCACGCCCCCCGCCCCGACCACGACCACCACCCCGCCCCCGACCGCCGCCGAGCCCCCGCCGCCCAGCCCGCCTGCTCCGCCGGCCGCGGCGATCGACCGCGTGGTCGAGCTGGTCAACCTGGCCAGGGTGGAGAACGGATGCGACCCGGTGCGCGTCGACGCCGACCTCACCGAGGCGGCGACCGCGCACAGCGAGGACATGTCCCGGCGCGACTACTTCTCCCACACCACCCCCGAGGGCGTGACCTTCGACAAGCGCATCCTCGAGGCCGGCTACTCGACGCCCGGCGCCGAGAACATCGCCCGCGGCCAGGAGACCGCCGACGAGGTCATGGACGCCTGGATGAAGTCCAAGGGGCACAAGGCGAACATCCTCAACTGCGAGCTGACCACGATCGGCGTCGGCCTGGACACCGACGGGTTCTACTGGGTCCAGGACTTCGGCTACTAGCTCGCCCTGGGCCTCCGCCGCGTACGCCGAAAGTGTCGCTGGGGTCGACCAAGTCTTTGGCGAGGGCGGCCGCCCCACGACGACCAGGGCAGGGCGAGGAACGAGCCCTGCCCGCAGGCGTCGTCAGCCCACCACCCACGACACCCAACCACCCACCTCGGCCCGTAACCCCCCCAAGCAACCCAACCCCAGGCCGCTCGCCGAAGGCGACAGGGCGGCCTTGCCCGAGCTAGAAAACACTGCTAGTCCGGGGCCCGCTGGCCGAACGCCAGCCCGGCCAGGCTCGCCGCCCCCGCGCTGCCCAACGCGATGCTCCAGCCGATCGGCCCGAGCGGCGTGCAGCCGAAGAACTGGCTGACACCGGGCGTCTGGATCACGCCGGCGAGCAGGGCCGCCGAGCCGAGCCCGGCGAGCAGCACCGTGCGGTCCCGGCCGCCGGCGATCAGCGTCTGGCCGAGCTGGGTGCCGACCAGGGCGGCCAGCGCAACCGTGCTGGCCCTGCGCGACCGGCCGGTCAGCCGGGCCAGCGTCCAGGCCGTGGTCGCGCCCAGCGTGGTGGTGCCGGCCCTGATGGCGATGTCGCGGTTGAGCGCCTTGCCCAGCGACGCGCTCGGCCCCTCGTGCAGCAGCTCCGGCGTGGCCTCCCGGTCCGGCCGGGACAGCGCGATGGCCAGGGCGGGGGCCAGGTCGGTCAGCAGGTTCATCAGCAGCAGCTGCCGGGCGCCGAGCGGGGACCGGCCGGTGAGGATGGCGCCGAGCACGGTGAACGCGATCTCGCCGAGGTTGCCGCCGAGCAGGATGCCGAGCGCCTCGCGCACCGAGGCCCACATGGCCCGGCCCTCGACCAGCGCCGCGATGATCGTCTCCAGCCGGTCGTCGGTGACCACCAGGTCGGCGGCCGCGCGGGCGGCCGGGGTGCCCCGCCTGCCTAGTGCGATGCCCACGTCGGCCAGCCGGATCGCCGGGGCGTCGTTGGCGCCGTCGCCGGTCATCGCGACCACCCGGCCGAGCCGTTGGTACGCCTGGATGATCCGGACCTTCTGCGCCGGGCTGCACCGGGCGATCACGTCCACCTCGGGCAGCACCCGCTCCAGGCCGGCGTCGTCGAGGTCGTCGATCTCGGCGCCGGTGATCACGGTCGTCTCGCCGTCGCCGCCGTTGACCTCGTCGGCGACCGCCTCGCCGGTGGCCGGGTGGTCGCCGGTGATCATCACGGTCTGCACGCCCGCGTCCCGCAGCGCGGCGGTCGCCGGCGCCGCGCTGTCCCGGACCGGGTCGGCCAGCCCGACGAAACCGAGCAGGGACAGCTCGGCGACGGCCTCGTCGGAGGCGTCGACGGTGCTCACCTCGCGCTCGGCCACGGCCAGCACGCGGTGGCCGGACTTGGCCAACCGCTCCACCCGGCGCTCGAGACGCTTGCGGGCCTTGGCGTCGATGGCCTCCTCGCTGCCGTTGTGCCGGTACCGGGTGGCCCGCGGCAGGATCACCTCGGGCGCGCCCTTGACCGACAGGATCGTGCGCTTGCCGCTGCGCCCGACCGTGGCGTGGTAGCCGCGGGACGGCTCGAACGGCATCGACTCCGCCTTCTGCCAACCCGAGGCCCCGGTGCTGGGTGCGACGTCGGCGCGCCGCGCGCCCTCGACGATGGCCCGGTCGGTGTGGTGCGGAAGGTCCTCGAGCCGCTCGGCCCGCGGGGTGGCGCGGACCGCGGCGGCCAGCACCGCGCGCTGCGGGGCGGCCAGCTCGGTGGCCCGGACGGCCCGCTCGCCGTCGTCGACCATGTTGACCGACAGCCGGCCCTCGGTGAGCGTGCCGGTCTTGTCGAAGCACAGCACGTCGACCCGGCCGAGGGCCTCGATCGTGCGCGGGTTGCGGACCATGGCGCCGTGCTCGGCGAGCCGGCGGGCCGCGGCCAGTTGGGCGGCGTTGACGAGGAACGGCAGGCCCTCCGGCACGGACGCGACCGCAAGGTTGACCGCCGCGCCGAGGCTGCTGCGCAGGGGAACCC
>NZ_DASZCQ010000158.1:0-2187 GCF_035942955.1 Actinophytocola sp. | reverse complement strand
GGCATGGGCGCGGGCGCGCTGGCCGCGGAGGAGGCGGCCCGCGGTGGCGGTCGCGGCGGTCTCGGGGCCGGTGGTCGGGCCGGCGCGGGCGGCATGCCGATGGGCATGGGCGGGGCCCGCGGGCAGGGCGAGGAGGACGGCGAGCACCAGCGGCCCTCGTACCTGGTCGAGGCGGATCCGGACTCGCTGTTCGGGACGGACGAGCTGACCGCGCCACCGGTGATCGGTGAGTGATGGCCGGCTCCTACTCGCTGTCGCTGGCAGCGGTGGACGTGCTGTCTCAGACGCTTGACGTCAACGCCAGGGTGTTCCCGTTCGAGATCCCGAGTTTCGGGCAGCTGCAGGAGGATCGGCTGCGCATCGCCAGGGCGGTGTTCAACGACCTGCACAAGCGGGGCCTCGTCCGGCAGGGCACGATCGACCCCGACCTGCGGCGCGCGCTGCACACCCTGGCCGACTACCGGGTGGCGGTGACGGCCATGGGCACCGTCGGGAAGAACAAGCACCTCTTCGCCAGGGCGTCGGCGAACGGGGACACGGGCGTGCTGGCCGTGCAGGAGGACCAGAAGGTGCGGTTCGAGCTGATCCGGCCGACCGCGCTGGCGATGACCATGGTGGGGCTGCTGCCCAAAGTGCCGGCCGGGCCGGGCCAGTCGGTGACGCTGACCAGGCCGGCGCCGGTGGGCGCCCGCGGCGATGATCAGGAAGCCAACTACTTCTCGCAGGTGCGCGGTCCGCGCAGTGGTTCAGACCAGGCGATGCGGATCGCGCAGGGCTACCTGACGCGGCCGCGGACCGGGTCGGGGTTCTTCGCCGTGATCGGAAAGGACCGGCACGGCAAGGATCTTCGGGCCGGTGAGGTCGGGTGGTACGACACCGACCAGGGGCGGTACCTGAGCCTGTCCCGGCCGCCGGGGGACGACGGTCAGATCCACGGGACGCTGTCCCCGGCCGACCCGGCACGGCTCACCCAGCAGCTGACTCAGCTCATCGACTCGATCGCGCATAACTGACCGCGTTCGCACGTGCGAACCGGCATTTGTCGGCCTCGTCACAGTCACATGTCACGGTCGCCGGATCCGAACAGCCCGAACTACGACCCGCGGATGGATCCGGACAGCCCGGCGTACGACCAGACCTACGACCCGGACAGCCCGTACTACATCGACCGCCGGGAGACGTCGGACAGCGCCGGTGAGGTGCACGACCAGGCCGAGCGCGAGGTGACGGCCCACGACGAGGCCACCGACGGCGGCCTTCTCGGGCTGCAGGATCTGATCGAGCGGTTCATCCGCAACGGGCGGATTGACGAGGCGTACGCCGAGCGGATGAGCGACCAGGCGCATGAGCTCGCCCAGGACGTGCGCAGCCGCCCGGCGCCGGAGATCCCCGGCGCCAACTATCTCAGCTACGAGCATCCGCAGCTCAAGACCATGGTCACCGACGCGGTGGATCCGGGGCGGGTCGGCGAGGTCGGCAACCTGTGGATCGACGCGGCAACGCGATGGTGCGGTTCCAGTCCGACATCGGTCGGGCGATCAACAACAGCGAGGCCGACTGGCAGGGCGCGGCGGCCGACGCGGCCCGGCGGTTCATGACCGAGATCGGCAACTGGGTGGGCACGGCCGGGCAGAGCGCCCAGCTGGCCGGGTCCCAGACACAGCTGCACGCGGACGCGGTGGAGACCGCGCGGGACACGATGCCGGACCCGGTTCCGTGGGACCGCGCCGCGGCGATCCGCGACATCGCCTCGGCGACGAACCCGCTCGACGCGATGGTCCGGGCGGCCGAGGCGCAGGCGCAGTACATGGCGCACCGGGAGGCGCACCAGCGGGCCGCCGAAGTGGTCGGCACCTACGACGCGAACCTGGGCGGGGCGAGCGTCATGCCGGCGTTCAGCAGGCCGCCGACCATGGCCGGCGGCGACGGGACCACGAGCGGGATCGGCGGCGGCGGTGTTGGCTTTGCTCCCAACGGTTTCGCCGGTCCTGGCGGGTCCGGTGCGCCGGACGGCTCGGCGGGGGCCGGCGGCTCCGGGTTGCCGGGTGGTCCCTGATTGCCCGATGGATCGGGTGGTTCCGGATCGGGTGGCGCCGGCGGTGCCGGCGGCCCGGGTGTCCCGGGTGGGTCTGGAGGCTCGGGCGGGTCGGGATTGTCGGGTGGGTCTGGAGGCTCGGGCGGGTCGGG
>NZ_DASZCQ010000157.1:0-10386 GCF_035942955.1 Actinophytocola sp. | reverse complement strand
GTCCCGGTCCGCCCAGCGGTTCGCCGGCGGCGGGCCGTCGTTGGGCGGCGCGGGGTCGGGCAGCTCGGCCTTGCTCAGCGCGGCCGCCGACCGCAGGGCCTGCATCCACACGCCGGCCAGCCGGCGCTGCGCCCGCCCGCGGAACACCGGCAGCTCGAGCAGGGCCGCCTCGTCCGCGGGCGGCGTGACGGCCGCCTGCACGATCGCGCTGTCCGGCAGCACCCGGCCCGGCGCGATGTCCCGCTGCCGGGCCAGCGCGTCCCTCGCCTCCCACAGCGCCCGCACGATGGCAAGGCCGCGCGGGGTGCGGACCCGGTGGATGCCGGAGGTGCGCCGCCAGGGCTCGGCCCGCGGCTGGGGTGGCGGCGCGGTGCGCAGCGCCTCGAACTCCTCGAGCGCCCACTCGAGCTTGCCCTGTGCGGCCAGCTCGTCGGACAGCTCGTCGCGCAGCGGCACGAGCAGCTCGACGTCGAGCGCGGCGTAGTTGAGCCAGTCGACCGGCAGCGGCCGGTGCGACCAGTCGGCCGCGCCGTGCCCCTTCTCGAGGCGGTACCCGAGCAGCTGCTCCACCAGCGTGCCGAGGGCCACCCGCTCGAAGCCGGCCAGCCGCCCGGCCAGCTCGGTGTCGAACAGCCGCTCGGGGCGCAGCCCGAGGTCGGCGAGGCACGGCAGGTCCTGGGACGCGGCGTGCAGCACCCACTCGGCGCCGGCCAGCGCCGCGGCCAGCGGCTCGAGCCGGTCGCCGAGGGCTACCGGGTCGACCAGCACGGTGCCGACCCCCTCGCGCCGCACCTGTACCAGGTAGGCGCGCTGGGAGTACCGGTAGCCCGAGGCGCGCTCGGTGTCCACCGCAATCGGCCCCCGGCCGCCCGCGATCGCGGCCGACGCCTCGGCCAGCCGGCCGGCGTCGACCACCACCTCCGGAGTGCCGCCGAAGGGCTCCGTGAGCAGCACGGGATCGGGTCGTGCCGGCTCGGCATCGCCCGTCCCTGGTGTGCCCATGGTGCCCATCTCGCCAAGACCCTACGGGACGGTCTCCGGCAGGTGAGGCGAACCAGGAGATCTTGCGGTTGTGGTCCTACGATCGAGTAGCCGCGGTCAGCGGATCACCCCGGCCCGCATGGCCAGCGCGACCATCTGCGCCCGGTCGCCGGTGCCCAGTTTGCGCCCGATCCGGGACAGATGGCTCTTGACGGTCAGCGCGGACAGGTTCAGCCCCTCGCCGATCTCCTTGTTGGACTGGCCGTCGGCGACGAGCTGGAGTACCTCGACCTCGCGGGCGGACAGCTCGCGCGGCGTGTTGTCGGTACCCGGAACCCTGGTGCCGGTCGCGAGGATCGGGGCGACGCTCGGGTCGGCGTACACGCCGCCCTCGAGCACGCGCCGGACCCCGTCGGTCACCACCATCGGCGACGCGGACTTCAGCAGGTAGGCCTGAGCACCCGCCTGGAAGGCCGATCGGACGGCATAGGGATCGTCGGACGACGCCAGCACCACGATCCGCGGCCAGCCATGGCTGCGGAGCTCGGTGACCAGCTCGATACCGCTGCCGTCGGGCAACCCGAGGTCGAGAATCGCGAGGTCGCACGGGCCGGTGGCCAGTGCGCGCGCTCTTGCCTCGGCCACCGTGGCGGCCTCGTGGACGGTGCCCGCTCCCATCTGCGTGAGCCGGGCAGCTATCGCCTCCCTCAACAACGGATGGTCATCGACCACCAGCACCGAGAACAGCTCCTCCCGCGGGTGCGGGACCATGTTCGCCGGCAGTACACCGGCTGGCGTGGTTCGAACGGCCTGACCTAAGCCGACGGCAGCCACGTCACTACCTCCCTGGAGTCGGTCGTGCCCCCCGACCGGCACCGGGACTTTCGGCCAAACAGCCGCGCCGCCATTGGACCGAAAGTGGTGTCGACGAAGGCAGCCTAGCCGCCCAAGCGGGTTAGCGACATGATCAAATCGTGATATATCCGATCGAGTTGTCACCCGGCCGGGTTCATGTCACACGATTGGGCTAACCAACGGCGGTTACGTAACGCCAGAACTCCGGCACCCGATGAAACGAGGTCTGAGGTCGTGGAGGTCCAGACAACTGAGCGTGCATCCGACCGTGCAACCGAGCTCCTGCGCGCCGCTCCGGTCATCGACGGGCACAACGATCTGCCCTGGGCGCTGCGCAAGCGGTTCGGCCCCGACCCGGCAACCGTCGTCGCACGGATCGATCTCACCCGACCCCAGCCGGAGCTGCACACCGACCTCGGCCGGCTGCGCGACGGCGGCGTCGGGGCGCAGTTCTGGTCGGTCTACGTGCCCTGCGACTTCACCGGGCACGCCGCGGTCACCGCCGTGCTCGAGCAGATCGAGCTGGTGCATGCCCTGGTCGCCCGGTATCCCGACCGGCTGCGGCTGGCCCGCACCGCAGGCGAGGTCGAGGCCGCGATCGCCGAGGGAAAGGTGGCCTCGCTGCTGGGCGCCGAGGGCGGGCACTGCCTCGCCGAGTCCCTCGGCGTGCTGCGCGCGCTGCACCGGCTGGGCGTGCGGTACCTGACGCTGACCCACAACAGGAACACGCCGTGGGCCGACTCGGCCACCGACGAGCCGGCCGCCGGCGGGCTGACCGACTTCGGCCGGCAGGTCGTCGCCGAGATGAACCGGCTCGGCATGCTCGTGGACCTGTCCCACGTCGCGCCGTCGACCATGCGCGACGCGCTGGACGCGACCACCGCGCCGGTGATCTTCAGCCACTCCTCCTGCCGGGCGGTGCACGACCACCCGCGCAACGTCCCGGACGACGTGCTCGCCCGGCTGCCGGGCAACGGCGGGGTGTGCATGGTGACGTTCGTGCCCGCCTTCGTCTCGCCCGACGCGCCGCGCGCCACCGTCGAGCACGTGGTGGCGCACGTAGAGCACGCAAGGGAGGTGGCCGGCATCGACCACATCGGGCTCGGCGGCGACTACGACGGTGTCAGCGCGGTACCGGTCGGCCTCGAGCACGTCGGCCGCTACCCGGTGCTGTTCGAGGCGCTGCTCGACCGGGGGTGGAGCGCCGAGGACTGCGCCAAGCTCGCCGGTCGCAACGTGCTGCGGGTGCTGCGCGCGGCCGAGGAGGTCGCCGCCACGCCGAGCACGTAACTGGCAATTGGTAACGACTTCCGTTAGACCTCACGAGGCTAGCGTCAGCCTGCTGACACGCCGCTGGGTGGGAGGAGTTTCCCTGTGTTGCCAACATCTAGACGTGCCTCGGTGTTACGAACGGCCGCGGCGCTCGGACTGACCGGGGCCGTGGTCGTCGGCCTCGCCTCGTCCACCGCGACCGCGGTCGACAACACCTTGCGCAGCGACCGGGCGGTGCCCCGGTCGTGCACCGCGCGGTTGCTGCCGGCCGGGACGCCGGGCGTCGACCAGCGCGAATTCACGTCCACAGTGGACGGTCTGATCCAGGCCCGGTTGCGGCCGCAGGCCGGCCAGGAGGGCGACTGGGACCTCGCGGTGTTCGACAAGGCCACCGGCGGGATCGTTGCCGGCTCCGCGGCCCTGCGCAGCCGCGAGCTGGCCGAGAGCTTCGTGGCCAAGGACCAGCAGCTGGTCGTGCAGGGCTGCCGGTACGCCGGGCCGGGCCGGGCGGTCACGCTCGGCGTGGACTTCCTGGCGTTGAAGCCGGACGGCACCCCGTCCGGGGCCGCGGCGGCCACCGCCCCGCAGCGCGCCGAGATGGTCCGGGTGGAGACGCCGACCCGGCAGGACAAGGCCCGGCTGCAGGTGCTCGGCCTCGACCTCACCGAGAAGGCCGACGCGACCAGCGTCCACGTGGTGCTGGCCAACGACGCCGACCGCAAGACGTTGGCCGACAGCGGTTTGCGCTTCCAGGTGGTGGACGGGGACCTGTCGGCCACCGCGCGGACCAACGCCGAACGTGACCGCCGGTACGCCGCCGAGCGGGCCGCATCGGCCCTGCCGTCCGGGCGCACCAGCTACCGCCACCTCTACGAGTACGACTTCGAGCTCAAGGAGCTGGCCCGGCGGAACCCGAACCTGGTCAAGGCGTTCACCTTGCCCCTGCCGAGCATCGAGGGTCGGGACGTGGTCGGCGTCGAGATCGCCACGGACGTCAACAACGTCAACGACGGCAAGGCGGTCAACTTCACCATGGGCGTGCACCACGCCCGCGAGTGGCCGGCCAGCGAGCACGCCATCGAGTGGGCCTACGAGCTGGTCAACGGCTTCCGCAGCGACCCGCAGATCCGGGACCTGGTGAGCAAGACCCGCAACATCGTGGTGCCGATCGTCAACGTGGACGGCTTCTCGATCTCCAGGGAGGCCCAGCCGCGCGGCGACTTCACCCGGTTCGACTACGAGATGAAGCGGAAGAACTGCCAGGTCAACGACTCGCCGCCGGCGTTCCGCACCGGCGTGTGCATGGCCAACCCGGCCGGCCGGGTCCGCGGCACCGACCCGAACCGCAACTACGCCGGGTTCTGGGGCGGTCCAGGGGCCTCCCCCAACTGGTCCAGCGACACGTTCCGCGGCGGGGCCCCGTTCTCCGAGCCGGAGACGCAGAACGTGCGCCAGATCGTGTCCACCCGGCAGGTGACCAACCTGATCACCCTGCACACGTTCTCCAACCTGGTGCTGCGGCCGCCGGGGGCGCACGACGCCGCGCGACCGCTGGACGAGCCGGCGTACCGGGCGCTCGGCGACAAGATGGCGTCCCGCAACGGCTACATCAGCCAGCACGGCTTCCAGCTCTACGACACCCACGGAACCACCGAGGACTGGTCGTACTGGGCCACCGGCGGCTGGGGCTTCACCTTCGAGGTGGGGCCGAACGAGTTCCACCCGGCGTACGAGACCGGCGTGGTGGCCGAGTACCTGGGTCTGGCGCCGGCCGCGGGCGCGGGCAAGGGCGGCAACCGGCAGGCGTTCCTCGACATGCTGGCCGACACCGCCAACCCCGCCTCGCACTCGACGATCATCGGCTCGGCGCCGCGCGGCTACCAGTTGCAGCTGCGCAAGACGTTCCAGACGCCGACCGTCCCGGTGCTCCAGCCGGACGGGACGACCGGGCCGCCGATCTTCGTGACCGACACGCTCACCTCGGACCTCACCGCGAGCGGCGGGCGGTTCGCCTGGTCGGTCAACCCGTCCACCCGGCCGTTCGTGGCCGGCCAGTACGGCCGCGTCCCGCAGGCCCCGGCGCAGGGGCCGATCGAGGGCCTGGCCAACCCGGCCGGGGTGCCGGCGGAGAACACCAACTACCCGCTCGACCCGACCGCGGAGCGGATCCCGTTCCACGTCGACGGGATGCCGAACGTGGACAACGGCAAGATGACCGTGTCGGTGAACTGGACCTCCGACGCCACCGACTGGGACCTGTACATCCTGGGTCCCGACGGTCGTCAGGTGTCCTCGTCGGCGCAGGGTGGCACGAACTTCGAGACGGCCGCCCTGTTCGACCCGCCGCCCGGTGACTACACCGCCGTGCTGGTCAACTTCGACCAGGCGGACCCGGCCAACGTCGACGACTGGTCGAACCTGCGGGTCGAGTTCGCGTCCCCGACGCCGCCGGTGTACGGCCCCAAGGAGGCGTACACGCTGACCTGCTCCAACCGGCAGGGCCGGCTGGTCGGCCTCGCCGACGTGTTCGTCGACCGCGGCCAGACCGTCGACGTCGGCGACGTGTGCACCCGATCCGCCCGCGAAGCCAAACTCCGCAGCCAGCGCTAGGACGGCAAGCTCGCCACACAAGAAACGACGGCCCGCCGCGCGCTGCGCACGCGGCGGGGCCGTCGTCTCCGCCTCGAGCACGTAGCGGGTGGCGCCGACGGCATCCGGCCAGGTCGTGTTCGAAAGTGTCGCCGGGGTCGACCAATCTTTGGCGAGGGCGGCCGCCCCACGACGACAAGGGCAGGGCGAGGAACGAGCCCTGCCCGCAGGCGTCGTCAGCCGACCACCCACGCCCACCCGACCACCCACCCCGGCCCGCAACCACCCAGGCAACCCGACCCGAGGCCGCTCGCCGAAGGCGACAGGCGGCCTTGCCCGAGCTAGAAAACACAGCCCGAGCTATCAAATACCGCGGCCGAGGGTGGCCACGCCGACCGGGGGGAGGCCGACCACGCTGGCCATCAGGTCGCAGAAGGCCTCGCCGTGGGGGACGAGGTCGGCGGACAGCGGGGTCCAGGATGCGCGCAGCTCGAGGTCGTCGGTGCGGGCCGGGCCGGCGATGTCGCCGAACCGGGCCGAGGACGTGTCGGTGACCGTGCCGCCCAGCGCGGTGTACTCGGCCCCGGAGGCCTCAAGCGCGTCGGTGAGCCAGGACCAGCCGACGGCCGGCAGCAGCGGATCGGCGGCCAGCTCGGCGTCCAGCTCGGCCCGCACGTAGGCGACCACCCGCAGCACGCCGCCCCACGCCTCCTCGCCGTCCGGGTCGTGCAGCAGCACCAGCCGCCCGGTGGCCAGCACCTCGGCCGGGCCGTTCACCTCGGCGGTGAACGCGAACGCCCACGGAGCCAGCCGCTGCGGCGGGCGCACTTCCTCGAGGTGCAGCTCCGGCCGCGGGCGCAGTGTGCGCAGCGCCGCCACCGCCTGCGCGAACAGCTCGGGAGCCGCCGACGTTCCGGTCACGACTGGTAACTGTAAGACCACCCGAGTCGGTGAGCGAGGATGGCGCGCCGGGGCCAGCGGGAAGGTTCCGTCCACGTTCGGTGCGCATGGCACGATGAGTGACGAGATGACCAACCCTTCGCTTGCGGCCGCGCGCCGCGACCTCGCCAGTGCGCCGTTGCTCGTCGCGGCGGCCGGCGGCGTCCCCGACCGGATCCCGGTGTGGTTCATGCGGCAGGCCGGCCGCTCCCTGCCCGAGTACCGGGCGCTGCGCGCGGACCGCTCGATGCTGAGCGCCTGCCTCGACCCGGACCTGGTCTGCGAGATCACGATGCAGCCGGTGCGCAGGCACGGGGTGGACGCCGCGATCCTGTTCAGCGACATCGTGGTGCCGCTCTACGCGGCCGGGGTCGACCTGGACATCGTGCCCGGCACCGGGCCGGTGGTGGCGCGTCCGGTGCGCACGCCGGCCGACGTCGACGCGCTGCCCACGCTGGCGCCGGAGGCGGTGCGGCCGGTGGCCGACGGGATCGGGCTGCTGCTGCGGGCGCTCGGCGACACTCCGCTGATCGGGTTCGCCGGCGCGCCGTTCACGCTGGCCTCCTACCTGATCGAGGGCGGACCGAGCCGGCATCACGAGCACACCAAGGCGTTGATGCACTCCGACCCGCGGACGTGGCACGCGCTGCTGGCCAAGCTCGCCGGGCTGACCAGGACCTTCCTGCAGGTGCAGATCGCCGCCGGTGTCGACGCGGTGCAGATGTTCGACTCCTGGGCCGGTGCACTGTCCCAAAAGGACTACGTGGAGCTGGTGCAGCCACACTCGGCCTCGGTTCTGTCCGGTTTGGACGGCGTGCCGCGGATCCACTTCGGGGTGGGCACGGGGGAGCTGCTCGGGGCGATGCGCTCGGCCGGCGCGGACGTGGTCGGGGTGGACTGGCGGGTGCCGCTGGACGAGGCGGTGCGTCGGCTGCGGGCGGCCGTCCCGGACGGTCCGGCGCCGGTCGTGCAGGGCAACCTCGATCCGGCGATCCTGCTCGCCGACTTCGGCGTGATCGAGCGCGAGGTGCGCCGGGTCGTCGCGGAGGGGCGCGCGGCCGGCGGGCACATCTTCAACCTGGGCCACGGGGTTCTCCCCGACACCGACCCAGACGTGCTCACCCGCGTCGTCGAGCTGGTGCACGGTATGCGGCCGTGAGCACGATCGCGGTCGTGGGTGGGGGAATCTCCGGGCTGGCGGCCGCCTACCGGCTGCGGCGCCTGCTCGGTGCGGGGGCGCGGATCGTGGTGCTCGAGGCGGCCGACCGGCCGGGCGGCAAGCTGCGCACGGGGTCGCTGGGCGGTGTGCGGTACGACGTCGGCGCCGAGGCGTTCCTGAACCGGCGCCCGGAGGCGGTGGCGCTGCTGCGGGAGGTGGGGCTGGGCGACCAGCTGGTGCACCCGTCGGGCGCCCGGTCGACCGTGCGGGCCGGTGGGGCGCGGCGGCCGATTCCCGGGCGCACCGTCATGGGTGTGCCGGCCGAGGCGTCCGTCGTGCGCGAGCTGCTGTCCGAGGAGGGGTTGGCGGCGGTCGAGGCGGAGCGCCGGCTTCCACCGTTGCGATTGGACGGTCGGGACGCCGGGCTCGGCGGGCTGCTGCGGGCGCGGTTCGGCGCCGAGCTGGTGGACCGGCTGGTCGACCCGCTGCTCGGCGGGGTGTACGCCGGCGGGGTCGACGGGCTGGGGCTACGGGCCACCCTGCCCGCGCTGGCGTCCGCCGTGGACGCCGGGGCCACGTCGCTGACCGAGGCCGCCGGGGTTTCCTTGCCGTCGGCCGAGTTCGTCGACTCGACCCCGGTGTTCGGCACGCTGCGCGGGGGGTTGGGTGTGCTCGTGGACCGGCTCGTCGAGCTGTCGTCTGTGGAGCTTCGGTTGGGCTGTCCGGTGCGGTCGCTTGCCCGGCGGGAGCGGGGCTGGCGGCTGGGCGGCGACGTCCCGCTGGACGCCGACGGGGTCGTGCTGGCCGTTCCCGCGCCCGCGGCCCGGCGGCTGCTGTCCGATGTGGTCCCGGTGGCGTCGGCCGCGTACGCCGAGGTCGAGGTGGCGTCCGTGGCGGTGGTGGGGCTCGCGCTGCCGCCAGGGACCGAGCTGCCCCCGGCGTCGGGTGTGCTGATCGCCGCCGGCGAGCGGCACGCGGACGGAACTCCCTTCGCCGCCAAGGCATTTACCTTCTCAGCCCGGAAGTGGCCGCACCTGGACGCGGCCGGGCCGGTGCTGGTCCGCGGGTCCGTCGGCCGGCACAACGAGCCCGGCGCCTTGCGTGCCACCGATGCCGAGCTGGTCCACTTGATACGGTCGGACCTGGCCGAGCTGACCGGAATCACCGCACCACCGGTGGACAGCGTCGTGGTCCGCTGGGGCGGCGGGCTGCCCCAGTACGGGGTCGACCACCTCGACCGGGTCGCCGCGATCGAGCGCTCGGTGGCGGCGGTGCCCGGCCTCGCGGTCGCCGGCGCGGTCCTGCACGGCGTGGGCATCCCGGCGTGCATCGCCACCGCGGACCGGGCCGCGGCCAAGATCGCCGCGGACCTCGGCTCGGCCGGTTCGGCCGGTTCAGCCCGCGATGTCGGCTAGCGCGGTGACCCGGGTGATCCGGCCGCGGACGAGGAGCTCGCCGGGCACGGCGTTGCGGCGGCCGAACTGCTCGGCCGCCTCGGCGCCCATGTACCGGCCGCCGAGGCGGGTGGCCCAGGTGAGCAGCTCGTCGAGGTCCTCGGACAGGCCGGCCCGCGCCTCGATGAGGACGTAGGAGTAGGGCGGTTGCTGGTCGTCGACGCAGAGGGCGAACCGTGGGTCGCGGCGCAGGGCCTTGGCCTTGAGGCTGGTGCCGCCGGTGGTGAACACGACGTCGTCGCCGTCGGGGGTCTGGTCGATCAGGAACCAGATCGGCGTGACGTGCGGGCTGCCGCTCGACCGGGTGACGGCGAGCTTGCCCGTTCGGGTACCGGTCAGGACGAACTCGAGCCACCGCTCCCTCGACATGATCTGCATGGCACGTGCCTACCATGGGCGCATGGCCCGTATGAACTACGCCGAGCTGAACGACACGATCAGGTACACGATGTGGTCGGTGTTCCGGGTGTCGCCATGCAGCCTGCCGGACGAGCGCGGCCCGTCGGCCACCGAGGCCCGGGAGTATCTGGATGCCTTGGCGGACAAGGGGGTCGTGGTCCGCGGGGTGTACGACCTCGCCGGGCTGCGGGCCGACGCCGACTACCTGATCTGGTGGCACGCCGAGGAGATCGGCCAGCTGCAGTCGGCCTACACCGGGCTGCGCCGCACCGCGCTCGGCCGGGTCTCGACCCCGGTGTGGAGCCAGACGGCGCTGCACCGGCCAGCCGAGTTCAACAAGAGCCACATCCCGGCCTTCCTCGCAGGTGAGGAGCCCAAGCGGTTCGTCTGCGTGTACCCGTTCGTCCGCTCCTACGAGTGGTACCTGCTGCCCGACGAGGAGCGCCGCCGCATGCTCGCCGAGCACGGCAAGATGGCCCGCGACTACCCCGACGTCCGGGCCAACACCGTCGCCTCCTTCGCCCTCGGCGACTACGAGTGGATCCTCGCCTTCGAGGCCGACGAGCTGCACCGCATCGTCGACCTCATGCGCCACCTGCGCGCCAGCGACGCCCGCCGCCACGTCCGCGAGGAGATCCCCTTCTACACCGGCGCCCGCGTCCCCCCGGCCGAGCTCGTCGCCAACCTGCCGTGATCGATCCGTAGGCAAAGAAGAGGAGGAAGCGGTGGCCCGGGGGC
>NZ_DASZCQ010000156.1:0-39044 GCF_035942955.1 Actinophytocola sp. | reverse complement strand
TGGCGACCTCGAGCAGGCCGCGGTACGAGGACCGCCCGCCGTCCTTGGAGATCGACTTGGCGAAGATGTTCGAGGTCGTGTTCGGCGCGGCATGGATGATCTTCGCGCCGGCGTCCTGGTGCTGGCCGTTGCCGGCGAACGCGATCGAGAGGACCTCGCCGTGGGCCCGCTCGCCGAGCAGGTAGACGCTCGGGTACTTCATCGTGAGCTTGGAGCCGAGGTTGCAGTCGACCCACTCGACCGTCGCGTCGGTCTGCGCGACCGCGCGCTTGGTCACCAGGTTGAACACGTTCTGCGACCAGTTCTGCACGGTCGTGTAGCGGATCCGCGCGCCGGGCTTGGCGATCAGCTCCACGACGGCCGAGTGCAGCGAGTCGGTCGTGTACACCGGCGCGGTGCAGCCCTCCACGTAGTGCACGTAGGAGCCCTCGTCGGCGATGATCAGCGTCCGCTCGAACTGGCCCATGTTCTCGGTGTTGATCCGGAAATAGGCCTGCAGCGGGATGTCCACGTGCACACCCGGCGGCACGTAGATGAACGATCCGCCGCTCCAGACCGCCCCGTTCAAAGCGGAGAACTTGTTGTCCCCGTGCGGAATCACCGAGCCGAAGTACTCCTCGAACAGCTCCGGGTGCTCGCGCAGGCCGGTGTCGGTGTCCAGGAAGATCACGCCCTGGCGCTCGAGGTCGTCGCGGATCTTGTGATAGACCACTTCGGACTCGTACTGCGCCGCGACGCCGGCGATCAGCCGCTGCTTCTCGGCCTCCGGGATGCCGAGCCGGTCATAGGTGTTCTTGATGTCGGCCGGCAGCTCGTCCCAGGTGGTCGCCTGTTTCTCGGTGGAGCGCACGAAGTACTTGATCGTGTCGAAGTCGATGCCGGACAGGTCGGCGCCCCAGTTGGGCATCGGCTTGCGGTCGAACAGCCGCAGCGCCTTGAGCCGGGACTCCAGCATCCACTCCGGCTCGTTCTTCTTCGCCGAGATGTCCCGGACCACGGCCTCGGAAAGGCCGCGCTGGGCGCTCGCGCCGGCGACGTCCGGGTCGGCCCAGCCGAACTCGTAGCGGCCGAGCGTGGCGAGCGTCTCCTCCTGGCTCAGCGGCGCGGTGGCGCGCTCCGCGGAGGTCGTCATGAAGGCGTCCCTTCGGTGGTGGTGGCTGCCCGCAGGGCTTCGGGATCGCCGAGCGGGACGTGTGTGGTGCACGCGGCGTCGCCGCGGGCAATGGTGGCCAGCCGCTGTACGTGGGTGCCGAGCAGGTCGGCGAACGCCGCCGTCTCGACCTCGCACAGCTGGGGGAACTCCGCCGCGACGTGCGCGACGGGACAGTGGTGCTGGCACAGCTGTTCCCCGGTCCCCGCCCGGCGCGTCGACGCAGCGTAACCCTCGCGGGTCAGGGCGGTGGCGAGGGCCTCCGCCCGCTCGGCCGGGGTGCTCTTGGCCAGCACCGCGTCGCGGTGCGCGTCGACGAGGCTGGCCACGCGCCGCTGCGCGAAGGCACGCACCGCCTCCTCCCCCGCGGTCTCGGCGAGGAACCGGATCGCGCCGATGGCCAGGTCGTCGTAGGCGTGGCCGAACCGGGCCCGGCCCGCCTCGGTGAGCAGGAAGACCTTGGCCGGCCGGCCGCGGCCCCGGTGCCCGCGCACCGGCGCGTCCCTCGTGTAGGCCTCCCCGTCGGCGACCAGCGCGTCCAGGTGCCGGCGCACGGCGGTCATGCTCAACCCCAGCGCCTCGGCGATCGCGGCGGCGGTGATCGGGCCGTCCTCGAGCAGCAGGCGCGCCACACCGCGGCGGGTGCGCCCCTCGACGTGCTGCTCGTTTTTCACAACACAAGTGTGTCTTATTTCCGGTGTCGAGGTCAAAGTCGGACCCCACCCGGGTGACCCGGCTCACGCGGCGCTCCAGGGTCGCTACCCTGCACCTGTGGTGGCGGGCGAAACGCGAGGTGACACCGCGTACCGCGACGTAGACGAAGAGCGCAACCCCGATCCCGCGCCCCCGCACTCGCCGGACCTCTCGAGCGGGTCCCTAGACGCCCGGGAGCGGCGCCAGCTCGACGTGGCGCGGCGGTTCGGCACGATCGGCGCCCTGCTGCTGGCGTTCGGGTCGCTCGGCGCCGGCGCCGCCCCGGTGTTCAACCCGCTGATCGGGATGCCCGTGCTGGGCCTGTTCACCCGGATGCCCACGGTGGCGCTGGCCATCGCGTTCACCGGCATGTTCATGATCGTGCTGGCTTGGCTGGCGCTCGGCCGGCTGTCCCACCCCGGCCGCGCGCGGCTGATCTCGGTGCCGCAACTGGCCCGCACGGTGGTCATGTGGACCGCGCCGCTGATGTTCACCGTGCCGATGTTCAGCAAGGACGTCTACAGCTACCTGGCCCAGAGCGAGATCGCCGCCCGCGGGTTCGACCCATACAAGGTGGGCCCGGCCCAGGCCCTCGGGCACGGCGACCTGCTCACGGTCAGCGTGCCGACCATGTGGCGGGAGACGCCGTCGCCGTACGGCCCGCTGTTCATCACGGTCGGCAAGGCGATCAACTGGCTGACCGGCAACCACGTGGTCTGGGGCGTCGCGCTGCACCGGCTGCTCGCGCTGATCGGCCTGACCATGATCGTCTGGGCGCTGCCCCGGCTGGCCAGGCGGTTCGGCGTCAGCCCGGTCAGCGCGCTGTGGCTGGGCGCGGCCAACCCGCTTGTGCTGTTCCACCTTGTCGTCGGCGTGCACAACGAGGCGCTGGCGATCGGGCTCATGCTGGTCGGGTTCGAGCTGGCGCTGCGCGGGATGCCGCGGGTCACCCCGGACGGGCCGTTCCCGCCGTGGCAGCGCGGCGAGCTGCTCTGGTACGCCGTCGGCGCCGCGGTGATCACGCTGGGCGCCGCGGTCAAGATCCCGGCCGCGCTCGCGCTCGGCTTCCTCGGGGTCATGATCGCCAGACGGCTCGGCGGCCGGTGGAAGCACCTGTTCGGCGCGGCCGCCGGGCTGGCCGTGGTGTTCGTGGTCGTGCTGGTCGCCGCCGCGCTGTCCAGCGGGCTGGGCTGGCTCGGCTTCGGCTGGGTGTCAACGCTGAACACCGCGAGCACGATTAAGAGCTGGATGGCGCCGATGACCTCGCTCGGCTTCGCCGCAGGCGGGTTCGGGATCCTGCTGGGACTCGGCAACCACATCGAGGCGGCGATCACGGTCAGCCGGGTCGTCGGGGCCGTGGTCGGTCCGATGATCGCGGCCAAGCTGCTGCTGGACAGCTTCCGCTGGCGGCTGCGCCCGCTGATCGGGCTCGGCGCGGCCCTGGGCGCGGTGCTGATCTTCGGCGCCGTGGTGCAGCCGTGGTACCTGCTGTGGGCCGCGCTCCCGCTCGCCGCGGCGGCCGGCAACACCCGGTTCCGGATCGCGGCGACGGCGATCAGCGCCGGGCTGGCCGTCGCCCTGCCGCCCAACGGGTCCACCTTCGACGGACGCACCTTCGTGCTGCCGTACACCTACGCCGCCGCGCTGATCGTCGTCGCCCTCGCCGTGGCACTGGCGTACCGCTACATCCCCAAGGGGTCCGAGCCGATCAGAACGCCCTAGGCTTTTCCATCGTGACCAGTAGCGACACCGTGCCCGCCGTGGCGGTCTCGGGTCTGGTCAAAAACTACGGGTCGACCACCGCGGTCGCCGGGCTGGACCTACGGCTGGAGCGCGGGACGGTGCTGGCGCTGCTCGGCCCGAACGGCGCGGGCAAGACCACCACGATCGAGGTCTGCGAGGGCTTTCTTCGTCCGGACAAGGGAACCGTGCGCGTGCTCGGGCTGGACCCGCTGACCGACGGGGAACGGCTGCGGCCCAGGGTCGGCGTGATGCCCCAGGGCGGCGGCGCCTACCCCGGCGTCCGGGCCGGCGAGATGCTGGGGCTGGTCGCCGCGTGCGCCGCCGACCCGATCGACCCGGCCTGGCTGATCTCCGTGCTGGGCCTGGGATCGGCCCGGCACACCCCGTACAAGCGGCTGTCCGGCGGGCAGCAGCAGCGGCTGTCCCTCGCCTGCGCCCTCGTCGGCCGGCCCGAGCTGGTGTTCCTCGACGAGCCGACGGCCGGGCTCGACCCCCAGGCCCGCCGGCTGGTCTGGGAGCTGGTCGCGGCGTTGCGCGCGGACGGCGTCAGCGTGCTGCTCACCACGCACCTGATGGAGGAGGCCGAGACGCTCGCCGACCACGTGGTGATCATCGACCACGGGCGGCTGGTGGCCGAGGGCAGCCCGCACCAGCTCACCGCCGAGCAGCCGGAGGCCGCGCAGCTGCGCTTCCGCACCGCCCCCGGCCTGGACACCCGGCTGCTGTCCGAGGCGCTGCCGGAGGGCTGCGAGGTGCACGAGGCCGCGCCCGGCTCGTACCTGGTGTCCGGCAAGGCCGACCCGCAGGTGCTGTCCGCGGTCGCCGCCTGGTGCGCTCAGCAGGGCGTGCTGGCCGAGGAGCTGCGGGTCGGCCGGCGCAGCCTCGAGGACGTGTTCCTCGAGCTGACCGGGCGGGAGCTGCGGCCATGAGCACCTTCCCGGCGGGGACGTTCACGCCGGCGCCGGGGCGCGGCCGGCCGCTGCGGATGCTGGTCACCCATGCCCGCACCGAGGCCGTGCTGACCCTGCGCAACGGCGAGCAGGTGCTGCTCACCCTGCTGATCCCGCTTGCGCTGCTGGTCGGGCTGACCGTGCTGACGGTGCTCGACCTGCCGGAGCCCAGGATCGACTCGGTCACCCCCCGGATCTTCGCGCTGGCGGTGATGTCCTCGGCGTTCACCGGGCAGGCGATCGCCCTCGGCTTCGACCGCCGGTACGGGGTGCTCAAGCGGCTCGCGGCTACCGCGCTGCCCCGCTGGCTGCTGGTCGCCGGCCGGGTGCTCGCCGGCGTCGTGGTGGTGATCATCCAGCTGGTCGTGCTCGGGGCGGTCGCCGCGCTGCTCGGCTGGTCGCCCGCCGCGGCCGGGCTGGCCTCGGCCGGGTTGCTGGTGATCATGGGCACGCTCGCGTTCGGCGCGCTGGGCGTGTTGCTCGGCGGGGCGTTCAAGGCCGAGATCGTGCTGGCGCTGGCCAACATCGTGTGGTTCGTGCTGCTGTTCGCCGGCGGGGTCGTGCTGCCGGCCGGCTCCATGCCGGGGCCGATGGCCGACATCGTGGCGCTGCTGCCGTCCGCCGCGCTCGCCGAGGGCCTGCGGGCGGCGCTCGTGGACGGCGCCGTCCCGGGCTGGCCGGTCTTCCTGACGCTGATCGTGTGGGGCGCGGCCGCCGGGGCGCTCGCCACCAGGACCACCCGGCTGTCCTGACCCGCCGTGTTGGCGCCTGGCGTCGTCGTGTTGGCGTCGTGCGCGGCAAACACGGCGACGTGAGCGGCAAACACGCGGGTTACTAGGATCGACGAGTGCGCCTGATCGACCGACTGCCCAGCCCCGGTCGCCGGCTGCAGCGGGCCTGCGCGATCGCCGTGGTCGCCACCCAGGCGTTGATCGCGGTGACCGGATCGATCGTCCGGGTCACCGGCTCGGGACTGGGCTGCCCCACCTGGCCGGAGTGCTTCCCGGGGAGCATGACCCCGGTCGAGCACCCCGAGTTCGCCGCGCTCAACCAGTGGATCGAGTACGGCAACCGGCTGTTCACCGGGGTGGTCGGCATCATCGCGCTGGCCTGCTTCGCGCTCGCCTTGCTGACCCGGCCGCGCCGGCGCCGGTACGTCCGGCTGGCCGCCGCGATGCCGCTCGGCGTTCTGGCGCAGGGCGTGCTCGGCGGCATCACGGTCCGGTTCGACCTGCTGTGGTGGACCGTCGCGGTGCACTTCCTGGCGTCGACCGTGATGGTGTGGCTGGCCGTGCTGCTGGTGCACGCGATCGACGAAGGCGACCAGCCGCCGCGGGCGGTCGGGCCGCGCGGCGTGCGCGGGCTGCTGCTGGCCCAGACCGGCGTGCTGGCCGGTCTTCTGGTCGCCGGCACGCTCGTGACCGGCGCCGGGCCGCACGCCGGCGACCCGAGGACGCCGCGCCTTGACGTCCCGGTCGACACCGTGGCGCACGTGCACGCGGCGTTCCTGTTCGTGTTCCTCGGCCTGCTGCTCGCCGTCGGGGTGCTGCTCGGCACCGGCGCGCCGCGGTCGCTGTGGGCGCGTTACGCCGTCCTGGTCGCCGTCGTGCTGGCGCAGGGCTCGCTGGGCTTCGTGCAGTACTGGACGGGAGTACCGGAGGTGCTCGTCTCGTTGCACGTGCTGGGCGCCATGCTGGTGATCATCGCGACGGCGACGCTGTGGTGCGCCACCCGCGATCATGGTCCCGTCCCCGTTGACGAGGAAGGAGCCACCCGTGACACACGCGATCCTGGTGCGGACGACCGGCGGCCCGGAGGTGCTGGAGTACACCGAGATCGACCGGCCGTCCCCACGCGCGGGTGAGCTGCTGGTCGACGTGGCCGCGGCCGGGGTCAACTACATCGACACCTACCAGCGCAGCGGGGCCTACACCAAGCCGCTGCCGTTCGTGCTCGGGCTCGAGGGCGCCGGCACCGTCGCCGCGGTGGGCGACGGCGTCACCGACTTCGCCCCCGGCGACCGGGTAGTCTGGATGAGCGGGCAGGGCAGCTACGCCGAGCAGGTCGCGATCAACGCCGACATCGCGGTCCGGGTCCCGGACGGCATCGACGACGAGACCGCCGCGGCCGCGCTCCTGCAGGGCGTCACGGCGCATTACCTCGTGGTGTCGACCTATCCGGTCAAGCCGGGGGACACCGTGCTGATCCACGCCGCGGCCGGCGGCGTCGGCCTGCTGCTGGTCCAGCTGGCCAAGACCAAGGGCGCCAGGGTGATCGCCACAGTGTCCACAGAGGACAAAGAGAAGCTGGCAAGGGCGGCCGGAGCCGACGAGGTGATCCGCTACACCGAGGTCGACTTCGCCGCCGAGACGCGCCGGCTCACCGACGACCGCGGCGTCCAGGCCGTGTACGACGGCGTCGGCCGCACCACCTTCGACGGCAGCCTGGCCAGCCTCGCCCCGCGCGGCATCCTCGTGCTCTTCGGCGCGTCCAGCGGCCCCGTCCCCCCGGTCGACCCGCAGCGCCTCAACCAGGCCGGCTCGCTCTACCTCACCCGCCCCACCACCGCCCACTACACCGCCACCCCCGACGAGCTCCGCTGGCGCGCCGGCGAGGTCTTCGACGCCATCACCTCCGGCACCCTGTCCGTCCGCATCGGCGGCCGCTACCCCCTCCCCGACGCCGCCCGCGCCCACGACGACCTCCAGGCCCGCCGAACCACCGGCAAGCTGCTGCTCCTGCCGGGCTGACGAGCCGGCGCCCCGCTCGGACGCCCCGGTGGACGATCCAATGGGCTGCGCCGCGCGCTGCGCGCGCGACGCGGCTCACTGCAGTCACCGCGGGATCTGCCGGACCGCTCACGTCGATGATCATGCGACCGTTCGCGAATGGGGTCGCCGGACCCACCGTACGCTGCTGCTCCTGCACAGCTGACGACCCGGCGGCCCCGCTCGCACAAACCAGCCCGATGTCCCGGTCGACGATCGCGCCCATGTGCACTGGGGCTGCGCGCGCAGCGCGCGGCGCGGCCGCACTGCACTCTCGCGGGACCTCCTCAGACCGCCTTAGGTCGACGATCGAATCGGCCGCGCGGGTAGGGCCGGCGGATCGCGGGCGAACTGCTGGTCATGCCGGGCTGAAGATTCACTGATGGGCGCTGACGGTGTGCGACGGGGTAGGGTTGGGCGGGCGGTGGTTGCCTGTGTGAAGACCGTTGGTTCGTCATCTCTGCGCAATCGGACGGTTACTTTTAGTAGCACTCAGTAATCACGCAGAGTCACCCGGATTCCCTATTTCACGTCGGCCTTCTTGAGCGTAAAGTAACGCCACGCGCTTGATCGGACACGTACAGCGTTCATCCGATCGGGTGTGCCAAGGAGGTGACCCGCAGTGCGCGCGGACGACAAGGGCCGCGGCAGCAACCCGATTCAGGAAATTTTCTGGACCAGAACAGGCTTGCTACTGCTCGTACTGATCGTGGTCTCGGGTGGGTCGATGGTCGTGTCCGCGGCGATGCCGGGCGGTACGGCCAAAAACGTCGTATCAGCCTTGGCGACCGGAACAATGATCACGGCGATCGTCAGCTTCGGGCAGACTCTGATCACCGCCAAGGCGACGCAGCGCGCCCTGGTGACCCCGCTGATCGAGGAGAACCGCCGCGCGCTGCGCGAGCTGTCCGCCGAGTACCGCGCGCTGAACCGGGAGTTCTTCCCCACCGACGTGTTCGAGGCCTCCGACAATCCCGATCCGGCATTCAACCACCTGATGATGCAGGATCTGAAAAACACCCGGCAGTATTTCTTCCGGGGGTTCTCCGGCCGGCACGCGGCAGCGCGGCTGCTGCTCGCCCGCTCGGAATGGGAGCTGCGGGCGGTCGTCGCCGATCCGCGGGAGCGGACCGCGATCACCGGGCGGGCCCGCTACCTCATCCGCCACCAGGGCATGGACGCCGACTACGACACCATCCAGGACCGCCTGCACGACGAGATCAACATCGGGTTGATCGGCCTGTTCCTTGCGCGCAGCCGGTGCAGCCGCATCGACGTGACGGTCATCGCCGACCCGCCGCTCGATCGGCTGGAGATGTTCGACGAGAGCGTCTGGATCACGCTCTACAGCGACATCGGCGCCCCCATGCTCTACCCGCGCACGCTGCGGTTCACCGAAGGTTCGTTCATCTACAACATGGAGCGCGCCGAGTTCGACCGGCTGCGCAACACCCGTGGCGCCAGACATCTGGTGATCACGCCGAACACCACGAGGGGGGAATTCCTCGCCCAGTTCGAGAAGGTCACCGGCACCAAGCTCACCGAGGACGGGTTCCGGGACCTGGAGGGCCAGTTCCACGCCTTCCGTCTCGAGTTCTCGTTAGCCGCCGATTTGGGGAGCTGATACCCGTGCTCATCCGGGTCTCCGCGTTGGTGGATTTGGCCGCCCAGCTCAATTGCATCGACGAACCACTGGTCGCCCGGTGGGACTCCGTCGACCAGTGCTTCCAGTCCTGGGTCGCCCAACCCGACCTGCGCGTCAAACTACGCAACCATCTGCTGGAGCTGCCCGCGGACGAAGCCGCCGCGGTGATCAACAGGTCCCGGGAGACGACCACGCACTTCGCCTGGTGCGTGCGCGACCGGCCGGAAGAGCCGTTCACGTTCTGGCTGCACGAGTACAAACCGCAGCGGGACTGGCGGCGCGGGTACGCCGATTCCGTGCACAACCACCGCTATCACTTCTGTACCACGATCGTCCGCGGCGGCTACGTGCACGAGCGCTACACCGCCGATATCGATCCGGCCACCGAAATGATCGCCTCGGCCGCGCTGACGACCAGCACGCCGTGCGAGACCGGCGCGGTGGCCATGCTGCTGGCCAGCGAGTTCCACCGGATTCCGCTGGCCATCGACACCACGGTCACATTCCTGGTGAAGTCGCGCGAGGTGACGTCCTGGAGCCTGTCCTACGACCCCGGCACGCAGTCCAGCCACCGGCATATTCCGGTCGAGTCCCGGCTCGATGAGCTGGCCGAACGGATCTGAGTAGCAACCGCCCCACCTGACAAAAGAGGTTCCTAAGCAGACAGATTCGAATAATCCGTTTACCATCACCCCACCAGCCTGCCGCGCTGGCCGGACTGGGAGGGGCTTGATGTCTGCGGAGAGCATCGTCCACGCGCCGTACCCGGCGACCACGGTGTCAGCGGCCTCGATCGAGGCCGTCGAGGCCCACGTTCACCGGTTATGCCGGCGGTTCGCCGAGCGGCTGCCGTTCCACGGCTGGCACCACGTCAGCTTCGTCCGGGCCAAGGCGGTCGAGTTCGCCGCCCTCAACGGCTCGAACGTGGCCGTCGTGGAGAGCGCCGCGCTCGTGCACGACCTGAACTACATCGTGCAGCGCAACTCGTCGGCGGCGGCGGGTCGCCGGCTGCGACTGGACATCCTCGGCCAGGCCGGCGTCGCCCGTCCGGCCGCCGAATGGATCGACCGGATCGTCCGGGAGGCCGAGATGTCCGCCCGGCACCGGAACATCTCGCTCGAGGCCCAGGCGCTCAGCGACGCCGACACCCTGTTCAAGGCGCTGCCGGTGACACCGGTCGTGCTCGCCCACCGCTACCTCGCCGAGAACGGCGTGAGCCTGCGCGAGCTCGCCAACAAGATCGTCGGCGAGCAGCAGCACGTCCACGACGGCGGTTTCTACTTCTACAACCCCGACGCCGCCGCCACCTACGCCCGCTGGGCCGCCACCAACCTCCAACTCTGGCAGTGCATCAAGGAGTCGCTCGACGACCCGACCGTCGAACGACTCCTCGACGCCGTGTCATGAGCGCCTGTGCGGGCTCACCGGCGCCGAGGCCGGGCGAAGGCCCGCCGAGGGGTCGGTGTCTGCCCACCGGCGGCCGGCGCCGTCAAGGTAGTGCTCCCAGCCCTGCTCGCACATCGAATCCAACACCGAAGAACTCGGCCAGCAGCTCACCGACCCGCTCCGGGGCCTCCTCCTGGAGGAAGTGCCCGCAGTCCGGCAACGCGGTCACCTCGGCGTGCGGGACGTCCCCGGCCACCCGCGCCATGGTGTCGGCAACGTCGGGCAGGACGCGGTCGCGTTCGCCGTAGACGACGCGGACCGGCATGTCCAGGGCGGGCAGCCCGACGGCGATCTCGGCGAAACCGCGGCGGCTCAGGCCGATGCCCGCGGCGGCGAGGGCCGCCCTGGCGGCCGGATCGGCGAACGGCGCCCGGACTGCGGCCAGGACGTCGTCGGTCAGTGTGGACTCATCGGCAAGGCCGAGGCGCATGATGTCGGCGAGGCCGTCGGGGCCGGTGAGCGCGTCGCGGCTGCCCGGCGCGGACAGCGCCCGGACGAAGTCGAGCACCGCGGAGGAGAACTCCGGGTACAGCAAGGTGTTCAGCAGCGCGAGGCGGCTCACCCGGCCCGGGTTGCGCAGCGCCCAGTGCACCGCGATGGGGCCGCCGAGGTCGTGCCCGGCCAGGCCAAGCTCGTCCACCTCGAGCTTGTCGAAGAACCCGTCCAGCGCCCTGGCGAACAGGTCGAAGGTGTAGCGGCGGTCGAGCGGCTTGTCCGAGCCGCCGAACCCGGGCAGGTCCACGGCGAGCACGCAGTTGTGCCGCGCGATCGCGCGCATGACGTTGCGCCACAGGTAGGACGAGGTCGGCCAGCCGTGCAGCAGCACGATCGGCGGGCCGGCGCCCAGCTCGCGGTAGGTCAGCCGCATGCCGTCGTCGAGCCGGACGGCACGCAGCGGCGGCGTGGTCAAGGCAACGGGCTGCATGATCGTGAACCCCCTGAGTAAAACAAACCGACTGTCGGTCGGAAATCTAACAGACCGACTGTCGGTTTGCTATGGTTTTCGGTCGTGGATCTGCGGATCGAGCGCGGTCGGACGACCCGCGAGCGGCTGATCGCCGTCGGCTTCGAGCTGTTCGGCGAGCACGGGTACGAGGGCACGTCGATCGGGGCGATCCTGGAGGCCGCCGGCCTGGCCCGCGGCGCCTTCTACCACCATTTCGCCACCAAGGCCGAGCTGTTCGAGGCCGTCCTTGACCGGGTCATCGAGCAGGTCGCGAACGCGGCGTCGGCGGCGGCGATGGCCGGCAGGGACCCCGTGTCGCACCTGCGCCTTGCCTGCGCCGCCTGGCTGGACAGCGCGCTCGACCCAGCCATCCAGCGGATCATGCTGATCGACGGTGGCGCCGTGGTCGGCTGGGACCGCTACCGGGAGCTGGACGAGCAGCACACCCTCGGCCGGACCAAGGCCACCCTGCGCCGGATCGCCCGCGCCGGCCGGCTGCCCGAGGAGAGCGTGGACATGCTCGCGCACATGGTGCTGGCCGCGGTCGGTGAGGCGGCCAAGCTGATCGCCCGCGCCGAGGACCAGAAGGCCGCCCGCGCCGACGGTCAGGCCGCGCTGGACACCCTGATCGACCGCCTGGTCACCCCGTGACCGCCGGCAGGCCGAGCGCCGAGTCCACGGCGAGGGCCACGAACACCAGCGTGAGGTAGCTGTTCGACAGGTGGAACAGCTTGACGGGATTGCCCTTCCCGCCGCGGCGGATGGTGGCGTACAGCTGGTGGGCGCGGGTCAGGAACCACATCCCGGCAACGAGGGCGAACCCCACGTAGACCCACCCGGTCACCGGCACCAGCAGCAGGGTCCAGAAGACCATGACCCAGGAGTAGATCACGATCTGCCTGGCCACCCGCTCGGCGGTGGCCACCACCGGCAGCATCGGCACCCCGGCGCGGGCGTAGTCGTCGCGGAACCGCATGGCCAGCGCCCAGAAGTGCGGGGGTGTCCAGAAGAAGATCACGCCGAACATCACCAGCGCGGGCCAGCCGACGTCGCCGGTGACCGCGGCCCACCCGATGACCACGGGCATGCAGCCGGCCGCGCCGCCCCAGACGATGTTCTGCGCGGTGCGCCGCTTGAGCACCAGCGTGTACACCAGGACGTAGAACAGGATCGCGCCGACGGCCATGACGGCGGCGAGCAGGTTCGTGGTGGCCACCAGCCAGCCGAACGACAGCACCCCGAGGACCACCCCGAACACCAGCGCGCCGCGGGTGGACACCTGGTGGCGGGCCAGCGGCCGGGCCTTCGTCCGCTTCATGATCGCGTCGATGTCGGCGTCGGCCACGCAGTTGAGCACGTTGGCGCTGGCCGCGGCCATCGTGCCGCCGAAAAGCGTGGCGAACACCAGCCACGGCGACGGGATCCCGCGCTCGGCGAGCATCATCGCCGGCACGGTGGTGACCAGCAGCAGCTCGATGATCCGCGGCTTGGTCAGCGCCACGTAGGCGCGCACGACGTCCCGGCGGCTTTTCGGCGAGAGGGAGCGCACGGCGTCGGCAGGCTTTACCGGCGGCATCGGGCTCCCTCAAGTCAGGTCGGGTATTCCCTGATGGTAGCCGCGGGATCAGCGTGTCCCCGGGTCGGGTGTCGCTTGCGGAGGCCCGGCGGTTTGCCGCCCACACCGCAAGGGGTACCCGACTACGCTGGCGCCCGACGAGGGATGACACGGCTGAAGGCCACCGGACGGCCTTCGCCCCAACCAAGGGTGGGAGTTCACGTTCGTGTCCAAAAGCGTTGACGTGCCGGCTGGGTTGGCCGATCGCGTCCGAGCAGACGTGCCAGACGACTGGACCGATCTCGACCGGCGAGCCGTGGACACCATCCGCGTGCTGGCCGCCGAGGCCGTGCAGAAGGTGGGCAACGGCCATCCCGGCACCGCGATGAGCCTGGCGCCGACCGCGTACGCCCTGTTCCAGCGGGTGATGCGGCACGACCCGAGCGACCCGGACTGGATCGGCCGGGACCGGTTCGTGCTGTCCGCCGGGCATTCCAGCCTGACGCTGTACCTGCAGCTGTTCCTGTCCGGCTACGGGTTGGAGCTCGAGGACATCGCCGCGCTGCGCACCTGGGGCTCCAAGACACCCGGCCACCCCGAGCACGGGCACACCCCCGGCGTGGAGGTCACCACGGGTCCGCTCGGCCAGGGCCTGGCCAACGCGGTCGGCATGGCGATGGCCGCCCGGCGCGAGCGCGGCCTGTTCGACCCGGACGCGCCACCCGGCGAGAGCGTGTTCGACCACTTCGTCTACGCGATCGCCTCCGACGGCGACATTGAGGAGGGCGTGACCTCCGAGGCGTCCTCGATCGCCGGCCGCCAGCAGCTGGGCAACCTCGTGGTCATCTACGACTCGAACGAGATCTCCATCGAGGACGACACCAACATCGCGCTGTCGGAGGACACCGCGGCGCGGTACGAGGCGTACGGCTGGCACGTGCAGACCGTGGACAGCGGGGAGGACGTGACCGCGATCCTGGCCGCCATCGAGGCCGCGAAGCGCGAGACCGGCCGGCCGTCGTTCATCAAGCTGCGCACGGTGATCGGCTATCCGGCGCCGACGAAGATGAACACCGGCAAGGCGCACGGCGCGGCGCTCGGCGCCGACGAGGTCGCCGAGATCAAGAAGATCCTCGGGTTCGACCCGGAGCGCTCGTTCGTCGTCGAGGACGAGGTCCTCGCGCATGCCCGGCGGGTCGCCGAGCGTGGCAAGCAGGCGCGGGCCGAGTGGGAGAAGGGCTTCGAGGCGTGGGCGGCGGCCAACCCGGAGCGCAAGGCGCTGCTTGACCGGGCACGGGCCTACCGGCTGCCGGACGGCTGGACCGAGAAGCTGCCGAGCTGGGCGCCGGACGCCAAGGGCCTTGCCACCCGCAAGGCCTCCGGCGAGGTGCTCAGCGCGCTCGCCGACGTGCTGCCCGAGCTGTGGGGCGGGTCGGCGGATCTGGCCGAGAGCAACAACACCACGATGAAGGGCGCCGACTCGTTCGGCCCGGTCGAGGCGTCCACCAAGGAGTGGCAGGCGAACCCGTACGGCCGCACGCTCCACTTCGGAGTCCGCGAGCACGCGATGGGCGCCATCCTCAACGGCATCGTGCTGCACGGCCCGACCCGGCCGTACGGCGCCACGTTCCTGGTGTTCAGCGACTACATGCGGCCATCGGTCCGGCTCGCCGCGCTGATGGAGCTGCCGGTGATCTACGTGTGGACGCACGACTCGATCGGGCTCGGCGAGGACGGGCCCACGCACCAGCCGATCGAGCACCTGGCGGCGCTGCGCGCGATTCCGAACCTGGTGGTCGTGCGGCCCGGGGACGCCAACGAGACCGCCGCGGCGTGGCGGGCGACGCTCGAGCAGTCCGACCGCCCGGTCGGCCTCGCGCTCACCCGGCAGAACCTGCCGGTGCTGGAGGGCACCGGGGAGCTGGCCGCCGAGGGCGTGGCAAGGGGCGGCTACGTGCTCGCCGACGCCTCCGGCGGGCTGCCGCAGGTGATCCTCATCGCGACCGGCTCGGAGCTGCAGATGGCCGTGGAGGCAAGGAAGGTCCTGGAAGCCGAGGGCGTTGGCACGAGAGTGGTCTCGATGCCGTCCGTCGAGTGGTTCGACGCGCAGGACCAGGCCTACCGGGACACGGTGATCCCGCCCTCGGTCCGGGCCAGGGTCACGGTGGAGGCCGGTGTCGCGCAGCCGTGGCACCGGTTCGCCGGCGACGCCGGGGAGATCATCTCCATCGAGCACTACGGCGCCTCGGCCGACTACCAGACGCTGTTCCGCGAGTTCGGGTTCACCACCGAGAACGTTGTGGCTGCGGCGAAACGCAGCCTCGGGAAGGTAGAACGATGACTGACCGACTTGCCCGGCTGTCCGAGGCCGGGGTGTCCATCTGGCTCGACGACCTGTCCCGGTTGCGGCTGACCTCGGGCAGCCTCGCCGGGCTGATCCGGGACAAGCACGTGGTCGGGGTGACCAGCAACCCGACGATCTTCGCGACCGCGCTGGCCGATGCCGAGGTCTACGACGAGCAGGTGCGCCGGCTGGCCGCGCGCGGGGCCGACGTGGAGGCCACGGTGCGCGAGCTGACCACCGACGACGTGCGTAACGCCTGCGACCTGTTCCGGGACGTCTGGCAGGCCACCGACGGGGTGGACGGCCGGGTGTCGATCGAGGTCGACCCGCGGCTGGCGCACGACACCGACCGGACCGTCGCCGAGGCGCTCGACCTGTGGAAGACGGTGGACCGGCCGAACCTCTACGTGAAGATCCCGGCCACCAAGGCGGGGCTGCCGGCGATCACCCGGACGCTGGCCGAGGGCGTGAGCGTGAACGTCACGCTGATCTTCTCGGTGCAGCGCTACCGGGAGGTCATGGCCGCCTTCATCGCCGGCATGGAGCAGGCGAGGGCCAACGGCCACGCGCCGTCCGGGATCACCTCGGTCGCCTCGTTCTTCGTGTCCAGAATGGACACCGAGGTGGACAAGCGGCTCGAGGCCATCGGCACCGACGAGGCGCTGGCCCTGCGGGGCAAGGCGGCCGTCGCCAACGCCAAGCTGGCCTACGCGGCCTACCAGGAGGTGTTCGCCGAGCAGTGGCCGGCGGCGCTGGCCGACGAGGGCGCGCGCACCCAGCGTCCACTGTGGGCGTCCACCGGGACGAAGAACCCCGACTACTCGGACACCAAGTACATCGAGGAGCTCGTCGTCGCCGACACCGTGAACACGATGCCGGAGAAGACGCTGGACGCCTTCGCCGACCACGGCACGGTTCCCGGTGACGTGGTCACCGGGCGCGCGGACGAGGCCCGCGAGGTGTTCGACCGGCTGGCCGCGGTTGGCGTCGACGTCGACGACGTGTACGAGGTCCTCGAGCGCGAGGGCGTGGAGAAGTTCGAGAAGTCGTGGATCGAGCTGCTCGAGTCGGTCGATGGGCAGCTGCGCATCGCCAAGGGAGAGGGCTGAGGCCGCCGATGGCAGATGACCCCGACGAGATCGCGGTGACGGTAGTCGACGAGCGGCTGGCCGAGGAGGCCGCTCCGCTCGTCGAGCAGCTGGTCGCCGAGCGCGTCGCGACGCAGCTGACCGCACAGGACCCCACGCTGTGGGGGCAGGACGCCGAGTCCGAGGCGGCGATCCGGTTGGCCTGGACCACTCTGCACGAGACGTCCCGCCCGCTGCTCGCCGAGATCGACGCGCTGCGGGCGGAGCTGCGGGGCGAGGGCATCGACCGGGTCGTGCTGGCCGGCATGGGCGGCTCGTCACTGGCCCCGGAGGTGATCACCAGCACCGCCGGCGTGCCGCTGGTCGTGCTGGACACCACCGATCCCGGCCAGGTGGACGACGCGCTGGCCGGCGACCTGAGTCGCACGGTGCTGGTGGTGTCGTCCAAGTCGGGCTCCACGGTGGAGACCGACAGCCACCGGCGGATCTTCGAGAAAGCCTTCAGCGCCAACGGAATCGACGCCGCCTCGCGGATCGTCGTGGTCACCGACCCCGGCTCGCCGCTGGACACGCTGTCCACCGAGGCCGGTTACCGCAAGGTGTTCCGGGCCGACCCGAACGTCGGCGGCCGCTACTCGGCGCTCACCGCGTTTGGGCTGGTGCCGGCCGGGCTTGCCGGAGCCGACGTGGCCGCGCTGCTGGACGAGGCCGCGGCGGCCGCCCGGCTGCTCTCCGTCGACGGCAAGGAGAACCCGGCGCTGGTGCTGGCCTCGGTGCTGGGCGCGGCGCACGCGCGCGGCGCGGAGAAGGTCGTGCTGGCCGACACCGGCTCCGGGATCGCCGGGTTCGGCGACTGGGCCGAGCAGCTGATCGCCGAGTCCACCGGCAAGAACGGCACCGGGCTGCTGCCGGTCGTCGTCGAGAGCCCGGACGCGCCGGGCTTCGCCGACGCCGGCGACGACGCGACCGCGGTCGCGATCGGCCCGCCGGACGCCTCGTCGAGGCTGGCCACCGAGGGCTCGCTCGGCGGCCTGATCCTGTTGTGGGAGTACGCCACCGCGATCTCCGGCCGGCTGCTCGCGATCAACCCGTTCGACCAGCCGGACGTCGAGGCCGCCAAGCAGGCCGCACGGGCGCTGCTGGACGCGCCGACCGCGGACGCCGGCGAACCGTCGCTTGTGGACGGACCGGTCGAGGTGTACGGCGAGCTGCCGGCCGGGGCCGGCACGCTCGCCGATGCGCTGCGGGCGTTCGCGGCCGGCGCGCCGGAGAGCGGCTACATCTCCGTGCAGGCCTACCTTGACCGGCTGGCCGACGCGTCGGCCGTGGTGCTGCGTCCCGAGCTGGCCCGTCGCACCGGCCGGCAGGTCACGTTCGGCTGGGGGCCGCGGTTCCTGCACTCCACCGGGCAGTACCACAAGGGCGGCCACCAGAACGGCGTGTTCCTGCAGCTGACCGGCGCGGTCGAGAAGGATCTCGAGGTGCCGGAGCGGCCGTACACCCTGGGGACGCTGCAGCGGGCGCAGGCGCTCGGCGACGGGCAGGTGCTCGCCGAGCGCGGCCGGCCGGTGCTGCGGTTGCACCTGACCGATCGGATCGCCGGGCTGGCCCACGTCGCCCGGGCGCTCGAGGGACTGGAGCGGTGAGTCGCATGTGGACAAATCCGTTGCGCGACGAGCGGGACAAGCGGCTGCCGAGGATCGCCGGGCCGTGCGGGCTGGTGATCTTCGGGGTGACCGGTGACCTGTCCCGCAAGAAGCTCATGCCGGCCATCTACGACCTGGCCAACCGGGGCCTGCTGCCGCCGGGTTTCGCGCTGGTCGGGTTCGCCCGGCGGGACTGGGCCGACCAGGACTTCGGTCAGGTCGTGCACGACTCGGTCAAGAAGTACGCGCGCACCCCGTTCCGGGAGTCGGTGTGGGACCGGCTGGCCGAGGGGATCCGGTTCGTCCAGGGCACCTTCGACGACGACAACGCGTTCGACAACCTGGCCAAGACGATCGAGGACCTGGACGAGGTCCGCGGCACGGGCGGCAACCACGCCTTCTACCTGTCCATCCCGCCCGGCGCGTTTCCCGTGGTGTGCAAGCAGCTCGCCCGCGCCGGGCTGTCGCAGCCGCAGAACGGGCAGTGGCGCCGGGTGGTGATCGAGAAGCCGTTCGGCCACGACCTGAAGAGCGCCCGCGAGCTCAACGAGATCGTCAACGACGTCTTCCCCGAGGAGTCGGTGTTCCGCATCGACCACTACCTCGGCAAGGAGACCGTGCAGAACATCCTGGCGCTGCGGTTCGCCAACCAGCTGTACGAGCCGATCTGGAACTCGCACTACGTCGACCACGTGCAGATCACGATGGCCGAGGACATCGGTCTCGGCGGCCGGGCCGGCTACTACGACGGCATCGGCGCGGCCCGCGACGTGATCCAGAACCACCTGCTGCAGCTGCTCGCGCTGACCGCGATGGAGGAGCCGATCTCCTTCCGCCCCAAGGCGTTGCGCACCGAGAAGATCAAGGTGCTTGAAGCCACCACGGCGGTCGGGCCGTTCGCCGAGACCACCGCCCGCGGCCAGTACTCCGGCGGCTGGCAGGGCGGGCAGAAGGTGCCGGGGCTGCTCGAGGAGGAGGGCTTCGCCAAGGACTCGATCACCGAGACCTACGCCGCGATCACCCTGGGCATCGACACCCGGCGCTGGGCCGGGGTCCCGTTCTACCTGCGCACCGGCAAGCGGCTCGGCCGGCGGGTCACCGAGATCGCCGTGGTGTTCAAGCGCGCCCCGCACCTGCCGTTCGACGACACCGCCACCGAGGAGCTCGGGCAGAACGCGCTGGTCATCCGGGTGCAACCGGACGAGGGCGTGACGATGCGGTTCGGCTCCAAGGTCCCGGGCAACATGATGGAGGTCCGGGACGTCTCGATGGACTTCAGCTACGGCCACGCGTTCACCGAGTCCTCCCCCGAGGCCTACGAGCGGCTCATTCTCGACGTGCTGCTCGGCGAGCCGTCGCTGTTCCCCAACAGCGACGAGGTGGAGCTGTCCTGGAAGATTCTCGAACCCGTGCTGAAGTACTGGGCCAGCCACGGCCGCCCGGAGCCGTACCCCGCCGGCACCTGGGGCCCGGAGTCGGCCAACGACATGCTCGCCCGCACCGGCCGGCACTGGAGGCGTCCATGATCATCGACCTGCCCTCGACGACCACGTCGCAGGTCAACAGCAAGCTCGTGCAGCTGCGCGAGCAGGGTGGCGTGAACGCGCTCGGCCGGGTGCTCACCCTGGTCATCGCCATGGAGGACGACGAGCGCACCGAGGAGATCATCGACGCGGCCAACCGGGCCAGCCGCGAGCACCCGTGCCGGGTGATCGTGGTGGCCCGCGGCGCCCGGCGCGCCGCGCCCCGCCTCGACGCGCAGATCCGCGTCGGCGGCGACGCGGGCGCCAGCGAGGTGATCGTGCTGCGGCTGTACGGCCCGCTGTCCGACCAGGGCGCGAGCTGCGTGGTACCGCTGCTGCTGCCGGACGCCCCGGTCGTCGCCTGGTGGCCGTTCGACGCGCCCGCCGTGCCGTCGGAGGACCCGATCGGCAAGCTCGCCCAGCGCCGGATCACCGACGCCGCCGCGGAGCGCAACCCGATCCGCGCGCTGGAAAGCCGCAGCAAGTCCTACACCGACGGCGACACCGACCTGGCCTGGACCCGCCTCACCCAGTGGCGCGCGGTCCTGGCCGCCGCCCTCGACCTCCCGCCGCACGAGAAGGTGGTCGCCGCGTCGGTGACCGGCGACGCCAACTCCCCGTCGGCCGACCTGCTCGCCGGCTGGCTCGCCGCCCGGCTCAAGGTGCCGGTCCGGCGCGGCAAGGACACCGACTGCCAGGGCATCACGGCCGTCGAGCTGGAGCGCCGGTCCGGCAGCGTGGAGTTGCGCCGCCCGGACGGCCGCGTCGGCACGCTCACCCAACCCGGGCAGCCGCCGCGCCGCGTCGCCCTGCAACGCCGCCCGCTCGCCGACTGCCTTGCCGAGGAGCTGCGCAGGCTGGACCCCGACGAGATCTACGAGGACGCCCTCGGCAACCTCGACCAGGTCGTCCGCGGCCGGGTCCCGAGCAAGCCGAACACCGCGAAGGTCCGGGCGAAGGCCGGGACATGACCACCCCGCAGGTCGTCGTCTACCCGAACGCGCACCTGCTCGCCCACGCCACCGCCGCCCGCCTGGTCACCAGGCTGGTCGACGCGCAGGCCGCGCGCGGCTCGGCGTCACTGGTGGTCACCGGCGGCGGCACGGGAATCTCCGTGCTCGAGCAGCTGCGTGCGGCGCCGGCCCGGGACGCCATCGACTGGTCCCGGGTCGACCTGTACTGGGGCGACGAGCGCTTCCTGCCGTCCGGCCATCCGGAGCGCAACGAGACGCAGGCCCGCGCCGCCCTGCTCGACCATGTGCCGGTCGCCGCCGACCGGGTCCATCCCATGCCGCCGTCCGACGGCGAGCTCGGGAACAACCCGGAGGCCGCGGCCGAGGCCTACGCGGCGGTGCTTGCGGCCGCCGCCCGCCCGGAGGACCACGGCCCGGTCCCGAGTTTCGACGTCTGCCTGCTCGGGGTCGGCGGCGAGGGCCACGTGGCGTCGATCTTCCCCGCCTCCCCCGCGGTCTACGAGACGGAGCGCACCGTCGTGGCCGTGCACGGCTCGCCCAAGCCGCCGCCCACCCGGATCACCCTCACCCTCCCGGCGATCCGCCGCGCCACCGAGGTCTGGTTGATCACCACCGGCCCCACCAAGGCCGCCGCGGTCGCGATGGCTCTCGGCGCCGCCGGGGAGATCCAGGTCCCCGCCGCCGGCGCCCGCGGCCAGCGCCGCACCCTCTGGCTCCTCGACAAACCCGCCGCGGCCAAGCTTTCCGGCGTCTTCACCCCTCCCCTGGCCTAGCGGTGTTTTCCAGCCCGGGCAAGGCCGCCGGTCGCTGTGTTTTCTAGCCCGGGCAAGGCCGCCGGTCGCCTTCGGCGAGCGGCCGGGGGTTGGGTTGGGTGGGTGGGTGCGGGCCGGTGTGGGGGGTTGGGTTTCTTGGGTGGTGGGCTGACGACGCCTGCGGGCAGGGGCTCGTTCCTCGCCCCTGCCCTGGTCGTCGTGTGGCGGCCGCCCTCGCCAAAGATCGGCGACCTCAGCGCACTTCGAAACACGCGCTAGATCCATTGCCGCGGCGGCAAAATCTCGTCCATTCGGGTTAACTGCAACTTGCAGCCATAGGCACGGAACGTTGCCCTCCGTACGCTCGTCGTACTCGGCGGCCCGGGACCCACCCCCGGGTGCATCGCACTGAGGGGAGCGATTCGCGTGCCAGTACCCAGCCGGGGTTTCGAGCTCGATCTCACCGACCTCGAACCCGTGGCGCACTCCGTCCTGCCCGACCTGGCGACCGGGCTCAGGAAGTCCATCGCGACCATCCTGACCTACGACTCGGTGGCGGGACCGGGCCGGTTCGACCCGGTATACCGGGTGGAGGGCGCATACCAGGCATTCGCCGACCTGATCGGAGATCGCCTGGCCGTCGGCTGCGACCGGATCGACGCCACCGCGCGCGCCTTGCGCGAGGTGATCGCCCTTTACCGCCGAGCAGACGGCCAGGGGTGAGGCCGCGATGGCAGACTGGAAGACCAACGAAGATCTCGCATTGATCGCCCACCGGCTCGGCACCGCCGTGGTGGCAATGTACGAGAAAGGCGGATTCCCGATCTCCGTCCCCGCCTACCCCGGCGGCGCCCCAACCCCCGACGCCCGCCAGACATTCGTCAACTCCTTCGTCGAAGACGCCGAGGACTTCATGTCCCTCGAGCCCCGGAAGATCTACGACGAATATGCCCGGATGGAGCAGGAAGGCTCGGCACTGCGCGATCTCGGATCGACCCAGGGCGGCGCCCTCGAGAACGCCAACGCAAGGCTCGCGGCGAACTGGCACGGCGACGCGGCGGAAGCTTTCGCCGCCCAGATGTTCCACATTCAGCGATTCATCGACCAGCAGCGGGACCGGACCCTCCAGGCCGCGCAGGCCATGGGCACGCTCTACCGGCTTGCGATCGAGGCCAGGCGCAGCTATCACAACCTCGCCGAGGCCACGATCGTCGCGTGCGAGAAGGAGATGGCCGACCAGGACGACCGCGACACCAAGGCGCAGGTCGGCATGCTCGGCGAGCTCGTCAAAACCGGCGTCAACCTGTTCGACGTCAAGAAGGTGGGGGAACTCGTCGGGAAGGGCATCGACAATTTCACCGAAATGGGTGTGACGATGGTGGACATCGCCCTGGACGGGAGCGAGGCCCCGGCGGTGGTCGAGAGTTACATCCGTGGCCGCAACGAGTTGCGCGAGTCGTTCGACAGCGGCTTGACCGAGCTCACGAAATGGATCAAGCTGCAGGACTCCCTCTATCGCGAGGAGCCGATGCCGATCCTGGAGCCGTTGCCCGCGTATCTGGACATCTCCGGTCCGGACTTCCGCTACGACAGGTTCGAGCACGAGGATCGCCCCCCGGACAGCTATGGACCACGGGTCGAGCAGGAGCGCGCGGAGATCGCCGAGGAGGAACGCACGGCCGGCGACAGCGAGATCGGCCGCAGGCTGGGCGGCGACAAGGGTCCGGTGTGATCATGCCGAAGCGCCGGGGATCGCGCGCCCGTCTGGCAACACGGCTCGCCTGCTCGGTCCTGCTCACCCTCGCGGCGGCCTGCACGACCGACAACCCACCACCACCGCCAACCACCACCACGTCCAGCACCACGACGCCGCGGCCGACCGTCGCCCCGCCGGTGACGAGGACACTGGATCTGACACCCGTGTGGGACAGCCCTTGCGGGCCGGTCAGCCAGGAGCTGCTTGACAGCATGGGCCTGAGAGACCGCGGTGGCATACATGGAGATCGCGTCGACACCGTGGCCTGCATCTGGTACGAGCCGCGGGGCAGCCTGCAACTGGATGTCAGCTTCGAGCGCAGGGACAGCCTTGGCCGCGCATATCTGGACAGCAACCGTCCGGAGACCGGGGTGTTTCTGCCAACCACCGTCGTCGGTCAGCCCGCCGTGGTGATGGGCGTTGCCCCTGGCGCGAAGGGCCTGTGCCGGGTGGTGGTCGGCCTGGGGCCCGAGCAAGGAGCGATTGTCACGGTCAGCGATGGGAACGCGCAGGGCCGCGACTCGTGCGACGAGGCGCGCGCAGCGTCCGAGCAGGTCGTGCGGTATCTGGGTGGGTGAGGGTCACTTCCTCTTAGGGGTGTTGCCTGTGGGTGATGGGGTGGTGACGATCGGGTAGCGGTCGGCGCTATCACCCTGCTTGCGCGGCCGTAGAGAGGGATCGACGTGCGCACAACACCCTTTGCACTTGCCACAGTCATGGTCGCGGCGTTTGCCGTGCTGTCGCCGGCGGCGGCGGAGCCGGTGGGCAGCCTCGCCGTGCCGCCGACGCCGCGGGTGGCCAGCACTGTCGCCACGAACCTCGCGGTGCCGTGGGGTCTGGCGTTTCTGCCGGACGGGTCGGCGCTGGTGTCGGAGCGGAACACCGCGCGGATCAAGCGGATCGCCGGCGGCACGGTCACGGTGATCGGAACCGTTCCCGGGGTTCGGACCGGCGGGGAGGGCGGCCTGCTCGGCATCGCGGTGGGGCCGAACTTCGCCACCGACCGCTTGGTGTACGCGTATCACACCGCGTCGGGCGACAACCGCGTGGTGCGGATGCGGTTCGACACTGCGCTCGGCACCCCGCAGGTGATCATCTCCGGCATCCCGCGGGCGAGCATCCACAACGGCGGCCGGCTGGCGTTCGGGCCGGACGGAATGCTCTACGTGTCCACCGGCGACGCCAGCAACACCGGCAACGCGCAGAGCATGTCGTCGCTGGGCGGCAAGATCCTGCGGGTCACGCCGACCGGCGCGGCCGCGCCCGGCAACCCGTTCAACTCGCGCGTCTACAGCCTCGGTCACCGCAACGTCCAGGGCCTGGCGTTCGACAGCGCCGGCCGCCTCTGGGCCGGCGAGTTCGGCCAGAACACCCTCGACGAGCTCAACCTGATCCGGGCCGGCGGCAACTACGGCTGGCCGGTCTGCGAGGGACGGTGCAACGACTCGCGGTTCGTCAACCCGATCACGCAGTGGTCGACCGCGCAGGCGTCGCCGTCCGGGATCGCGTTCAACCGCAACACCGTCTGGCTCGCCGCGCTGCGCGGGCAGCGGCTGTGGGCGGTGCCGGTGCTCAACGGCGCCCAGGACGGCAACCCGGTCGCGTTCCTCAACGGCACGTTCGGCCGGCTGCGCACCGTGTCCACCGCTCCGGACGGATCGCTGTGGCTGATCACGAGCAACACCGACGGCCGCGGCACCCCGCGCCAGGGCGACGACCGGATCGTCCGCCTCACGTTCGGGTAGGCGCGTCGCGCCCCGGGAAGGCCACCCCGAGCAGGTTGAGCACGGGGGTGGCCTTCACCGCGGTCTCCTCGAACTCGGCGGCCGGGTCGGAGGAGGCGATGATCGCGCCGCCGACGCCGAAGGTGGCACTGCCGGCGCGTGCCACGAGGGTGCGGATGACGATGCTCAGGTCCACCGCGCCGGACAGGGAGAAGTAGCCGATCGCGCCGGAGTAGACGCCGCGCGGGCCGGCCTCCAGCTCGTCGATGATCTGCATGGTGCGGATCTTCGGCGCTCCGGTCATCGAGCCGCCGGGGAACGCGGCGCGCACGCAGGCGACCGGCGAAACGCCCGGGGCCAGCCGCGCCCGGATCGTGCTGACCAGCTGGTGCACGGTGGCGTAGGTCTCCACCTCGAAGATCCGCGGCACCTCGACGGAGCCGACCTCGGCGCACGACCCCAGGTCGTTGCGCACCAGGTCGACGATCATGAGGTTCTCCGCGCGGTCCTTCTCGCTGGCGGCCAGGTCCCGGCGGAGCCGCCGGTCCTCCTCCGGCGTCGCGCCGCGCGGCCGGGTGCCCTTGATCGGGCGCGACTCCACCTCGCCGGCCGCGGAGATCGACAGGAACCGCTCCGGCGAGGTGCTGAGCACGGACAGCTCGCCGAGCCGCAGCAGCGCGCCGAACGGGGCGGGGCTGATGCGGCGCAGGTACCGGTAGGCCGCAACGGGGTCGAGCGCGGCGTCCACGGTCACCTCGTTGGTCAGGCAGATCTCGTAGGACTCGCCCCGCTCGATCGCGGTCAGGCAATCCGCGATCATCTTCAGGTACGAATCACGATCGTGCCGCAGCCGGATGTCGCACCCACCCGTCCGGGGGGCTGCCGGTTCACTCGGTGGCTCGCCCACCAGCTCACCCAGCCGTGCCTCGGTCTCGTCGAGCCAGCGGTGCGTGGCGGCGTCGCCGGCGGCGGGCGCCAACGCGAGCAGGTACACCTCGCCGGTGTCGTGATCGAACACCACCGCACGGTCGACGAAGATCAGGAAGGCGTCCGGGTCGGGCGAGCGGTGCGCCAGGTCCCCGTCGCACTCGGCCTTCAGCTCGTAGCCCAGGTAGCCCACCCAGCCCAGCGTGAACCCGAACGGCAGGGCGGGCGTATCCACGATATGGAAAGCAAGATCCCTTTCCAGCCAGTCGAAGAAGCCCGAGCTGATCGTCTCGACCCCGGCCGCCGACGCCACCCGGACCTCCCCCGCCCACACGTCGGCGCGGGCGACCCTGGCCAGCGGGCCGGACGCGTCGCCGAGGATCGAGAACCGGCCGTTGTCGGCGCTGTCCAACCAGAACGCGTGGTCGCGGTCGCGGTACCGGGCCTCGAACGCCCGTTCGGCGCTGACCGGCAGGTCGAGCCGGCGCACCAGGAGGCGACGGCATCGCCGCTGATCATCGGTCTCGGTTTGCTGTCGCACACTTTCCTGCCGTCCGCCGTCCCACCTGCGCCATTACCCAGTCTTCCCCAGTGACGAGCAACATGGAGGCTGATCAGTGTCGCAGCGCCCGCGCCAGCCGGCCGAGTATCGCCGACAGGCTCGCACCCACGAGGAACTGCCGAAGCAACGGACGGATGCCGGCGAGGGTCCTACCGGTCCCCCCGGCCCGGACAGGGGAGGGACCGCCCTGGTCGCACACACGCTCACCACGAACGACGGCCAGACCGACGCCGGCCCCGCGTCCGGCGCCGCCCGCACCCCGTTCCCGGCCGTGCGGCAGCTGATCGGGTGGTTCCGGGCGAGCGCCGTCGCCCGCGGCATCGCCTCCGACATACTCCTCGTCGCGATCGCGGTCGCCGACGTCTGGCTGGTCTTCCCGAGCAAGGCGCAGACCTACAACGTCGTGCTGTCCTTCGTCGCCTGCGCGGGCGTGCTGATCCGGCGCAAGTGGCCGTTCCTGGCCGTGCTGGTCACGGTGCCCGGCTTCGTCGCCGGCTGGGCCACGGTCGCCTCGATCATCACGCTGGCCACCCTGGCCAAGCGCCGCCAGATGCACTGGCTCACCTGGATCGGCACGGCGCTGGTGTTCACCGGCGGGTACGTGCTGTGGCCGCTCGAGGACTACTTCGAGCTGACCTGGCGCGGGCATTTCAACCGGGCGATCGACGGGTTGATCTATGCGGGCGGGTCGATGGCGGTCGGCCTGCTGATCGCGATGCGGCAGGAGCTGACCGCCCGGATCGCGCAGGTGGCGGCCAGCCGCAGCCGGGAGATCAAGCTGCGCGAGCAGACCGTGCGCGCGGCGGAGCGGGCCCGGCTGGCCAGGGAGATGCACGACGTGGTGTCCCACCAGGTCACGCTGATCGCGATGCAGGCCGGGGCGCTGCAGATGTCGGCCACCGACGAGGAGGCCCGCAAGGCCGCGACCACGATCCGGGAGCTGTCCACGCACACCCTCGAGGAGCTGCGCAACCTGGTCGGCGTGCTGCGCTCGGGCACCGAGGACGAGACGCAGCCCGGCCTCGACGAGCTGAACTCGCTGACCAGCGAGTTCGACATGCCGGTGACCGTGGCGATGGAGGGCGTGCCGGAGCACCTACCGGCCCGCGTGTCGCAGGCCGCGTACCGCACCGTCCAGGAGGCGCTGACCAACGTGCGCAAGCACGCGGTCGGGGCGGGCGCCTCGGTCCGCGTGGTCGGCGGGCCGGACACCCTGCTGGTGGAGGTGCGCAACGACCGGCCGCGGATGCGCCCGTCCGGCCTGCCCTCCGGCGGGCACGGGCTGCTCGGGCTGCGCGAGCGGACCGGGCTGCTGGGCGGCACGTTCCACGCCGGCCCGACGCCCGACGGCGGCTTCCGGGTCGAGGCCACCTACCCCCTGGCGACCTGACCGGGCGCACGGCACACGAAGGGTGGGGTGGGCTCCGCCTACGGGGCCCACCCGCCGGTTTGCTGGTTCCTAGTTGTCGCCCCGCTGGGCCCGCAGCTTGGCCAGGGCTTCGGCCAGGATGGCCTCGCCGTCGGCGTCCGAGCGGCGCTCCTTGACGTAGGCCAGGTGCGTCTTGTAGGGCTCGTTGCGCGGCGCGTCCGGTGGATCGTCCTGGTTGCGGCCGGCGGGCAGCCCGCATCTCGGGCAGTCCCAGGATTCCGGCTCCTCCGCATCCAGCGCGAACGACGGACGCGACTCGTGCCCGTTGGCACACCAGTACGACACCCTGCGCCGCGGGGCCGACTCACCCCGCTCCGATTCGCCCATTGGCCCAGCACCGACCCGGGTACCCCGAATCGCGTTACCACCGGCCATAGAGATTCACACCCCCACAATCTGGTTCACGGCACTCAAATGACCTTGATCAGCAGACCGAGGCCGATGACGCAGATGAGCCAAATCGCGCCAACGAAGAGGGTCGCGCGGTCGAGGTTCTTCTCGGCGACGCTCGACCCGGACAGGCTCGACTGCATCCCGCCGCCGAACAGCGAGGACAGCCCACCGCCCCGGCCACGGTGCAGCAGCACCAGCAGGATCAGCAGCAAGCTGGTGATGATCAGACCAATCTGCAGGGCAAGAACCATGTTCATCCTCGCTGTTGGGTGCCGAAGCAGTCGAAGTCACAGGTTACTCGGTGGCCCCGGGCCGGTTCGACCAAAGGTGCGTGTTTCACTGATTTCACGCCAGTGGGGGCTGCCGGCCTGGCGAGGGTGGGCCACAGGCCCGCCCGAGTGGCCGGCGATACGCAGGACCGTCGAAGCCGACACCGCATGGTGGTGGTCGAAGCCCTCACCCTGAGTGTCACAGCGGGCCCCCGGCGGCCAGCGCGCAGAGCTTGGCGAAGTCGTCGCCGTCCAGGCTGGCCCCGCCCACGAGGGCGCCGTCGATGTCGGTCTGAGCGACGAGGTCGGCGATGTTGTTGGACTTGACCGACCCGCCGTACAGGATGCGGATCCCGTCGGCGAGCGCCGGGTCGTAGAGCGCGCCGAGCTGGGCGCGCAGCGCGGCGCAGACCTCCTGGGCGTCGGCGGGGGTGGCCACCCGGCCGGTGCCGATCGCCCACACCGGCTCGTAGGCGATCACGACCTTGGCCGCCGCCTCGGCGGGCAGCCCGGCGAGCGCGGCGGTCAGCTGGGCGTTGCAGTGCTCGACGTGGGTGCCCTGCTCGCGTACCTCGATCTTCTCGCCGACGCACAGGATCGGCGTGAGCTCGTGCTTGAGCGCCGCCCGCACCTTGGCGGCCACCAGCTCGTCGTCCTCGCCGTGGTACTCGCGGCGCTCGGAGTGGCCGACGACGACGTAGCTGCAGCCGAGCCGGGCCAGCATCATCCCGGAGACGTCCCCGGTGTAGGCGCCGGAGTCGTGCGGCGACAGGTCCTGCGCGCCGAAGCGCAGCAGCATCTTCTCGCCCTCCACCACGCTGCCCACGCTGCGGATCGAGGTGAACGGCGGCAGCAGCGCCACCTCGACCTTCGCGAAGTACTTCTCCGGCAGGGAGAACGCCAGCTTCTGGGTCAGGTGGACGGCCTCACGGTGGTCGAGGTTCATCTTCCAGTTGCCGGCGATCAGCGGCAGCCGGGTCATCGCGCCTCCAAGACACTGACGCCGGGAAGTTCCTTGCCCTCGACGAGCTCCAGCGAGGCGCCGCCGCCGGTGGAGATGTGCGAGAACCCGTCCTCCGGCAGCCCGAGCTGACGGACCGCGGCGGCCGAATCGCCGCCGCCCACCACGCTGAACGCGGCCGAGGCGGCGATCACCTCGGCCACTCCCCTGGTCCCCGCGGCGAACGGGGCCAGCTCGAACACGCCCATCGGGCCGTTCCAGAACAGCGTGGCCGCGCCGGTGATCGGCGCGGCGAACGCCCGCACGCTGTCCGGGCCGATGTCCAGGCCCTTCCAGCCGTCCGGGATCTCCGCCGCGGGCACGATCCGGGTGCTCGCCTCGGCGGAGACGTCCTCGGCGATCACGACGTCCAGCGGCAGCAGGATCTTGGCGGTGGGGGTGGGTCCCGCCCCCTGCCCGCCGCAGGCGGGTGGGGGCGGGGACGACACAGCCTCGCCGAGCAGCCGCTTACAGGTGTCGATCATGTCCGGCTCGAGCAGCGAGTCGCCCACCCCGTGGCCCTGCGCGGCCAGGAACGTGAAGCACATGCCGCCGCCGACGAGCAGCCGGTCCACCTTGGGCAGCAGCGCCTCGATCACCGCGAGCTTGTCGGACACCTTGGACCCGCCGAGCACGACCACGTAGGGCCGCTCCGGGTCGCCGGTCAGCCGGCGCAGCACGGTCAGCTCGGCGAGCACCAGGTCCCCGGCGTAGGCCGGCAGCCGGGCGGCCACGTCGTACACGCTGGCCTGCTTGCGGTGCACCACGCCGAACCCGTCGGAGACGAACGCGTCGGCGAAGGCGGCGAGCTCGTCGGCCAGCGCCCCGCGCTCGGCGTCGTCCTTGCTGGTCTCCCGCGGGTCGAAGCGCACGTTCTCCAGCAGCGCCACGCCGCCGGCCGGCAGAGCGTCCACTGTGGACTTGGCAGACGAGCCGGTGACGTCGGCGGCCAGCGGCACCCCCATGCCGAGCAGCTCGCCGAGCCGGGCGGCGACCGGCGCCAGCGAGTACCTCGGGTCCGGCGCGCCCTTGGGCCGGCCGAGGTGGGCGGTGACCACCACCCGGGCGCCGGCCCCGGTGAGCTTGCGGATCGTGGGCACGGACGCGCGCACCCGGCCGTCGTCGGTGATCGTCTCACCCTCGAGCGGCACGTTGAGGTCGGCGCGGACCAGCACCCGCCGTCCCTCGACGCCCTCGGCGAGCAGGTCGTCCAGAGTCTTCACTGCATTCCTCGCGACATTGCGCGCCGATGCAATCGCTCCGGCAGGGCTCGAATCGACCAGCCAGTCCTCAGACTGTCAACGGGCCGCCCTGCCACCGCGATCGCGTGCCTGCGGCGGGGGGCGCGCTCGTGGGTCGCCTCGGGTGCCGCGAGTCCCGTTGTGAACATTGCGGCCGGCTCTACAGCTTGGATCCGACGAGGACGGTCAGGTCGGCGAGCCGGTTGGAGTAGCCCCACTCGTTGTCGTACCAGCCGTACACCTTGACCTGGTTGCCGATCACCTTGGTCAGCGGGGCGTCGTAGATGCACGAGGCCGGGTCGCCCACGATGTCGGCGGAGACGATTGGTTCGTCGCTGTACCGCAGGATTCCCTTGAGCGCGCCCTCGGCGGCCGCCCGGTACGCGGCGTTGACCTCGTCCACGGTGGTGTCCCTGGCCAGCGTGACGGTGAGGTCGGTGATCGAGCCGTCCGGCACCGGCACCCGCAGCGCGTACCCGTCGAGCTTTCCGTTCAGCTCCGGCAGCACGAGGCCGATGGCCTTGGCGGCGCCGGTCGAGGTCGGCACGACGCTCAGCGCCGCCGCCCGTGCGCGGCGCAGGTCCTTGTGCGGGCCGTCCTGAAGGTTCTGGTCCTGGGTGTAGGCGTGGATCGTGGTCATCAGGCCACGCTCGATGGTGAACTCGTCGTGCAGCACCTTTGCCAAGGGCGCCAAGCAGTTCGTGGTGCACGAGGCGTTCGAGATGATCGTCTGCGAGCCGTCGAAGGCCGCGTCGTTGGCGCCGAGCACCACGGTGAGGTCCTCGCCCTTGGCCGGCGCGGAGATGATCACTTTCTTGGCGCCGCCCTCGTCGACGTGCTTGCGCGCGTCGTCGGCCTTGGTGAAGAACCCGGTGGACTCGATCACCACGTCGACCCCGAGGTCCTTCCACGGCAGCTTGCCGGGGTCGCGCTCGGCGAAGCCCTTGATCGTCTTGCCGTCGACCTCGATGCCGTCGGCGTTGACCTTGATGTCGTACGGTAGCCGGCCGAACACGCTGTCGTATTTCAGCAGGTGAGCCATGGTGGGCACGTCGCCAAGATCGTTGAAGGCGACGATGTCGATGTCGTGGCCGCCGGCCTTGACCGCGCGCCAGAAGTTGCGACCGATGCGGCCGAAGCCGTTGACCCCTACCCGAACCGTCACGGTACGTCTCCTCGTGCGTCTACTGGCCCATTCCCAGTCACCCTAGCGCCCACGCTCACCCCGAGCTCAAGCCGCGCTAGCCAGGCAACTGTATCGAATCAGGCCATCCGCCGATCGAGTCAGGCCATAGCCCGCCCAGAGACCCGGTTCGCGCCTGCCAACCGCACCTCAGGGGACCGTGACGGCGCCCAGCCACAATCAACCCGACAACCGCACCATCGGCTGGAACGCGACAACCGCATAAAAATCCCCGGAGAGGCGGAACGGCACAGAACCCGCCCGACCCCCAACAGCCGAGCGGGTTCCGCCCCCCAACTACCTCATCCACTTCGTACGCCGGTAAGGAGCGAACGCCCCTCGTCCCGCTGCCCCTTACCGGCTCCCCCCACACGTACATGAGCGGGCCGCCGGCGGTCAGATACAGCGGGCGGACGAGATTTTCGCCCGTCGGTGCGGATCCGGGTGCCCGAAAGGGAGGGGCTCAGACTTCGGCCTCGAGCATCTCCGGGGTCACGGCCGACTCGGTGTCGGGCACGCCCATCTCCTTGGCGCGCTTGTCGGCCATGGCCAGCAGGCGGCGGATCCGGCCGGCGACGGCGTCCTTGGTCATCGGGGGCTCGGACAGCTGGCCCAGCTCCTCGAGGGACGCCTGGCGGTTGGCCAGGCGCAGCTTGCCGGCGGCGGTGAGGTGATCGGGGGCGTCCGGGCCGAGGATCTCCATGGCGCGCTGGACCCTGGCCGCGGCCGCGACCGCGGCGCGGGCGGAGCGGCGCAGGTTGGCGTCGTCGAAGTTGGCCAGGCGGTTGGCGGTGGCGCGGACCTCGCGGCGCATCCGGCGCTCCTCCCAGGCGAGCACGCTGGAGTGCGCGCCGAGGCGGGTGAGCATCGCGCTGATCGCGTCGCCGTCGCGGACCACGACCCGGTCGGCCCCGCGCACCTCGCGGGACTTGGCCTGGATGCTCATCCGGCGGGCGGCCCCGACGAGGGCCAGCGCGGCCTCCGGACCGGGGCAGGTGACCTCGAGGGCGGACGAGCGGCCGGGCTCGGTGAGCGAGCCGTGGGCCAGGAAGGCGCCGCGCCAGGCGGCTTCCGCGTCGCACACGCCGCCGGACACCACCGGCGCGGGCAGGCCGCGGACCGGGCGGCCGCGCGGGTCGAGCAGGCCGGTCTGCCGGGCAAGTCCGTCACCGTCCTTGACCACGCGGACCACGTAGCGGGTGCCCTTGCGCAGGCCGCCCGCGGAGATCACGTGGATGTCCGAGTGGTGGCCGTACAGGTCGTGGATCTCCTTGCGGAGCCTCCTCGCCGCGGCGCCGGTGTCCAGCTCGGCCTCGACGACCACGCGCCCGCCCACGATGTGCAGCCCGCCGGCGAACCGCAACAGGGAGGACACCTCCGCACGCCGGCAACAGGTCTTGGACACGGCCAGCCGGCTCAGCTCGTCCTTGACCGCGGCTGTCATCGCCACGAGGCTCCTCCCTTCCCCAACGCGCGGAGTACATCCCATCACCAACGGACTCCGAGCGCCCCCGTCATGTTCCCCGAACCGCCGCCAAGGCTCGGCGCAGGCTGCCCGCCAGGGCGGCCGGATCGTGCCGTTCGCGCATCCCCTCGGCCACCACCCGATCCAGCCTTGCCTCCGCACCGAGCTCGGTCGCCGCACGTCGGAGCCGGTCCGGTGTGGACACCGAGTCAGCGTCCGCGATCACCGCGTCGACCCTAAGGCGTGGCGCGTGCTCGCACAGCACCTGCAGGTGCCGTTCGGGAGAAAATCCGGCGGTTTCCCCCGGCTGGGGGACCAAGTTGAGCACCACGATGCGTGCCGCGGGCGTGTCGACCAACGCCTCGTGCAGCTCCGGCACCAGCAGGTGCGGCAGCACGCTGGTGAACCAGGAGCCCGGACCGAGCAGCACCACGTCGGCGTCGCGGACCGCGTCGACCGCGGCCGGGCAGGCCTTGGGGACCGAGCCCGGCGCACCCGCGGTATGCAGCCGGATCCGGCGCACCTGGCCCGGTGTGGTGGCGATGGCGACCTGCCCGCGGATCTTGCGCACGGCCGTCCGGTCCTCGTCCAGCCCGATCACGTCGGCCTCGATGTCCAGCGGCTCGGTGCACATGGGCAGCACCCGGCCGCGCACGTTCAGCAGCCGCGCGGCCTCGTCGAGCACGGCCACCGGGTCGCCGAGCACCTCGAGCAGCCCGGCCAGCACCAGGTTGCCGACCGCGTGCCCGGCCAGCGCGCCGGTGCCGCCGAACCGGTGCTGGAACACCGTGCTCCACATCGAACCGCCGTCGCCGGCCAGCGCGGCCAGCGCCTTGCGCAGGTCACCGGGGGGAAGCAGGCCCAGCTCGCGGCGCAGCCGGCCGGACGAGCCGCCGTCGTCGGCGACGGTCACCACGGCCGTCACCCGCTCGGTGATCAGCCGCAGCGCCGACAGCGAGGCGTGCAGCCCACGCCCACCGCCGAGTGCCACCGCCTTGACGGCGTTGGATTCGATGCGAGGGCTCGGGCCCCGAGCCTGTTGGCCGGGCGGCTCGGTTGGCACGGCCGATTCCTCGGGCGGACCTCCGGCCCACCCTCGATCATCGTGAGCCCTCGCGGTCATTCGCGCCCTAGGTCGCGGTGCACGACCTTGACGGCCATACCGTCCTCATCGGACAGTCGGCGGGCCAGCTCCTCGGAGATGGCCACGCTGCGGTGCTTCCCGCCGGTGCAGCCGATCGCGAGGGTCAGGTACCGCTTGCCCTCGCGCCGGTAGCCGGCGCCGATCAGCCGCAGCAGCTCGTGGTAGCGGTCAAGGAACTCCTCGGCGCCCTCCTGGGACAGCACGTAGTTGCGCACGTCGGCGTCCTTGCCGGTGAGGTCCTTCAGCTCCGGGATCCAGAACGGGTTCGGCAGGAAGCGCAGGTCCATCACCAGGTCGGCGTCCATCGGGATGCCGTACTTGTAGCCGAACGACAGCACGGTGACCCGGGTGCTCGCGGTGGCGTCCGAGCCGAACGCGTCCTCGATCTTGGCGCGCAGCTGGTGCACGGACAGCGTGCTGGTGTCCAGGATCAGGTCGGCCTCCTCGCGCAGCGGGGTGAGCAGGTCCCGCTCGGCCTTGATCCCGTCGATCAGCCGGCCGTCCCCCTGCAGCGGGTGACCCCGCCGGACCGCCTCGAACCGCCGGACCAGCACGTCCTCGGTGGCCTCCAGGAACAGCACGCGCGGCTTGTACCCCCTGGCGTCCAGGTCCTTGATGATCGCCGCGAGATCGTCGGTGAACGCGCGGCTGCGCACGTCCATCACGACGGCGACCTTGGTGACCGCGCCGCGGGCCTGCGCGCCGAGCTCGACCATCGTGGAGATCAGCTCCGGCGGCAGGTTGTCCACCACGAACCAGCCGAGGTCCTCGAGGCACTTGGCCGCGGTGCTGCGACCGGCCCCCGACAGCCCGGTCACGACGGCGACCTCCACGCCCGAGCTGGGCGCGCTCGCGGCGGCGGTGTCGCCGCCGGACTTCGACTCCGGGTCCTCGGTCAACTCTCCATCCCCTCGTTGCTGTTCTTCCCGGCCGGCGCGAGCGCGGCGTGCACGGCCTGCGCGGTGTGGGCGCCGATGCCCGGAGCGCCGCTGATCTCCTCGACGCTCGCCTCACGCAGTCGCTTCAGCGAGCCGAAATGCTTCAGCAGGGCGGACTTCCTGGTCTGCCCGAGACCAGGGATGCCGTCCAGCGCGGACGTCGTCATCCGCTTGGAGCGGCGCTGCCGGTGGTAGCTGACGGCGAACCGGTGCGCCTCGTCGCGGATGCGTTGCAGCAGGTAGAGCGCCTCGCTGGTGCGCGGGAGAATCACCGGCTCGGGCTCGGCCGGCAACCATACCTCCTCCAGCCGCTTGGCCAGGCCGATCACCGCCACGTCGTGCACACCCAGCCCGGCCAGCACGTCGGCGGCCGCGTTGGCCTGCGGGCCGGCGCCGTCCACCACGAGCAGGTTCGGCGGGTAGGCGAACTTGCGCGGCCGGCCCGTTTCGGGATCGACGGCCGGCTTCGGGCCGCCGCCATTGTCGCTGTCGTTGAGGTAGCGGTGGAAACGCCGGCGGACCACCTCGGCGATCGACGCCACGTCGCCCTCGGTGGCGGCCTCCCGGACCGCGAACCGGCGGTACTCGGACTTGCGGGCCAGGGCGTCCTCGAACACCACCAGCGAGGCCACCACGTCGCTGCCCTGGATGTGGCTGATGTCGATGCACTCGATCCGCAGCGGCGCGGTGTCCAGGCCCAGCGCGTCCTGCAGTTCCTGCAGCGCCGCGGACCGGGCCGTCAGGTCGCCCGCCCGGCGCAGCTTGTGCTGGGCGAAGGCCTCCTTCGCGTTGCGCTCCACGGTGTCCATCAGCGCGCGCTTGTCGCCGCGCTGCGGGATCCGGACCAGCACCCGCGAGCCGCGCAGCCGGCACAGCCACTCGGCGATCGGCTCGAGGTCGTCGGGCAGCTCGGGCACCAGGATCTCGCGCGGCACCCCGCTGCCGGCCTCGCCCGCTGCGGCGTACTCGGCCTGGTCGCCGTAGAACTGCGTGAGGAACTGGGTGACCAGGCCCGCGGTGCCGGTGGCCTCCACCTTGTCGATCACCCAGCCACGCTGCCCGCGGACCCGCCCGCCGCGCACGTGGAACACCTGGACCGCCGCCTCGAGCTCGTCCTGGGCGAACGCGACCACGTCGGCGTCGGTGCCCGAGCCGAGCACCACCGCCTGCTTCTCCATCGCCCGGCGCAGCGCCCCCAGGTCGTCGCGCAGCCGGGCGGCCCGCTCGAACTCCAGCGCGGCCGACGCCTTGGCCATCTCCCGCTCGAGGCGGCGCATCATCAGGTCGGTGCGGCCGGCCAGGAAGTCGCAGAAGTCCTCGACGATGGCCCGGTGCTCGTCGGCGGACACCCGGCCGACGCACGGCGCCGAGCACTTGCCGATGTAGCCGAGCAGGCAGGGCCGGCCGATCTGCCCGTGCCGCTTGAACACCCCGGCCGAGCAGGTGCGCGCCGGGAACACCCGCAGCAGCAGGTCGAGGGTCTCGCGGATGGCCCAGGCGTGCGCGTACGGGCCGAAGTAGCGCACGCCCCTGCGCCGGGGGCCGCGGTAGACGTGCAGCCGGGGGAACTCCTCATTGAGCGTCACGGCGAGCACCGGGTACGACTTGTCGTCGCGGTACCGGACGTTGAACCGCGGGTCGAACTCCTTGATCCAGTTGTACTCCAGCTGCAGCGCCTCGACCTCGGTGGACACCACGGTCCACTCCACGGCGGCCGCGGTGGTCACCATCTGGCGAGTGCGCGGGTGCACCAGCGTGAGGTCGGCGAAGTAGGAGTTCAGCCGGCTGCGCAGGCTCTTGGCCTTGCCGACGTAGATCACCCGGCCAGTGCTGTCCCGGAACTTGTACACCCCGGGCGCGTCCGGAATCGTGCCGGGCGACGGACGGTAGGTGGACGGATCGGCCACACCCGCAAGCCTACGGCTGGGGGCCGTCAGGCCTGCGGGCTGTTCAGCTGACCGGCTGGGCGGGGACCGTCGGGTGGGCGAGCCGCTCGCCGAGCTCGTCGAGGGCCGCGTTCATCAAGCGCTCGTGCCAGGCGATGCGGACGCTGTGGTCCTCGAGGCGGGCCTGCTGAAGGTCGAGCCAGGACCTATGAATCTCCCGCTCGAGATCGTGATTGGAGATCGGGCGACGGCGCATGGCTCACCTCCGGGAGGTGCTTGGGTGGCTCGGCCACCGCGCCGCCGCGGCGGCCTCGACTCCCATACTCGTCCCGGCCGGTGGAGCGGGGCTGGATAGCCGATGGACGCTCGCTGGGTCAGGCCAGAACCACGCTTCCGCCCTCGACCTTGACCTGCACCTCGGCCAGGTCCGTCTCGGCCGGGCCCTTCTTGACCGCACCGGTGGCGCCGTCGAACTGGCTGCCGTGGTTCGGGCAGGTGATCGTGCCGCCCTGCGGCGGGTCCACCGTGGTGCCCTGGTGCGGGCAGGCCGCGTTGAACGCCTTGACCGTGTCGGCGTCCGGCCGGACCAGCAGCAGCTTGCCGCCGCCGGGCTTGTCCACGACAAGGCCGCCGCCCTCGGGCACGTCGGCGACCGCGGCCAGCGCCTGGCCCCCCGCGCCCCCGCCGCCGGTGCCGCCTCCCCCGGTCGGCGTGCTTCCGCCACCCCCACCCGAGCCCGACCCGCCACACGCGGCGGTCAGCGCCCCCGGCGCCAGCAGCGCCACGACCAGGCCGCACAGCACGTCCCGCCGTGGCCTGGCCTGATCAGTGGTGGGTTCGACAGTCACGCGCGTCCTCCCTTAGGTAGATCGTCACATTCCGTGGGCGCCCGGGAACCGGCATACGCCCAGACGTACGCATCCTGCCCCCGAACGGTTCAACGTCGCCCTTGTCGACAGCGAATCGACACCTGAGTAATGGCCCGGACACATGAGTAATCTGCCCGCGTGGCAGCAGAGCCGGTCGGTACGACACGGGTGAACCTCTGGCTGCGGGTGGCGCTGGTGGCCGGCGCGGTGGGGCTGGCCGCGCTCGGGGCGAGCTTCCGGACGCACAGCTGGCCGTCGACCATCACCGTGCTGATCTCCACGGTGGTGCTCCTCGTGCTGGCGATCCGCCGGCCGCCGGCAAGCCTCGGGCACACCCCGCGGCTGCGGCGCGGCCTGATCCTGTGGTCGGTGCTGCTCGCGGCGGCGCTGGCCTGGGAGGCGTACGCGTTCGTCCGGCAGCCCGACTGGAGCCGGCCGAGCTACGACCACCCGACCATCTCCACCCTGCTCGACCCGATCCTCGAGCAGGGACCGCTGCGGATCGTGGGCTGGCTGGTCTGGCTCGGCGCCGGCTGGCGGCTGGTGACCCGATGACCGACCGGACGATCATCATTCTGGGCTTCGCCGCCCTTGCGCTCCTCATCCTCGCCGCGGTGGTGGCGTCGCACCTCCGCCGCGACCGGCTGGCCACCATCTCCGAGACGGTCGCCCACCTCACCCGCACCCGCTCAGCGAAGATCATCGCGGTGCTGATCTGGGCCTGGCTCGGCTGGCACTTCCTGGCCCGGTAGCTCGAGCAAGATCGCTGTGCGGAAGCGACGGCACCCCGATCCGGCGACTGCATATTCCGGGCACGACGTGTGCCGATGCCCCGGCTCCGCCGGTGGGTCGGGGTGCGCTGACCATCGGGGTCGGGTGGGTGGCGCGCGGCTCGGTGCCCCGTGGTTGGGCGGGCGGTCGCCGGACCCCATCCGCCGGCTCCACGCCAGTTCGCTTCTCAGCCGGAGCCGGCCTCGCGGTGCAGACGGCCAACTCGCGCATGGCAACAACCGTGCGGTCATCGCTCTGCGGAAC
>NZ_DASZCQ010000155.1:0-42264 GCF_035942955.1 Actinophytocola sp. | reverse complement strand
ACCACACAGTGGGAAGCCGCGCGGGTCCAGGTCCGGCGGCTGACCAAACGACTGCGGCGCACGGCCGAGCCGGCTCACGCCGAAGCCGCCGACGCCGTGCAACCGATCGAGGACGCCCGCACCGAGGCGAACCGCATCGTGGGCCAGGCCCGACGCCGGATGGACCACCTGGCCCGGCGCCACGATCGGCTCGCCGCCGCAGTCAAGACCCACCCCACGAAGACCCGACGGTCGACCGCGGAGGTCGACCTGTCCCGCGACGATGGAGGTGCCGCAGCATGACCACCACCATGACCCCGTTCGCCGCGCCCGGCCTGGCGAGCCTGCCGACGCCGCCCACGGGATGGCCGATCGGTTCCTACGCCACCTACGCCGAGGCCCAACGCGCCGTGGACTACCTGGCCGACAACGACTTTCCCGTTCAGGACGTCACCATCGTCGGCGTCGACCCGCTGGTGGTCGAACGCGTCACCACCCGCCTGACGTGGGGCCGGGTGCTCGGTGGCGGCGCGGCCTCCGGCGCCTGGTTCGGGCTGTGGGTCGGCCTGCTGCTCGCCCTGTTCAGCCCCGGCTCGCTGCTGCCGCCGATCCTGATCGGTCTGCTCACCGGCGCCGTGTTCGGCATGGCGCTGGCCGCCGCCGGCTACGCGTCGCTGAAGGGCCAGCGCGACTTCGCCTCGACCACCCAGATCGTCGCCGGCCGCTACGACGTGCTCTGCGAGCCCCGGCACGCCGAGAAGGGCAAGACCCTGCTGGGACGCCTCGCCCTCGCCGAACCGGCATCCTGACACCGGCCGGTGCGTTGCCGGGCCGGCTCAGCCGGCCCTGGTCAGCCTGGACTGTTCCAGCCCGGCGACGATGTCGTCGACGAAGTCCACCGGATCCCGCCCGCTGTCCAACACCTTCCGCACCAGCGCGTGCTCGGCGGCATCCATGGCGGCGAACTCGTCTCGCATCCGGCCGAACAGCTTCATCGCCTGCTCCTGGTGACCGAGGCAGGCGTACGCCCAACCCTGGTTGCCACAGATGACGGCGACCAGCAGCCGGGACTTGTGCGTCTGCGCCGGGATTTGGCCGAGCTGGAACAGCATCAAGGCGTCATTGGGCGCGTCGAGGTGCAGGTACATCCGGCCCGCCCGGTAGAGGATGTGGGCGATCAGCAGGTCGTCGTCGACTACCTTGGCGAGCTCGAGTGCGTGGCCGAGGTGCTCGCGGGCGTCCTGGAGCGAGCCCAGGTCGAACGCCACCCAGCCGGCCAGGTTGTGCAGCTTGGCCCGGTTCCACAGAAACCGCAGCCATACCGGCTTCTCGGCCGCGGACGGATGCACCGGGATCGGCTCGGCCAGCACGGCGAGCAGAGCCGCCCGGCACGACACGCTGCCCTCCCGCTCGAAGAGCAGCTCGACGGTGCGGCGGGTCGCCTCGAGGCGGTCCACCCGGTCGCTGTCGATGGGTTCGGCGGACATCGCGCGGGGTCGCGCCCACGGCGGCTCGGGATCACCGAGGACGTATGCCCCGACGGCGACCGCGCAGGCGTGCGCCAGGAACCGCCGCCTGGCCACGAGCTCCTGCTCGTCGGGAGGCCGGCAGACGGCGGTGAAGTCGCCCGACTGCCAGGAGAGCACGGCGTCGAGGCCGGTCAGCCGGGCCAACTGAATGCGCTGGTCATCGGGAAGGAGCGCCAGTTCGGCATCCCACCGGCGAACGGCGCCACGGCGCCGGTACTCGTCGTCGAACCGGCGGTAGGCCCGGCGCACGGCCAGCGGGTCCGGGGTGATCCGGCCCGCCGCCCGGAGCAGCTCGTCGATGCTCACCGCGTGCCTCCCGCCAACATCGCGCGCAGTCGTTTGCGGGCCAGGTAGCGGTGCTTCTTGACGCTCCCCGGAGTCACGCCGAGGATTTCGGCGCTGGCCGCCACGGAATGCCCCAGCGTGAAGAGGATGATGGCCTCGGCCTGCCGGCGCGGAAGCTGCCGAATCGCCGCATACACCCGCTCGTTCTCAGCGATCGTGGCGATGGGATCGGTGGTCGCGGGCACCCGAATCGGCACGGCCGGCCGCCTTTCCCGAGCCAGGATGCGCCCGATCCGCCGCAACGCGACCTTGAGCACCCACCACTCCGGCTTGTCGAAGTGCCTGAGCTGGTCCCAGTTCCGGCGCGCCAGCAGGAACGCCTCCTGAACCTCGTCCTCGACGAACCGCTCATCCGCGACGCGCATCGAGACGGCCAACCGCACCGGTTCCCAACAGCGAACAAAGAACTCCTTGAAGGCGGCATCCTCCTGAACCGCCTCGACCGGCCCTGGCGATACCGCGTCCCGCCATCCTTCGTCCTCCGCCGTAGCCACCCCATCATCCTTCCCATGCCCTGTGCCATTCGTGCCCAGGACAGGCCGCCCGCGCCGGAACGGTTGAACCGCCGCGAACCGCGGGCCCTACCCGACCTGGTCGCGGCGGCGGGTCAGATAGGCGGTCTGAGCGGTGTTGCCGGCCAGCTCGATGGCTTTGTCGTACGCCGCGCGCGACTGCCGGCCGTGGCCCAGCCGGCGCAGCAGGTCGGCGCGGGTGGCGTGGTAGGCGTGATAGCCGGCCAGCTCGTCCTCAAGACGGTCGACGAGTGCCAGTGCGACTTGCGGGCCGTCGAGCTCGGCGACCGCGATGGCCCGGTTGAGGGCGATGATCGGCGAGGGGTCGAGGCGGACGAGCTGGTCGTAGAGGGCGACGACCTGCGACCAGTCGGTGTCGCGTACGTCGCGGGCGGAGGTGTGCACGGCGTTGATCGCGGCGAGGATCTGGTAGCGGCCCGGGGCCACCCCGCTGGCCAGGCGCTCACGCACCAGCCGATGACCCTCGGCGATCAGCGCCGTGTCCCAGGCCCCCCGGTCCTGCTCGTCGAGGGGGACCAGTTCGCCGCCGGCCGAGACCCGGGCGGTGCGGCGGGCCTCGATGAGCAGCATCAGCGCCAGCAGCCCGGCCACCTCACCGTCGTCGGGCAGGAGGGCACGGATCAGGCGGGTGAGCCGGATCGCCTCGGCGGTCAGGTCCTGCCGTACCGGAGCGGTGTCGGGGCCGGTCGCCAGGTAGCCCTCGTTGAAGACGAGGAACAGGACGGCGAGCACCCCGGACACGCGCGCCGGGAGATCCTCCGCGGACGGCACCCGATAGGGGATGCGAGCCGCCTTGATCTTGGCCTTCGCGCGGGTGATCCGCCGCTCCATGGTGGTCTCCTGCACCAGGAAGGCGCGGGCGATCTGGGCCACGGTCAGTCCGCCGACCATGCGCAGCGTCAGCGCCACCCGGGTCTGCATCGCCAGGGCCGGGTGACAGCAGGTGAAGATCAGCCGGAGCCGCTCGTCGTCGATGGCGCCGACCGGCGCGGGCGGGTCGTCGTACAACAGCTGAGCCTCCCGCTGCTTGTCGTCGCGCTTGTTCTCGCGCCGGATCCGGTCGATGGCCTTGCGGCTGGCGGTGGTGGTCAGCCAGGCGCCGGGGTTGGGTGGCACGCCGTCGGCCGGCCAACGCTCGACCGCGGTCGCGAACGCCTCGGCCGCCGCCTCCTCGGCGATGTCGAGGTCACCGAAACGCCTGGTCAGGGTGGCGACCACCCGCGCCCACTCCTCGTGGTGGGCCCGGGTGACCGCCTCCCGGACGTCGATCACGCTCACCGGAACGGCCGGACCTCGACCTTCCGATTGCAGGCCTTCGACCCCTCGGCGGCGAGCTTGAGCGCCACGTCGAGGTCGGGGGCCTCGATGATCCAGAAGCCGGCGAGGAACTCCTTCGACTCCACGAAGGGTCCGTCGGTGATCAGCGCCTCCCCGCCACGGTTGTCGATGACGGTGGCCGTGTCGGGGCCCCCGAGGCCACCGGCGAAGACCCAGTGGCCCTCGGCCTTGAGCCGGTCGTTGAACACGTCGATCGCGGCCGCCTCCTCCGGGGTGGCCATGCCGGGCGCGTCGAAGATCACGGAAACCAGGTACTGCATCTGAAGATCATCTCCCGTGGTTCTGGGCGCCCCTCGTGGGCTGCCCTCACCCCTGCTACGAACACCGCAGCCCCGATCCGACACCGCCGCCCGGACTTCTTTCAAGATTTCCGGCACGCGTCAACCGGCGAGCGGGCAGGTCCGGGGTCCTCGGGTCGCGGCCTTGCTGGTGAGGGTGATCGGCGCGGTGGTGGACAGCGCGTCACCGACGGTGCACACGATCTGGTCGGCGGCCGTGTTGGACAGCGTCGTGACGTCGGCCGACACCACGACCTCGACGTTGCCGGACGCGTCGATGGTGACGGTGATCGGGTCGAGTCCGGTGGGGACCTCGCTCGTCAGGTTCATGGCCCGTTCGTCGCCGTCGGGTCCGTCCTGGAGCAACACAAGGGTCTGGGTGGGCGAAAGGTGCTGGCGCGTCGGGCGACGCATCAGTATCAGCGAGGAGTTGGCGAGGAAGTAGAGGTTCACGCCCTCGGCCGGTGCGGCGGGTGCGGGCCCGCCGCGGATCACTCCGCTCGGTCGCACCCCGCAGCCGGCGCTGAGCACGGCGATCAGCACGACCAAGGCGAGCAGGGGTCGTCTCGTCATCGGGTGTCTCCGGGTTCGCTGCCGGGCCGCGGCAGGTGGACGGTGAACACCGCCCCGCCGGCGGGACGGTTCGCGGCGGTCAGGTCGCCGCCGTGCAGCCGGGCGTTCTCCCGGGCGATGGCCAGGCCGAGGCCGCTTCCCTCGGAGCGGGCCCTGGCGGTGTCGGCCTTGTAGAACCGGTTGAACACGTGCGGCAGCACGTCCGGGGCGAGCCCTGGCCCGCCGTCGCCGACCTCGATGTCCAGCCGGTCCGGTCGGACGTGCGTCCGCACGGACACCGGGGGCGCGCCGTGCCGCAGCGCGTTGCTGACCAGGTTCGCGATGATCACGTCCAGCCGGCGGGGATCCAGGCGGGCCACGACGCCCTGGGGCAGGTCGGTCCGCACGCGGTCGGACCAGCCGCGGGCGCGCAGGGTCGCCCGGATCGCCTCGGCCACGTCGACGTCGTCGAGCGCGAGCGTCGCGGTGCCGGTGTCGAACCGGCTGACCTCGATGAGGTCGTTGACCAGCCGGGTGAGCTTGTGGGTCTCCCCGCTGACCAGCCGGGCGGCCCGGCCCGCGTCACCCGGCAGGCGTTGCGCCTCGTCGTCGAGGACGTCGGTGACCGCGGTCATCGCGGCCAGTGGGGTGCGCAGCTCGTGGGACACGTCGGCCACGAACCGCCGCGCCTCGGCCTCCATCCGGCGCAGGTCGCCGACGTGCCGTTCCAGCGTTTCCGCGGTGTTGTTGAACGTGCGCGCGACGTCGGCCAGCTCGTCCGTGCCACGGATCTGTGCGCGGGCGGTCAGGTCCCCCTCGCCCAGCCGGTTGGTCGCCCGGCGCAGCTCGCGCACCGGTTCGAGCACACCGCGCCCGGCCAGCACGGCCAGCAGCACGGCGAACACCAGCGCCACCGCGCCGGTGAGCCAGGCCCGGGTGGCGAGCCGGGCGATGCTCTGCTGTTCTGGTTCCAGGCTGCGCACCGAGTAGATCTCCAGCTCCGACGGCTGCGTGGCCGGGCCGGGCGGCAGCGCGGAACCGCCCGGCGGCTGCGCGGGCCGGCCGGGCCGGCCAAGCCGCAGCTGGGTGCCGATGACCAGCACGGGTCTCCCGTTCATCGATACCCGTTGCCACACCACGATTCCCTCGCCAACCGCACGCCGCAGTTCCCGTGGCAGCGTGTCCGGGTCCAGGCGACCCACCGACCGGCGGTCCCGATAGACGGCGACCGCGGTGTCGTCCCTGCCGGACAACCGACCGGCGATCTCGTCGAGCGTGGCTTGGCTGGGTGGCAGGTCGCCGAGCGGCGGCAGGGTCTCGATCCGCTCGGTGATCGTCAGCACCGCGGTGTCCTGCGCCTTCTGCAGGATGATGTCACGGGCCTGGACGTAGTCGACGCCGGCGACGAGCGCGGCGGTGCTCACTCCGAGCAGCGCGAAGGCCACCAGCAGGCGGGTGCGCAGGCTCCTGGCTCCGCCAAGAAACCGGGCCGCAGGGTTCACACTGTTCACAGTGGTCCGAACCGGTAACCGAAGCCCCGTACGGTCTGGATGTACACCGGCGCCGCGGAATCGTCCTCGATCTTGGCGCGCAGCCGCTGCACGCAGGCGTCCACCAGCCGGGAGTCGCCGAGGTAGTCGTGTTCCCACACCAGTTCGAGCAGTTGCTGCCGGCTCAGCACGCGGCCCGGTGTCGCCGACAGCTCCAGCAGCAGGCGCAGCTCGGTCGGCGCGAGACCGACCGGCTCGCCGTGTTTGCTGACCATCAGCGCGGCCCGGTCGATGGTGAGGTCACCATGTCGCTCAACCGGTGGCGGCCCGACGTTCGCCGGGCCACCGCCGGTGCGCCGCAGCACCGCGCGGATACGCGCCTCGAGCACCCTCGGCTGCACCGGCTTGACCACGTAGTCGTCGGCGCCGGCCTCCAGCCCGGCGACCACGTCCATGTCGTCGTTGCGGGCGGTCAACATGATGATCGGCAGGTCGCCGTCGGTGCGAATCCGGCGGCAGATCTCGAATCCGTCCATCCCCGGCAACATGAGGTCGAGCACCACGACGTCGGGCGGCGTGGCGCGCAACAGCTCCAGCCCCTGCTCGCCGGTCTCGGCGGCGTCGACGGCATGTCCCTGCCGGGTCAACGCCAGCTCAAGGCCGGTACGCACCGCCCGGTCATCCTCGATCAACAGCACTCGGGACACATGCCCCACTATCTCAGCGCTGCCCAGCGCCCGCGCTCCGGTATCCACCGCCCGCGGCGGTTCGTGTCGGACCATTTCCGGGCCGTGGCCTTCTCATGACACGACAGGGATCGGGCGCGCGCATTCGGTGTCGACAGTGGGTGCCATGGTCGAAATCGAGTCCCGCTCGGTGTGGCTGCGTGCCCTGGTCACCAAGCTGATCGCCCGATGCCTGCTGCCCCTGACCGCGCTCCGCGCACCCGGTCGGGCCCGCTGGCTCGCCTGCCAGTGGGCGCTTGGTATCCGGTTTCCGGCAGAGGATCTCGAAGGGCTGTCCCCTCCCGCGCGTGCCGCGTTCACCACCGCCCGCGCCGAGGCGTTCTGGCGGCACGGTCAACTGATCGGCCTCACCTCCGGCCACCGGGACGCCGCCGAGCAGCATCGGCTGTTCATCGCGGAGGTCCGCCGCACCGGCTCGATGGCGGCGGCCCGCCGCCGGGTGCTCCCACCCGAGGAATCCGCCCACGTCGCGGGCATCGCCTTCGACGTGCGGCCGGTCGGCGGGGCACGCTGGCTCGAGCGGCACGGCCACCGCTACCACCTGTACCGCCGCTACGACAACGAATGGTGGCACTTCGAGTACCGGCCCGAGTACGACGGGCAACCACCCCCACGCCTTCCACACCCCGGCTGTAGCACAACCGTGACACGGTGATCACGGCGCGCGGACATCGTCCGGCCACGGTGAGCCCATGCGTATCGCGTCACCGCACGCGCACGCCGTGGTGCACCTGGACGCGGTGGCGCACAACACGGCGCTGTTCGCCGCCGCTACGAAGGCGGCGGTGATGGCGGTCGTCAAGGCCGACGGCTTCGGTCACGGGGCCGTGCGGGTGGCCAGCGCCACGCTGTCCTCGGGCGCGACCTGGCTGGGCGTGACGACCTGCGCCGAGGCGCTGCGGCTGCGCGCGGCCGGTATCACCGCCCCGATCCTGTCCTGGCTGCACAGCCCGCTGGAGGACTTCGGGCCCGCGCTGCTGGCCAATGTGGACCTGTCGGTGTCCGCACGAGACCATCTCCGTGCGGTCGCCGCGAGCGCGGCGAGGCTGGGCGTCACCGCCGAGGTGCACCTGAAGGCGGACACCGGACTGCACCGCAACGGCGCGCGACCCGAGGAATGGCGAGAGCTGGTGCGCCTGGCCCGCGATCTGGAGACCAACGGGCACGTGCGGGTGCGGGGCGTCTGGTCGCACCTGGTCAGCGGCACGCACGCGGCCGGGGACACGACCCGGTTACAGGTCAAGCTCTTCGACGAGGCGGTCGAGGTCGCGCGCGGCGCCGGGCTGCGACCGGAGATCCGCCACCTGGCGAACTCCGCGGCGACCCTCGGCGCACCGCGGACCCACTACGAGCTCGTCCGTCCCGGCATCGGGCTCTACGGGGTGGAGCCCGATCCACGGCACGTCTTCGGGTTACGCGGCGCCATGACCCTGCGCGCACGCCTGATCCTCGTCAAGCGCGTGCCGGCGGGCAGCGGCGTCTCCTACGAGCACGACTACGTCACCGACCGCGACACCACGCTCGCGCTGGTGCCCCTTGGCTACGCAGACGGTCTGCCCTGGGCCGCGGCCAGGCACGCCCAGGTCTCGATTGCCGGCCGCAGGTATCCGGTGGCCGGCCGGATCGCGATGGACCAGTTCGTCGTCGACGTCGGCGACGCCACCGTCCACACCGGAGACGAGGTCGTCCTGTTCGGACCCGGTACCGAGGGAGAGCCGACGGTGGCCGACTGGGCCAGGTGGGCGAACACCGTCCCACACGAGATCGTCACCGGAATCGGCCCACGGGTGGCACGTCGCCATGTCCACACAGGCGCCCGCCGGATGGAGGAGCCGTTGCGTGCCTGAGCCGAAGATCCGACTCGCCGTCCTGTTCGGTGGTCGCAGCGGTGAGCACGAGGTGTCGTGTCAGTCGGCGGCCAGCATCCTGATCAGCCTCGACCGGGAACGCTACGACGTCCTGCCGGTCCGGATCGGCAGGGACGGTGTCTGGGCCAGCGTCCCCACCATGCCCGACCTGGCGACCGTCGGGGAGGTCCTGCGCTGGCAGCACAACGGCTTCCCCGACACCGGCCGCACCACGCCGGCGGCCAGCATGTTCGCCACCGCGCGCGAGCTCATGTCGTGTGACGTCGTGTTCCCGGCGTTGCACGGCCCCTGCGGGGAGGACGGCGCCGTCCAGGCGATGCTGCAGGGATTCAAGATCCCGTACGTCGGCAACGGCGTCGCGGCCAGCGCGCTGAGCATGGACAAGGAGTACACGAAGAAGATCGCCGCCTTCGCCGGTCTCGCGGTGGCCGACGGCGTCGTGCTGCGCAAAGGGCAGCACGAGGTCTCCCCGGAGGACCGCGACCGGTTGGGACTCCCGGTGTTCGTCAAGCCCGTCCGCGAGGGCTCGAGCATCGGCGTATCCAAAGTGGAGGACTGGACCGAGTTGCCGGAAGCCCTCGACCGGGCGCGCAAGAGTGACCACAAGGTACTCGTGGAGGCGGCGGTCCCGGGCCGGGAGATCGACATCGGAGTGCTCGAACGCCCGAGCGGCGATCTCGAGGTCAGCCCGCCGATGGAGATCCTGCCGTCCACCGAGCACGCCTTCTTCGACTACCGGGCCAAGTACGCCGACTCCAGCACCGTTTTCGACGTCCCCGCCAAGCTCGACCCGGCGACCACCCATGCCATCGGCCAGGACGCCCTACGCCTGTTCCGCGAGCTGGGCTGCTCCGGTCTGCTGCGGGTCGACTTCTTCCTCCGTCCCGACGGGACCAGGATCCTCAACGAGGTCAACACCTTCCCCGGCTTCACCAGCGTCTCCCAGTACCCTCGGATGTGGCAGGCCGCCGGCCTCGACTACGGCGACCTCCTCGACGTCCTGGTCGACACCGCCCTCACCAACCAGACAGGCCTCCGCCAACGCCGAGGTGTCCACCCACCGGGCCGGCCGCGCCGTTGACGTGCACCGCCAACTCCGGCAACAAGATCGACACGTCGTGCAGGTTGAGATACTGGTGGCAGGTCATCGTCGGCCGGGGCGCCCGCGATGACGGCGCGGGCGGAGTCGCGTCGTCATCGTGGGCACCCTCTCGCCCGAACAGATCGAGGCCGGCAGGCGTCTCGGGAGACTGCTGCGTGAAGCGCGAGCAGACCGGGCGCGTTCGGCACGATCGCCCGCCTCGGCGAGGTACTCGACGTGCCGACACAAGACCTCGCCGTCGCATGGCGGACGGGCATCGTCACCGGGTGACCGGTGAGTCAGTCCTGCATGGCTTCGGTGAAGAACTCCGGTGGTGCCTGCAGGTCGTGGGCGCGGAACAGGACGGCGTGCTCGACGCCCATGGCCCTGCCGCTCATCGCGGTGAACTTCGGGATGATGTCCTCGGGAGCGGGGTGGCCCGGGAGCGCGGCGAGGTACGCGGCGTGCGCCTCGAGCGAGGCGACCCCGCGGCGCAGCGGCTCACCCGTGACGTCGACGCCATGGGTAGCGCCGGAGCCGGCCAGCCCGGGGACAATGAACCAGCGCACGGAGTGCGGTTCGAGGCCCTCCTCGTCGACCTGCTCCGGGAAGACCCACCGGTTGCCCGCGTCCCGCACCGCATCGAGCGTCGCAAGCCCGGCCGCGCGATGATCAGCCTGGTCGAAGCCATACGGCGTCTCGACCTCATAACCGGCGCCGAGTACGACATCGGGCTTGAACCGGCGAATCTCCCGGCAAATGTCCCGCCGCAGATCGAGACCGTACACGAGCACGCCGTCCGGATGCTCCAAAACGGTCAGATGCTTGACACCAACAACTTCGCATGCGACCTGCTGCTCGGCAACGCGCAGGCGTGCCGTCTCCTCAGGAGGGTTCGGCATCCCAGCCTCACCCCGGGTAAGCAGCAGATACCCAACCTCGATACCACGCGCAGTCCAACGAGCGACAGCCGCGGACGTGCCATACTCCATATCGTCAGGGTGCGCAACCACACAGAGCACCCGCTCGAAGGACTCCTCGGGAAGTGCAGGCAATGTCATGCCGACCATCCTCCCGCGCCCAACCCCCACCGTCCGCCCTTTGAACGTTGCCGATGAGCCCCGGCCCAGCGGACAACGAGCCCGGCCGGACCGAACACAGCGCCGACGTACCAGCTCCCCCCAAGTACACGGCGAGCCGGGCGGTGGCCAGCAGATAGTTGTAGCGGGCGACCTCCGGGTAGTTGCCCGAGCGCAGGGATCGGTTCCAGTCGCGCAGCAGCCAGGTCTTCGATACGCCGGTGGTGATCTTGGTGAGGTCAAGGAGTGGCATCGATCGAACCCTCCGAGCCAACGTGTCCATGACCGGCGTGCTCGACCTCGAAGGCCAGATCCTGGGGCAAGTTTCGTCGTCGCGGGCCAGTATCTTGACGGCGATACCGGATTGCCAGAGATGCCACCCGTTGCGCGTAAGCAAGCAGATTGTCCAACTTGCCTACTGGCCACAGGATTGAGCGAGCGCACGAAAAGCAATTTACCAGGCGGGAGGCTCTCATGTCCGACGACCCGACCAGCGACCACTGCGCCTCCGCGGGAGGAAGTACGTCGGCGCGCGGAATCCCCAATGCCGACAAGCCCGGGCCACTGGCTGGTGCCGCCGTGGCCCGCCGACGCGACGTTCAGCGACGTCGTGCGGCATTTCCTGCGGTTCCACCCGTGGGGGCAAGGCAAGCACCGCGCACCTGGCCGCCTAATTCCCGGGCTACGAGGCGGCGCTCGGCGCGGCTCCGCCGGCGTATGCGCTCTCCACGCGCTGGTGCGCGGATATGCACAACTGCATCCGCCGATGCGCACGGCTCTACCGGGACGAGCGCGCCGCAAAGTCGAACAGAAACGTCTCGGCGTTGCAGACTACAACACGGATTTCCAACCCGTCATCGGTATTTCAAGAACGGGCGTCGTAAAATTGCCCGTCATACCTTGATTGATTCGAGTGCCCTGTTGATCGCGTCGCGGTCGACGGCCGTTGGGTCGAGCGGCTCCTCGCCCAGCCAGTCCAGGTAATTGTCGTGCTCGGGGTGGCGGGGGTTGGTGATGGCCTCGAGGAGGTTGTAGTAGCCGGGGATTCCGCCGCAGTCCTCGGGTGGTCCGGCGTTCTCCGCGGCCAGACACACCACGCGGGGATCGTCCTCGGCGGGTTCGACGGACTCCACGGCGATGTCGTGCACCCAGTTGTCGCCGAAATCGTAGGTGTAGCGCAGCCGGTCGCCCTTGCGCGGTGCGGCCGCGGCCAGCGTGGCGCGGCGTTCGTCCTCGGTGCCGGGGACCGCCCGGTAGCCGTGGTCGGCGTAGCGGCGGCCGTTCGCCTCGAACTCGTGCAGGTGGTCGTTCTCCCAGCCGAAAGCGGCCTGGATGACCCAGTGCAAAGTGTCCAGCGGGATGTCGCCGGGAAGGGACAGCCGCCGCCAGATCGGCGGATCGCTGTCGGCCAGGGTGACCTTGATCTGGTAGGTCGGGTGGCTCGGCTCGGCACGTGCGGTGGGCCTGCCGCGGCCGAGGGCGTTGAGCGCGCGCCGGTAGGCGTCGACGTCGAACGGCGCGGCACGGACCAGAGCGGGGTGCAGGTGCTCGGTCGCGACGGCCATCAGCTCGTGCAGCACGTCGTGGCGGTGCATGCCGCCGTCGCGCAGCCGGCGGGCGGCCTGCCACGCCTCGGGCGGGTCGCCGTCCCACAGCTGGTTGGCGATCAGCTCGTGCAGTGCCAGGTGCAGCCGGGGGTTGACGCCGTCGATCTCGCCCTCGAAGGACGGGTCGGCCAGCGCCTCGTGGTACTCGGGGTGCTCGCCCTTGATGAGCAGCCCGCGCTCGTCGGAGTCGGCCGGGTCGAGCTTGGGGAAGTCCTCGCCGCCGATGGTGGTGCCGTGGTACGGCATCGCGAAGAACCGCCGCTCCAGCGTGTCCTCGACCTCCGCGCGGGGCAGCACGGGCGCCAGGTCGCCAAGATAGGACGCCGGGTCGAAACCGTGACCGGTCACCTGCCGGCGACCGCCACGTCCGCCGGACTGCCGCGCCTTGCTCTGCTTACGTTTGCGTCCCCTGCTGACCGGACTCACCGCGGCAGGCTCCCACGACTCGCCGGGACGTAATCAGCCGGGGTGCGGTGCCCGCCCACTACGGTTGAACCCGATGTTGGTTCGCGATCCGGATCTCCCAGGGCAGGGTGAACCACCGGCCCTACCCGACCAGTTGTTGAGCCTGCTGGCCCGGTTACGCGCCGCTCCGGTCGTTGATCCGGCGGCGTCGGCACTGGTGGACCGGGCGGTCGCGGTGTTGCGCCGGCCCGGGTTCGACACGCTGTTGTCGTTGCCGCAGTTGGGGTTCGAGCCGTTCGACTACCAGCGGGAGACGGCCGCCACCGTGCTGCGCCGGATGCGCGGCCGGGCCATCCTGGCCGACGAGGTGGGCCTCGGCAAGACCATCGAGGCCGGTCTGATCACCGCGGAGCTGCGGCTGCGCGGCCTGGCCGACCGGACGCTGGTGATCACGCCGGCCGGCCTGGTCGAGCAGTGGCGCGACGAGCTGGAACGCAAGTTCGGCCTGCCCACCGCGATCCTGGCCGGCAAGGACCGGGTTCCGGACCGGCGTGGGAGCGGGCCGGTGCTGCTGGCCTCGCTGGCCGCGGCCCGCCGCGATCCACTGCGGACGGAGCTCACCGGCACCGGCTGGGATCTGGTGATCGCCGACGAGGCACACCGGACTGCGCGCGGCACGCAGCGCGTCCGGCAAGCTGATCCGTGCGCTGACCGCCCGGTTCCTGCTGCTGCTGACCGCGACGCCGGTGGAGAACCGGCTGCAGGACCTCTACGAGATGATCTCGCTGGTGGCGCCCGGCCTGCTGGGCACCCCGGCCCAGTTCCGCATCCGGCACGCACCATCCGGCCATGACGTCGGCAGCCCGCGCAACCTCACCGAGCTGCGGGCCAGGACACGGCAGGTCATGGTGCGCCATCGCCGCAGCGAGGTCGCGCTCCGGCTGCCGCAACGCCTTGCCGAGACGATCCTGGTCACGCCGGACGCCGACGAGCGGAACATGTACGCCGAGCTGACCGAACGCGTCCGCGCCGAGGCGAAGGAAGCGCCCGCCGGGCGGCGCCTGGCGCTGCGATCGGTTGTCCGGCTGGCCGGATCCACCCCGGCGGCGGCCGCGCCGACGCTGGCCAAGCTCGGCTGGACCGACCTGGCCGGCGCGGCCGGCGCGATCACCGATCCGGCCAAGGCCCGCCTGCTCGTGGCGAAGCTGGGCGAGCACGCGGCCCGCGGCGAGAAGGTGCTGGTGTTCACCGCGTTCCGGCAGACCCTCGACGTGGTGGCGAAAGCCGTGCGCGCCGCCGGGATCGATCCCGCCGTCTACCACGGGAGCCTGCCGCGTGCGGACAAGGAGCGGGCGATCATGGAGTTCCGCGACCGCAAACCCGTGCTGCTGTCCACCGAATCCGCGGGCGAAGGCCGCAACCTCCAGTTCTGCCACGTGATGATCAACCTTGACCTGTCGTGGAACCCGATGCAGATCGAGCAGCGCCTCGGCCGCCTGCACCGGGTCGGCCAGACCCACGACGTGCTGCTGACCAACCTGGCCTGCCGGGGCAGCATCGAGGAACGCATCCTGCACGTCCTGGAAACCAAGATCAACATGTTCGAGCTGGTCGTCGGGGAGCTGGACATGATCCTCGGCCGGATCGACGAGGACTTCGACTTCGAGCAGGCCGTGTTCGACGCCTTCACCGCCACCGACGACGCCGGCTTCGTCCGGCGCATGGCGGAGCTCGGCGATCAGCTGGCCGCGGCGCGCACGACCTACCTGTCGGACCGGCGCACCGTCGACATCCTGGTCGGGACGGACGGGTCATGACCGCACGGCGGGCGCCGGCCTTCGCGTTCTGGTTGGACTACCTGGATTCCCGGGGTGGGCTGTGGGAGCGGACCGGGGACACCGTCCTTGCCGTGCTCCCCGAGCAGCTGGCCGGCCGGCACGATCTGCCCGAGTCGGCGCTGATCACCGATGACCCGGACGTCGCGCGGGAGGACGGCGTGCTGTTCCTCGGCGCCGGGCATCCGGAGATCGACAAGGCCGCCGAGGCGGTCGTGGAAACCGGGGATGTCGCCGCCCTCGCCCTGCCCCACTCCGCCAAACCGGTGTCCAGGGAGGATCTGCTCGCGCGGATCCGCGAGCGGGTTCCCGTCGACCACGGCCGGATCGACGCGTCCGGCGCACCGATCCGAACCCACCGCGCGGTGCTGCGTCTGGAGGCGATGGTCAGTCACACCGTCTCCACCGAGGAGCGGTTCACCGAGGTCACCGAATGCCTGATCGACGTTCCCTCGCGGATCGCCTGGCCCGAGGACCCGGCCGCGCGGCTGCGGGACGCCGTGGCGGCGGCCGACACCCTGTCCCGGACCGAGGCCAGAACGGGCGACCTGGTTCCCGCGCTCGCCGCCGCCCACCGGGTGCTCGACGACGCCGCGGCGGCGCGCGGGCGGATCCTGGCCGCGCATGCCGACGCCGAGCGCGCCACGGAGGTCGCCAGGGCCAACGACTACTACGCCGCGGCTCTCGCGGCCATCGACAAAGCGCCGGATCGGCGCCGACCCGAAGCGCGCGGCCCTGCTGGACGCCCGCGCCCAGGCCACCGTGGCCGAGCGCGACCGGCGACTGGCTGAAATCGACGAGAAACACCGCCATAGCCACACACTGCGTCCGTTCCGGCTGCACCTGGTCGAGGTGCCGGCCTGGCGGCTGGCCACCGATGTTCGGCGCGGCGATCGCCGCTGGCCGCTGACCTTCGACTACCTGCCCGCGCTCGGCACCGTCGCTCCGGTCCGCTGCCCCGCCTGCCACGCGCACGCCCCGCTGGTCGCGACCAAGACCCGACTCGGCTGCACCGCCTGCGTACCCGCCAGGCACCCGTGCCCACGACATCCCCACCACCGCCGGCCCGCAAACCGGCCGCGCGACCGGCAGCCAGCGACCCTGACCCGTCGGTATCCGGGAGCCGGCGCCGGCCGGAACCTCGCAATCCGCACGGCACCCGTCCCGCTCCCCCGGCGCCCCGATGATGACCGCGGCTCGCCCCGCCGGCCCGGCACTGCCCGGCCGAGCCGAGGAACGGAAGGTCATCACCTTCTGGAACCACGCCGCGGCCGGCGAGCACCGCAAGCTCACCCGGCTGATCGCCCCCGACTCACCGCTGGCCGCCCTCACCCGGCTCTACGGCGCGCTCGGCCCCCTGTACGGCATCGGCGTCCCCGCCGGGCACACGCCTACGAAGTTCACCTGCGGCAACTACGACCGGCCGGTGGCCGGGCAGCGCGGCGGCACCGCCGGCGCCCTGCACACCCGGGACGACCAGTATCCCTACCTGCTGCTGTGGTCACCGGAACGGCTGCTGGAAGAGGTCTTCCCGTACGCGGAGCCGTGGTACCTGGGCAGAGCCACCTGGTTCCACCGACCGCCGCGCACCGCCCCGGCACCCCATACCGACCTCGACCCCGTGGCCCAACTCCTGCTCACCCACGTCACCGCCCGGCACGGCCTCACCTTCACCGCCCGAGCCCTTGCGGCATGGTGGCGCTTACCCGCCGCCGACGATCTCGCCACCCGCTTCCCGCCCCGGGTGCTCGCCGCCGCCGTGGACCGCGCCGTCCGCTACTGGTCCGGGGCCACCTACCCGGACGCGGCCAAGACATTCCGCGCCGACGAGTCCCTCGTCCGCAAGGCCACTCCCTACTGCAGAAACACCTCCAACTCAACGACACCCGCAACTGGTGACTTGGCATCAGCGGGACGCATCGCGATGCCGTGGCGGACGTGCCCGACCTGGACCGGCCCGGACCACGGCCGAGTATGAGGTGTCTGCAATTCCGCGCCATCCAGCCCTCCGGCGGGAGCTCCCTCCCCCGACGGGAGAGGGAGGCGGCTCGGCTCAACCCGACCAGGACTACGGTGGTCCGATGCTGGATCTGAGCCGCCTTGACGTGGACGAGATCGGGCAGGCGCTGGCGGACCAGACCGACTACGAGCACCGGTGGCTGATCAACCCGGTTACCGGTGAGGTCGGGTTCTGGACCTCCGAACTGGGCATCGACGGTCAGACACCGGTCGACCTCGACGAGTTGGACGAGCTGTGCATCGACCCGCTGCCGCCATACGTGTGGTACCAGGACATGGCCGACTTCGCCGAACTCGTCACCGACGAGCGCGCCGGGCGGCGGCTCACCCGGGCAATACAGGGACGGGGCGCCTTCCGCAGGTTCAAGGATGAGTTGCACGAGGAGTTTCCGGACCTGCTGCCGGCCTGGAACGCCTTCCGCGACTCCCGAACCCGGCGCCGCGCGGTCGAGTGGCTGGCCGACAACTCGCTCATCGATGACGACGCCGCCACGCGATACCTCGCCGAACATCCCGACCCGGACGTGCCATGAGCCGCGTGATCACCCGAGTGCCGAATAGGCGGGCCTGAGCAGGTCGGTCAGCGGGCGACCGCGCACGTGACGCCGATCGCACCGGACTCACCGGGGCAGGTTCCACAATCGCCGGAACGCGATCGGCCGGGGGTGACCGCCAGGTTCGTCCTTAGTGGACGAACCTCGCGAACCCGGGAGCGGTAGGCGGCTCATGCGGGCGCAGACGCCTTCCGCGGATTCAATGACGAGCTACCCGACTGCCTCGCCAAACACCCCGATCCGGACGATCTCCCAACCACGGCCTCGTAAGGTGAGGCACCATGCCACCAGATCGCTCTGAGGGTGAGGATCCAGCCACAAGGGATGTCCTGCTGAGGCGGTTCACCGAGGCCATCTCGGGGCTCGGACCCGGTGAGCTACAGGGGGCGCTGCAGCAGGTGCTCGCGGCCGGCGCGGGCCGCGTCGATCCGTTCGAGCGCCCCGGCACCGCCGTCACGCCGGCATCCACGCCGCGGCGACGTCGTCACCTACCAGGTCCGCATGGACCTCAGAGGTACCAAGCCGCCGCTGTGGCGTCGGCTAGAGCTCGCCTCCGACCTGTTCCTCGACGATCTTCACGCCGTGATCCAGACCGTGTTCGGCTGGACCGACAGCCACCTGCACCGGTTCGGCAGCGGATCGACGTATTACAGCCAGGACAACGAGTACTACCTGTCCCCGTTCGAGGTTGAGGAGGGCGAGACCGGTATCCCCGAGGAGCAGGTGCGCCTCGACGAGGTCCTGATCGAGGTCGGCGACACGCTGTTCTACAACTACGACTTCGGCGACGACTGGCAACACACGATCAAGCTCGAAGCCGTCCACCCCCGCGACAACGCGCAACCGGTGGCGATCTGCACCGCCGGACGGCGGCCCGGCCCCGCCGAGGACTGCGGCGGGGTCTCCGGCTACGAACTGATCGCCGCCGCCACCGACCCCACCCACGCCGACCACACCGACGCCGTCGCCGAATACGCCCGCTACTTCGGCTCCGACGCCGACCCGGCCCACTACCGCCCCACCCCGTTCGACCTCGACGAGATCAACACCATGCTCGCCGACCTCGGTAACGGCGACACCGGGCAATCCCCGCACAAGGCACTCGACGAACTCGTCCACGCCATCCGCACCAGCAACGGCAAACAGCGACTGCGACGGCTCATCGGCAACGCCACCCTGGACCAGCCCGTGCACGTCGACGTCGACACCGCGGCCCAGATGGTCCGTCCCTACACCTGGCTGCTGGATCGCGTCGGCACCGACGGCATCGCCCTCACCGGCGCCGGCTACCTGCCCCCGGTCCACGTCGAAGCCGCTACGGCCGAACTCGGCCTCGCACAGGAATGGATAGGCAAGGGCAACCGCGAGAACCTAACACTGCCGGTGCTCAGCCTGCGCGAATCAGCACGGAAAGCCGGGCTGCTCCGCAAGCACCGCGGCAAACTCCTGCTCACCGCCCGGGAAACAGCCTGCGTACGGATCCCGTCGCGCTGTGGTGGCATCTCGCCGCAACCACACCCGCCCGCTCCACCGACCCCTGCGAGACTCAGGCCGGGCTCATCATCCTGATCTTGACCGCCGCGCGGGCCACCACCAACCTCAACACGACCATCGCCGAATTTCTCAGCGCGATCGGTTGGACGACCACCGACGGCACGCCGCTGACCGGTTCGATGGCCGCCCACGCGGCCTGGGACACCATGGCCCTACTCCGCCGTATTGGTGCTTCGCCCAAGAAGAACACAACCACAGTCGACCCGACCGCCCCACACCGGGCGGAACCACCTTCGCCCGAGCCGCCCTCACAACCTGGCCCAACCACTAGAGATCAACCTGCTGGCCACACAGATCCGCCGGAAAGCACCGTAGGCGCCGGAGGTGTCCGCCTACCAACGGATGTCGACCGCGCCGGGCCCGCCCGGTGCCCACACCTCACCCGAAATGAAGCATCAGCATCAAGGTGCCCATGACCGGCATGCTCGACCTCGAAGGCCCAGACCAAGATCCAAAAAAGAAAGAGCTTCCATAGGCTGTAACCCGCGGAAACCCTAGATGCCGTTGGGCTGACAGGATTTGAACCTGCGACCCCTTGATCCCCAGGCACTTTACAGCGGTTTTGAGGTGGATTCCGGGCGCTTCACCAGCATGCTCTCGGTTCGTCGAAGTCCACTAGGGGCTGCGGTCATTGTCACCCAGTTCGTCACCCTCCGGCCTCGCCATTCCCATCCGGCTTGCCGTACCCCAGAGCCGCCCGCCCACGCCCTATGGCTCAACACAAGAGCCGAACCGAAGCTTGCTTGGCTGATTTATATGCACGGCAAACCGCCTAACCATCCCCATTTTTAAGTGAATCGCAGCTCTTCATAATTGTCGCATCAGTTGGCAAACCGATCGTGCGCCAGACTATCACTACCGTATTATCAACTCGAGAGATGACTATTGGGCCATAGACGTATGTCGTTCCAGAGTTCGATCCCAAAAATAGCCCACATGAGTTCTTGACGCTCCCATCATTGAACCCTTCCGCCTTGTACTCTACTAGCCCGCGCACAGCAATAGGCACACCCATACTGGGAGCATAGTACCCGGACTCATTACTCCCCCTTGTGCATCTCATCTTGTATTATTTCGGCACTTATGCGACCGCTGAGAAACTGGAATACTAAATTGCCCATTGCTATAATGGCGGCGACAATTAATCCTAGGTAGAACCGTCGAGGCCTATCCCGCATGACACCCGTCAGGATCAAATAGGAAGCACCGAGTGCTGCCGAAATAACGACTGCGACACCGCCGTAATTGGCGACATCGAAACTCCACCGCCCATCCGTATTAACATTGTATAGCAGAGACCCGCCCGCTGCAAGTAGTCCTGCAAAAAGCAGGTATATCAGACCTTTTCTTCCACCGCCACCCCTCCGTTCGCGGACATACAAAATAGCAGATGCTGCCGCAACAAGGGCGGCAAATCCCAGGAACGCCACGCCAGCTCGAATTACAAGATACTGGGTTGTTACTCCAACCTGTTCCGGCTCCAACCGAAATGCCCAATAATAGCTACTTACATAAAGCCATTGAAATATGAAAAAGTACCCGAGCAGCACTACATTCAGCCCGACAAGTACCTGCAGCGAGCCTAGTGTCGTCTTGATCGTTTCTCCCAAGCTCCCACCGACCATATGGTTTTCGCCCTTGTTACGCAGAATTCCCTTGTCATGGAGATTGGAGTTGGGCTCGAGGAGCCCTACAACCCTTGCGGGCTGGAATTTGGACACGCAGTTCCGCCAAGTAACGATGGCCGCGAGAACTGTGGCGAGCAAGACGAAACCCCGACGACGTTGCCCGTGACTGTCGTATGACACAAACGGAAGTATAGACGGCCAGTAGATCCGCGCGGAGGCAGCCGGCCAATGCACATCCCCGTCCGGGCGCGAAACTGTATGACGCAAACCTGACCGATCCACGATCCCTCTGTCCGCCCCGGCCTAGATGACTGATTCCTTATTGATCTTCAGTGGTCGTAGGCGATGAGGGACCGTTTGACCTGGGCGTTGATCTTCCAGTTGTGCCAGATCACGGCGGCTAGGGCGAGTAGGCGTTGGGCGATGCGGGCGAAGACCCCGGCGGGGGTGCGCCCGCCGTGGCCTTCCAGGGTGAGCTGGTCTTTGAGCGTGTCGTAGATCGCTTCGATCCACTGCCGCATGCCGGCAAGGTTGCCCAACCGGCGCTTTTCGTCTTTGCGGTCCGGTCGGGCGAGCAGGACGCCGGTGATGTCGGCGGCGAAGCGTTCGATGTCTTTGCCGGCCAGGCCCTTGTCAGCCAGCACGACCATGCCCTGCCGTAGCGCACCGGTATCGCGGGCATGACCGAGCAGTTCCTCGCACACCTCCCGTTCCCCGATCTTCGGGTCGGCCAGACGCCAGGCCACCGGCATGCCCTCGACGGTGGTGATCAGATACAGCTTCAGGCCCCAATACCAGCGGGAGTGCCAGGCGCAGTAGCCGTAGTTGGCCCACCCGACCAGATCCGAGCGTTTGGCCGTTTCCCGCGAGGTGCCGCAGGGACCGGGGTGGCGTCCAGCAGCCGCAGATCGTCGGTCCACGACGGGCACAGCGTGGCCAGGTAGCGGGTGATCTGGCAGATCAGCGGCGCGGCGGCCTTGATCCGCTTGTGGTAGTCGGGCTGCTTGGGCAGATACCGAAACAGGTGTCCCAGCCGGGCGTAGCACAGGCGTAGCCAGTGATGCTCCCAGCGGGCACCCAGCAGGACCTGGGCCACCGCCAGACACACCAACTCGGCGTCGGTCAGCTTCTTGGGCGACCCGCCCGGCGCTGTTGGGGCGGGATCACATGATCGTCGATCACCACGTACAGTGCGGTCAGGAGGGTATCTAGATCTGCAGTCACGAGCGATCATGGATGCCCTCCTCCCCTTTGTTGATCAAGCCGCCACGCCGCACCAACCGGAATCTAGGAATCAATCATCTAGACGTCGGTTACCTTGGTTACATCTGTAACGTCGCTGGTCAGGCCAGTGTTTCGGGTGGCTACGCTCCAAGTACCGGGGTTACCCCCTGTTGCAGCCTCCCGCACCCCCAGAACCCTGTAACAGCGGGGGTAATCGGGGTGCCCGAGCGGGTTACTGTGCCACACGCGACTGACCTGCGATGTTATGCCTGTACGGCAGTAACCGACTTTGGCAGCAGTGTGGCACCACAAGTCTGGGGGGTGTAACCGGGTGCCCGGACACGGTCAGGAACCACGCCACGAACGTCACCGCGTCCACACGCGGAAGGTGCATCAGTGCTTGAGTCCCTGGCGTGCGCGGGTGCTGGCTCACAGCTCGTGGTAGCTCGATGCAAATGCCATCCACCACCCGCGCGGGTTGGAAGTTGTAATCGCTTGTGCGAGCTGTTTTGCGGATTCGGTACGTAGAGCGTGAATTGACGTGTCCTGCCAGGCTTCGGCGGCGTATCCCTGCGTCCTGTACTCGGAGGTCTGCAATAGGGTCTCGATCTTGTCGGCGTCGTGGGCGACCTTCGATTCCAGTGTCTCCGTGGCCTCGTACTCGGCGGTCATCGCCTGAAAGACCTTGGCGATCTCATCGAGCATGCCCGCGGTTTGGTGAGCAGTAACGGCCTGCGGCACTGCCGTCGTGACGTATGCACGTCCAACCGAAGGGACATCGCCGATCCAGCTTCGTGGACGTCGTGCATCAAGCAGAGGGCGGCTGTTCGGCCAGGGTCGGCACCTTCAAGCGCAGCAAGTGCGATCCCGACAAGGCCGACACGGAACGAGTGTTCGGCGACGATCTCAGGCTGCGTGATGCCAAGCAGGAGCCATCCAGAGCGAGGAAAGTGCTTCAAGTGGCCTGACTCGAACGGGAACGCTGCGATTCTGGCGAGCGGGTGACTTTCACGGCGGGGGACCTGCTGACTGCGCACAAACTTGGCGCTGACCGACCTGAGTCTTCCCATGTGGGCAGAACTCGCGGCAGCACAGTTCTGCCCGGAATGCCTGCACGACTTCTTGTACCCACCCGTGGAGGCGGACCGATGAGCACACGATCTGGTCGTCGCTGCTGTGGCCGCGACCGAGCGCGGTTGGTACGTCTTCCCGCTGCGGACAGGCAGCAAGCATCCGGCGTTGCACGGTGCCGACCACTGCGACCGGTCCGGTGACTGCCGCGACGGTCACCGCATCCCCGAACAGCGCGCGGTGTCTACCCTCACCGAACGAGACCGCGCCCTGTGGGCCAAGCACGGGTGGAACGTCGCGGTCGCGACCGGCCCGTCCGGTCTGGTCGTGGTGAACCTGGACGTGCCGAAGGTCGACGACAAGCCCCGTCCGGACGAGTGGAACCTGCCCGGCATCCACGACGGATTCGACGTGTTCGCCACCGTGTGCGAACAGGCCGGCCACCCGGTCCCGTGGGACACGTTCACCGTGCGCACCCCCAGCGGTGGAACGCACCTCTACTACACCGTCCCGCCGGGCATCCAGCTCCGCAACACCGGAGGCGGCCGGGGACGCGGACTCGGCTGGAAGGTCGACACCCGCGCGTTGGGCGGACACGTGGTCGCGGCGGGCTCCGTTGTGGACGGACGCCCCTACGAGATCGAACATGACCGGCAACCGCAACCACTGCCCCAGTGGCTCTGTGAGCGCCTAATCCCCTTTAAGTCCCGGCCGCGCCGGGTTCGCGCGTCCACGGCCGCCGTAGGGCCTTCCTGCAGGCCGCAATCGACGGGGAGGTGGAACGGGTCACCTCCGCACAGACCGGACGCAACTGGGCGCTGTACTACGCGGCCTGTGCGCTCGGACAACTCGTCGCCGGTCGCGCACTGTCCGAACAGGACGTGCGAGACACCCTGATCGCTGCCGCGGCCGGGCACGTCGCCGACGGTGCCTACAGCCTGCGGCAAGCCCACCTGACCATCACCTCCGGCCTACGCGCCGGAGCCAACCGTCCCAGGAGCGTTGCATGACCAACGCACTGCGACTCGTGGAAACCAACCGGCTGACCGGTGCCCCGCTGCTGGACGCGGTCACCACGTTCGTGTCCCGGTTCATCGTGTTCCCGCATGAGCACTGCGCGCCGATGCTGACGCTGTGGTACGCGCACACCCACGCCGCGGAACACTTCTACGTCACGCCACGCCTGGTCATCTCCAGCGCCGAACCCGGCTCCGGCAAGACGTTGGTGATCGAGGTCGGGCAATACCTGGTGGCCAAGCCGGAAATGGTGCTCAACGCTTCCACCCCGGCGGTGTTCCGCATGGTCGCCAACAACGGGCCGATCACCTTGCTCTGGGACGAGGTGGACGCCACCTTCACCAGTGGGGGTGGCGCCAACGAAGACCTCCGGGCGATGCTCAACGCCGGCTACAAACGCACCGCCTACGTCGCGCGATGCGTCGGCGACAGCCACAGCGTCCAACGCCCCCCGTCTACTCCCCGGTCGTCCTGGTCGGGCTCGCCGGAGGGATGCTACCCACCATCACCACCTGCGCCATCACCGTCCACATGCGACGTAAGAAGCGGGACGAGACGGCGGAGGAGTTCCGGGAGCGCGTCGTCCAACGCGAGGCGGAACCGCTGCGGGAGGCATTGGCCGCATGGATCGGCGGCATCGGCGAAGCACTTGGCGAGGCGGAGCCGGCCATGCCACCCGGAGTGGCCAACCGCTCCCGGGAGATCTGGGAGCCTCTGCTGGCCATCGCCGATGCCGCTGGTGGCACTGGCCGAACACCGCCCGCCAAGCCTGCGCGCACTTCGTGCGCGAAGCCGACCAGCAGCCCGTCACCACCGGCGTGCAGCTCCTGGCAGACCTGCGCACCATCTTCGCCGACCGGGAAACCGACCGGCTGGCCACGTCGACATCCTGACCGACCTGGTAGCGCTCGACGAGGCGCCGTGGGGCGACATCAACGGCGGCCGGCCCCTCGACCCACGACGACTCGCCCGGGAGCTGGCGCAATACCACGTCACACCCGTCCCGTTCCGCACGGGTGGCCAGATCACCAAGGGCTACGTCGCCTACCCCACCAGCGGCCAACTGGGATTCGCCGATGCCTGGAGCCGCTACCTACCCACCGACAACAACGACGGGGAGGAGGACTCATGGAACCACTGAACACCGTAGTGCCCGAACGGCACCTGTACCGAATCCCCGAAGCCATGCAACTCCTGTCCATGAGCCGATCCGTCATCTTCGAACAAATCCGTGCCGGACGACTCCGGTCGGTCACCCAGGGTCGCTCAAGATTGATTCCCGCTGTGGCCATCAACGAATACGTCCAATTGCTCATCCACGAAGCTGAGGTGAAATATGACCAAGCGTCCTAGCCGGGGTGACGGCGGACTGCATTGGGACGCTCAACGGCAGCGCTGGATCGCGACCGTGACAGTTGGCTACACCCCGGCAAGCGCATTGTCCGGAAGGCTAGCGGTAAGACTAAGACCGCTGCCAAGGACAAGCTCAAGGAGATGCTCCGGGCATCGACGACGGCCTGCCGGTAGCGCCGGAGAACTACTACGTGCGCGACGCCGTCACCACGTGGCTCAAAGTTCGGGCTCAAGGGCCACGACAAGGCCACCGTCGACAACTACCGGCACCTTGCGGAGACCCACATTATCCCGCACCTGGGTAGGCGTAAGCTCCGTGAGTTCCGCCGACGACGTGGACAAATGGCTTGCTGAGCGGGCGGAGAAGCTCAGCACTCGCACACTGCGATTGATTCTCTCGCTACTGCGACGTGTTATCACCTTCGCTCAGGCACGAGACAAGGTAAAGCGGAATGTGGCACTGCTATGCGACTGCCTGACCGGACAAACCGGCCGCCCCTCAAAACCACTGAATTTCGACCAGGCCGAAGCAGTGCAGCCACAGCGGAAGCTGACGACTCGACGATGGGTGCCTACGTCATCACCTCGCTTCTCGGCGGCGTCCGAACCGAAGAAGCGCACATCCACTGAGGGTGGGAGCACGTTCACCTCTTGGAGGACACGGTTGAGTCGAGCGACGACGAACAGAAGCCGCTGCCGCACGTTGACATATTCCGGTCGGTGCGGACCGGAGGTGACACCAAGACCAGGAAGTCTCGCCGTTCCCTGGCCATCCCACAGCGGGTCGTCCGGGAGCTGCGCAAGCAACGCGCTCGACAGGACGCACTGCGGAAGCGGGCCGGAGACCGGTGGCAGGAGAACGGCCTGGTGTTCCCCTCCGAGGTCGGCACCGAGATGGACCGGCACAACGTGCTACGCGGGTTCCGCAGGATCCTCAAGGCGGCCGGGCTCAACCCTCAGGACTGGACACCCCGGGAGCTGCGGCACAGCTCCGTGTCCCTGCTCTCCGACGCCAAGGTGTCCATCGAAATCATCTCCCACCTGGTCGGGCACAGCGACACGACGGTGACCGAACGGGTCTACCGCCACCAACTCCGCCCAGTGATCGAAGAAGGTGCTAACGAGATGGACCGCATCTTCCCGGACACAGCGGCATAGTCGCCCGACGTGGGGTCAGATCCTGTCCACTCCACAGTGGACGGGATCTGACCAGTGTGGTCACTCACCGGCAGCCGTGCGCTGGCCGGGAGCACCGCCCAGCTTGGCCCGGATCGGCTCCGGTAGGCGATCCCGCAACCCTGCGATTGTCTTCGGCTTAGTCACCAGCTCGTCGACCAAATCGTTCGCCGTTTCTAGCAGCATCTCCACCAGAGGTGGACCCTCAGTGTCATCCAACGCCAGGACAACCAACTCACCCCAGCTTGTCCGGCTCCTCGACATGCAGCATCTTGTTGCCCAGGTAGCGCACCACCTCGAGCATCTCACCCAATGGGGTACTCACCCGTCCCCGGATACGATCGATCCGCGTATCCAGCTTCGCGCCTTTCGGTGCCCTTGGGTCCAGAACCTTGATCAGCCGCTCCACCATCGCCCGCGCCAGCGCCGCTCCAGCTCGACGTGATACCGCCGCCACCGTGGATGCCTCGTCGTACAAGCGCCGTACCTCGTCGGGCATGTCCGCATGTGGTTGCGCACCAAGCCGCGCCAGCGGATAGATCATCTGATCGCGTCGCCATACCGATGGCTTGCTGCAACGACTACACCGCGCTTCCTTCCACATCGACCGGTAGCTGTGCCTTCCCGGGACCTCGACCACCTCGCCCTCGCCAACACCAAGTATCTGCCAGTGTTGATGCGCATACACCCCACAACGCGGACAGACGAATGCCTCCTTGTCCAACGCGGGCAGATCGTCCTCCGCGGGCGGCTCCGGCGAGTCAGCTGATCCAGCGCCGAGCATGGATGTCACGTGAGGGCCCTTCCGAGACGTGGCGGCACAGTTACTCAGTTAGTCACTCGCCGACGTAGTCAGGCCCCGTCCACTCCTCGGTGGACGGGGCCTGACCTGCGTCGGGCTGACAGGATTTGAACCTGCGACCCCTTGACCCCCAGTCAAGTGCGCTACCAAACTGCGCCACAGCCCGGCTGCGCTCCGCGGTGCGGAGTGCGACTGGAGTTTAGCGCACCCCGCACCGGCCCCGACGTTTGGTGTCGGCGCCGCTTGGCTAACGCCTGTGGCAGCATGCAGGGACTCGCTGGCGGCGAGTCCCTGCGATCCCCTCGGCCCATTCGTCGCTCCCCCTGCGACGCCGACAGGCGCAACTATGGCTCAGCCATCTGGTCGGTAGTACCGCCGGAAGTCGAGCGAGCCGACTCGACTTTGGTAGGGGCGGAGATCGGGAGCTCGGCGAGGACGGAGAAGCCGCCGTCGGGCAGGGTCGAGGTGCGCAGGGTGCCGCCGACGGCGCGGACGCGCTCGGCCAGGCCTTCGAGGCCGGTGCCGCCGGTGTCGTCCGGGCGGGGGGCGGGGCGGGTGGGGTGGCCGTTGACGACGGAGATGAGGACGTGGGCGCCGTCGCGGACGAGTTTGACCCGGACGGCGGAGGCGGGGGCGTGTTTGGTCACGTTGGTGAGGGCTTCTTGCACGATCCGGTAGATCGCCCGTCCCACGGCCGGGTCGACATCGTCGCCGTCGCCGTCGATGTCGCCGTCGAACTCGATGCGTAGGCCCGCGCGGCATACTCGGGTGAGGAGTTTGGGGAGGTCGGCGAGGCCGAGCGGGGGGCGTGAGTCGTTGATCAGGCCGAGGGCGGCGCGCATCTCGGCGAGGGACTCCTTGGCCAGCACCCGCAGGCGCAGCGCGGCCTCCCTGGTCGCGTCGTCGGGAGCGGTGGCGGCCAGGGCGGCGGACTGCACGGCGATCAGCGTGGCGTGGTGGCCGACGGCGTCGTGGATCTCCCGGGCGATCCGGGCCCGTTCGGCCGCGCGGGCGCTCTCCAGGCGGGCGTCGAGCTCGGCGGAGCGGGCCCGGCGCACCTCGGACAGGCTTTCCCGAAGCCGGCGCCGGACCTCGACGAGGGCGCCGAACGCCGCCGGGCCGGCCAGGCCGACCACGGCGAACGCCACGCTCCACACCCGGTCCGGCCATGGCATGGCCACCTTGAGGTGCAGCGGGAGCAGCATCGCCGCCAGCCCGACGCAGACCCAGGCCACCACGACGGTCCAGCTCCGGGAAACCCGCCCGATCCGGTAGAGCGCGATGATCGCCGGGGGCCAGCCGAGCCCGCCGGCCAGGGCGGGCAGGCAGAACAGCATCGCCAGCCACGGCCAGCGCAGCCGCAGTGGCAGCGCGCAGGAGGCGACCAGGGCGGTGGGGACCGCGAAGGAGAACGCGGTCGGGTGGGACAGCAGGGTGGCCGCCACCGGGATCCCCACCACGAGGATCTCGCCGAGCACCACCCGTAACCAGCGCGGCATGCTCACCCCCTAATCACCGTGACACTACGGCACTCATCCCCCGATCACACGCTGCGCGAGGAGGGCGGCCTGCACGCGATTCTGGACGCCGAGCTTGGTCAGCAGGGTCGAGACGTAGCTCTTCACCGTGGCTTCGGTGAGGCCGAGCTTGGCGGCGATCTCCGCGTTGGGGCTGCCCCCGGCCAGCAGCTCGAGGACCTGCCGCTCGCGCGCGCTCAGCGAGTCGAACACGGCCCGCTGCTGCAGGGCGCTGCCGGCGACGCGCAGCTGCGGGAGCAGCCGCGCGGTGATCCGGGGATCGAGGACGGCGCCGCCGGAGGCGAGATCCAGCACGGCGCGGACCAGCATGTCCGGGTCGGCGTCCTTGAGCAGGAAGCCCTGCGCGCCCAGTTCGAGGGCGGTCGCGACGTAGTCGTCGAGGTCGAACGTGGTCAGGATCGCGGTCGCCGGGGGTTTGGGCAGGTTGAGCACCTCGCCGAGCACGTCGAGCCCGCCGACGCCGGGCATCTGGACGTCAAGCAGCAGCACGTCGGGCTGGTGGGCCCGGACGGCCTCCAGAGCCTGCGCGCCGTCGGCGGCCTCGGCGACCACGTCGATGCGCGCGTCGGCCTTGAGCAACACGCCGAGCGCGGCACGCAGCAGCCGCTCGTCGTCGGCGATCACCACCCGGACCCGCGTCACTGCCACTCCCCTGAGCGCCTGTGTACGCACAGGGTAAATGGCGGGGTCAGCGCTTATGCGGGCGCTTGTCGTGGACGCGGATGGAGATCCGGATCGGGCTGCCGGTGAAGCCGAAGCGTTCGCGGAACTTGCCTTCCAGGTCCCGGCGACACCGGCTTCCAAGAAGCCGGTGGTGAACAGCACCAGGGTGGGCGGGCGGATCTGGGCCTGGGTGGCGAAGAGCACCTTGGGCTGCCGGCCGCCACGCACCGGCGGCGGAGTGGCGGCGATCAGCTCGGACAACCACGTGCTGAGCTGGCCGGTCAGGGCGGACACGTTGACCCGCCCGGCCCACGGGACACGGATCAGATCACGGCCCAGCCGGGTTCGCCCGGCCCTCCCAACCGGGCCTGGTCAGCGCTTACGCGGGCGCTTCTCGCGGACGCGGATGGAGATCCGGATCGGGCTGCCGGTGAAGCCGAAGCGTTCGCGGAACCTACGTTCCAGGAACCGACGGTAGCCAGCCTCGAGGAAGCCGGTGGTGAACAGCACCAGAGTGGGCGGGCGGATCTGAGCCTGGGTGGCGAACAACACCTTGGGCTGCCGGCCGCCACGCACCGGCGGCGGGGTGGCGGCGATCAGCTCGGACAACCACGTGTTGAGCTGACCGGTGGGGACTCGTTTGTCCCACGACTCCAAGGCTCTGCGCAACGTCGGCGCCAGCTTGCGCACGGACCGGCCGGTCAGGGCCGACACGTTGACCCGTTCGGCCCACGGGACACGGACCAGATCACGGTCCAGCTCGCGGGCCAGCCGGGTTCGGCGGTCCTCGTCGACCAGGTCCCACTTGTTCAGGGCCAGCACCAGGGCCCGGCCGGCGTCGACGACCATGGTCAGCACCCGCAGGTCCTGCTCGGTGATCGGTTCGCTGGCGTCCATCAGCACGATGGCCACCTCGGCCGCCTCGATGGCCGCCCTTGTCCGCAGCGACGCGTAGTACTCGGTGCCGCTGGCTGTGTTGACCCGCTTGCGCAGGCCGGCGGTGTCGACGAACCGCCACAGGTCGTCGTCCAGCTCGACGAGGGAGTCGACCGGGTCCACGGTGGTGCCGGCGACCGGGTCGACGACCGCGCGGTTCTCCCCGACGAGGCGGTTGAGCAGGCTGGACTTTCCGACGTTGGGCTTGCCGACCAGGGCCACCCGGCGGGGGCCGCCGCGCACCCCGAAGGTCTCCGCGGGGGTCTCGGGCAGCGCGGCCAGGATGGCGTCCAGCAGGTCGCCGGAGTTGCGGCCGTGCAGCGCGCTGACCGGATGGGGATGCCCGAGCCCCAACGACCACAGGGACGCGGTGTCGGCGACGAGGCGGTCATCGTCGACCTTGTTGGCGGCCAGCAGCACGGGTTTCTTGGACCGGCGCAGCACCTTGGCCGCGGCCTCGTCGGTGGCCGTCGCCCCGACCGTGGCGTCCACCACGAGCAGCACGGCGTCGGCGGTGGCCATGGCGAGCTCGGCCTGGTCGGTGACGGCGGCGCCGAGCCCGGTGGCGCCGGGGTCCCAGCCGCCGGTGTCCACGACGGTGAACCGCCGGCCGCTCCACAGCGCGTCGTAGGCCACCCGGTCCCGGGTCACGCCGGGCTTGTCCTGCACGACGGCCTCTCGCCGGCCGAGGATCCGGTTCACCAGCGTGGACTTGCCGACGTTCGGCCGCCCGACGACGGCCAGCACCGGCTGCGGCGGCTGGTCGCCGTCGGAGTCGCCGTGGCTGAACTCCTCGTCGACCGCGGTCCACTCGGACTCGTCCGCCCAGCTTCCGTCCAACTCAGTCATGTCTGAAGTCTCACCCGCAGCTCGTCCACCTCGCGCACCAGGTCGGCCAGCCGAGTCCGGATCTCCTCCGTGCCGGCGACCAGTCCCGACCGTCCACGTTGGACGGACAGGGCGAACGGCGGACCGACCAGCACGTCCACCTCGGGACGGAACCGGCGCCCGGTGCCCGGCGGCCGGGCGGTGCCCCGCGTCGCCACGGGCAGCACGACCGCGCCGGTGGTCCGGACCAGCCAGGCGGCACCCCGCTCGGCCTGCAGCACGTCCCCGCTGCCACGCCGCCCCTCGGGGAACACGCCGACCAGCCCGCCCTCGCGCAGGAACTGTACTGCCGCCATCAGCGGTCCCCGGTCGGGCTCCCCGCGCCGGATGTGCAGCTGCCCGAGCCAGCGCAGCAGCCGGCCGAGGATCCCCCGGCCGAGCTCGGCCTTGACGAGGAAGACCGCGCGCCTGCCCACCAACCCGAACAGCATCTGCGGCTCAATGAAGGAGCTGTGGTTGGCAACCAGGACGACCGGGCCGGTGGCGGGAATCCGCTCCCTGCCGTGAATCCGGATCCGGAACACCGGGCGGTACAACCAGGTGCCCAGCCAGCGGGCGAAATCGTGCAGCCACGGCACGGCGCCGTCGGGCAGCGCGGGGGCCATCGTCACCACCCGGCGCGCAGCGTGTTCTGGTCGCTCCCGGCCGCCACCCCGCGCAGACCCCGTTCGTCCACTATGGCCACCAGCCGGTCGAGCACCCCCATCAGGTCCAGCTCGGTAGTGTCCACCGCGACCGCGTCCTCGGCGGCACGCAGCGGCGAGGCCGACCGGGAGGAGTCCAACCGGTCCCTGCGGTCCACATCCCGGCGCGCCTCGTCCACTGTGGACATACGACCCTCTGCGGTGTCCTGCCGGGCCCGCCGGCGCGCGCGGGCATCGGAGGACGCGGTGAGGAAGATCTTGAGGGCGGCGCCCGGGGCGACCACGGTGCCGATGTCGCGGCCCTCGACCACGATCCCGGCGCCCCGGTCGAGCTCCCGCTCGATGATCGCCCGCTGGTCGGCCACCAGCAGCTCGCGCACGCGCGCGATCGCCGAGACCGCGGACACCGCGCGGGTCACCGGACCGCCGCGGATCTCGTGCGCGACGTCCTCGTCGCCGATGTGCACGGTCGGGGCGGCCGGATCGGTGCCCACCCGCAGGTCGACGGCCTCGGCGATCGGGATCACCCGCGCCTCGTCTGCCGGATCGGCGCCGGCGCGCAGCACGGCCAGGGTCACCGCCCGGTACATCGACCCGGTGTCCAGGTAGCGCGCGCCGAGCAGGCCGGCAAGGCGGCGGGCCACGGTCGACTTGCCGGTGCCCGACGGGCCGTCCAGCGCGACGACCCCGCGCAGATCACCAGCAGCCACCCGCGTGCCTCCCTCGACCATCCGCCCCCGGTCCATTCTGCCTGGACCACCCCGGGCCTGCCTTAACCGGGAGTGATGAAGCCCGACTCGTAGGCCGTGATAACCGCCTGGGTCCGGTCCCGCGCCTGCAGCTTGGCCAGCACGTTTCCGACATGGGTCTTCACCGTCTGCACGCTGACGAACAGTCGCTCACCGATCTCGGTGTTCGACAGGCCGGTGGCCATCAGCCGGAGCACCTCGGCCTCGCGCTCGGTCAGCCCGGCGTGGTCGAGCCCGCGCCCGCCCCGGCGCCCGCCGCGCGCCGCGGCCAGCGCCCGGATCGCGGCCGGGAACAGCAGCGAGTCGCCGCCGGCCACGACCCGGATGGCCCGCACGATCTCCTCTGGCCGGGCCCGCTTGAGCAGGAACCCGTTGGCCCCGGCCAGCAGCGCGTCGTAGACGTGGTCGTCGTTCTCGAACGTGGTCACCACCAGGATCTTCGGCGGGTCGGTGAGGGTCTGGACGAGGTGCCGGCTGGCCTGGATGCCGTCCACCGCCGGCATCCGCACGTCCATCAGCACGACGTCCGGCCGCAGTCTGGTGACCATGGGCAGCACCTCGGCGCCGTCGCCGGCCTCGCCGACCACCGTCAGGTCCGGTTCCGCCTCGATGATCGCCCGCAGCCCGGCGCGGATCAGCTCCTCGTCGTCGACCAGCAGCACCGCCGTCTTTCCGTCCGTCACCCGCGGCCGCCCTTTCCCAGTGGTATCCGCACGCTCACCCGCCACCGGTCACCCTCCGGTCCGGCCGTCATCTGTCCACGAAGGACGGTGACCCGCTCGCGCATTCCGGCCAACCCGCGCCCGCCGCCGTTGCGGGATGCCGCGGCCCGGTTGCCGAGCGGATTGCTGAGGTCGAGGGCGAGCTCGTCGTCGGACGCGGCCAGCCGCAGCGCGACCGGAACCCTACCGGCGTGCCGCGCCACGTTGGTCAGGCACTCCTGCAGGATCCGGTACGCCTCCCGGGACACCACGGCCGGCACCGCGGCCAGCTGTCCCTCCACAGTGGACTTCACGTCGACCCCGGCGATCCGCGTCTTGTCCAGCAGCCGCGGCAGATCGGCCAGTGTCCACTGTGGCGTGTCGGCGGATCGGTCCTCGCGCAGCAAGCCGAGCACGTGGTCGAGCTCGGCGAGCGCGCCGCGGGCCGACTCCTCGATCGCGCCGAGCGCGCGGTGGGCGAACGCCGGGTCGGTGTCGAGCACCCGGCGCGCCGCGCTGGCCTGGATGGTCACGATGCTCAGCGCGTGGCCGACCGAGTCGTGCAATTCCCTGGCCAGCCGGTTGCGCTCGGCCAGCGACTCGGTCCGGCGCTGCAGCTCGGCAAGCCGCTCGGCCGCGGTCGGCCCGAGCAGGAACGGCGCCGCCCGGATCGCCAGCGTGGTCGTGCCGATCACCAGCCAGGCCAGCACGACGAGGCCGAGCAGGGCGGCGACCGGAACCCAGGCGCTGATCAGGCCCGTGGGGAACCGCAGCGCGAGGCCGAGGACATCCATCGAGCCGGTGAACGGCGCCAGCAGCGACAGGACCAGCGTCGGCGGCAGCGCGAGGGTGAGGGTGCTGATCACTCCGCCCACGATCAGGTGAAGCACGAACCACCCGGCGAAGCGCCAGCGGGATTCCCACGACATGGCCCGCGCGCCGGCCTGCTCGGGGACGCCGTCGCCGAGCAGCTCGCGCGCCGCGGTGCCCTCGATCACCCGGACGGCCGGGATGAACGACACCGGGATGCTGACTCCGACCACGAGCACGACCACCGACCCGATCACCAGCCAGGCCGGAACCCGGGCCGGCAGCAGGGACGGCAGGATGAACGCGGCGAGCAGGATGAACGGCACCAGCACGGCGCCGCCGAGGATCAGGTACACCCAGCGCCGGTAGGTCGACGGGCGGACCACCGGGCCGAAGATCGCACGCGGCACTCCAGCCACGGTCCGCCTCTCCGGATTCAACTGCTGTCGTTGCGTTCCAGCCAATAGTGCGGATCACGGGTGATTGTGGCTGGGTGCCGTCACGGTACCCCTGAGGTTCCGTTGGCAGGGCGCGAACCCATTGCCTCCTCGCGTAGGGCGCGGAACTCGGCGGCCAGGGCGGGCAGCTGATAGTGCGCGTTGAGGCCGCTCGGATTGGGCAGGACCCACAGGCGGGCTTCGGCGATCCGCTCCGGCTGCTCGCCCACGGTCGCTTTCGGACGGGCGAAGCCGGTGCGGTAGGCCGAGACTCCGACGACGGCGACGAACCGTGGCGTGTGCTCGGCGGCGAGGCGGGTCAGGCGCGCGGCCCCGGCGCGCAGCTCGGCCGGGGTCAGCTCGTCGGCCCGCGCGCTGGGCCTTGCGACCAGGTTGGTGATGCCGAGGCCGTAGTCGAGCAGCAGGTCCTGCTCGTCGGGGCGCAGCCGCCGCGGGGTGAACCCGGACAGGTGCAGCGCCGGCCAGAACCTGTTGCCCGGCCTGGCGAAGTGGTGCCCGGTGGCGGCCGAGTACAACCCCGGGTTGATCCCGCAGAACAGCACCGCGAGGTCGGGCGCGATCACGTCCGGGATCGTCAGTTGGGGCAAGGCCGCTCCTGCATGAGGGCGAGGTTCTGGCCGTCCGGATCGGCGAAGGACGCCATCCACAGCTCGGTCCGCCCGTCCCGGTGGACCACGTGCGGCGGCTCGGCCACCGCGACGCCCGCGTCCGCCAGCCGGGCGTACTCGGCGTCGATGTCCTCGACGGTGAAGTAGACCAGGGCCGTGCTCCGGAACGCCGGCGACTCCGGAACGCCCAGGTACAGCCGCACGCCGCCGGACTGGAAGAAGGCCATCGGCTGGCCGGGCACCCGGAACAGCATGGGAATGCCGAGCACGTCCCGGTAGAAGCCGATGGCGCGATCGAGGTCGGTCACGCTGATGTGGATCTGCCCCACTGGACCTACGGCCATGATCCCTCCTATTCTTAACCAAGGTGAAAGGATAACCATGGTTAAGGAACTCGGTCAATCGGCGGTCCGCGACACGGCCGACCTGCTGCACTCGGCAACGGTCCACCTGCTGCGCCGGGCGGCGACCGCCGACGTCGGTATGAACCTGGACGGTCCGCGCGCCTCCCTGCTGTCCGTGCTGGTGTTCGGCGGCCCGCAGCCGATCAGCCGCCTTGCCGAGGCCGAGCGGGTCTCCCCACCGGCGATCACCAAGCTCGTCGACGCCCTGGAAGCCGCCGGCCTGGTCCGCCGCAACCGCTCCACCGCCGACCGCCGGATCGTGCTCGTCGAGGCCACCCCCGCCGGCCGCCGCATCCTCCAACGCGGCCGCGCCGCCCGGGTCAACCTGATCGCCACCCTGCTCGCCGGCGCCACCCGGACCGAGCTGGCCACCCTCGAGCGCGCCGCGAAGATCATCGAGAGCCGGCTAGGCCGGAACCAGTAGGGCCTCGGCGCCGGCGGGACGGTAGCCCGCCGCGAGCACGGCGCGGATCGAGGCGGCGTTACCCGGGGCGACCTGGGCCCATACCGGTTCACCCGGGGGCACCAGGTGAACGGCGCCGGCGAACAGGGTGCGACCCAGGCCGCGGTCCTGGGCGGCGGGGTCCACCTCGACCGCGACCTCCCAGCGGCCGGCCACTCCCCGGCCCAGCACCAGGACGCCGCCGGGCACCGTCCACACGCGAACGTCGGCGCGGTGGGCGCGGGCCCTGGCCACCCGGGCGTGCTCGGCGTCGGTGCCCGGGCGCAGGTCGAGCGGCGCCCCGGCCGGCGCCGCGGCCACGAACACGGCGTCGATGTTGTTGATCCTGCGGCCGGTGCGGGCGGTCAGCGCGGTGAGGAACGGCGGGTTGAGCGGGGCCGACAGGTCGCCCGCGGGCAGGACGGAGCGGACCCAGCCGGGCTCGACCGGGGCGGAGATCACGTGGTGGGCGGTGAAGGCGAACACGCCGACCGAGCGCGGGTCCGGCGGGTCGACGACGGTGACGGTGCCGTCGGCCGGGGGTGGCCGGTCGGCCGCCGCGGCGGACAGCAGGCCGGCGAGGTCGGCCACCTCAGACGGTGAAGCCAAGGGCGCGCAGTTGCTCGCGGCCGTCCTCGGTGATGCGCTCGGGGCCCCACGGCGGCATCCAGACCCAGTTGATCTTGAAGTCGCTGACCAGGCCGCCGCCAGGGCCGGAGGTGAGGGCGGCGCGGGTCTGGTCCTCGATCACGTCGGTCAGCGGGCAGGCCGCCGAGGTCAGCGTCATGTCCAGCAGGGCGACGTTGTCCTCGCCCACCCTGATGTCGTACACCAGCCCAAGATCCACGACGTTGATGCCCAGCTCGGGGTCGACCACGTCGCGCATGGCCTCCTCGACGTCCTCGACGGCGGCTATGTCGGCGCGGGGTTCGGTCATCGGGCTTCGCCTCCATCGGCGCGGGTCGCCGCGTCCTTGAATGCCATCCACCCCAGCAAAGCACACTTCACCCTGGCCGGATACTTCGCGACACCGGCGAAGGCGACGCCGTCCTCCAGCACGTCCTCGTCCGGCTCGACCTGGCCGCGGCCCTGGATCATCTCCACGAATGCGTCCATTGTGGACATGGCTTCCTTCAGGCTGTGGCCCACCACGAGGTCGGTCAGCACCGACGTGGACGCCTGGCTGATCGAGCAGCCCTGGCCCTCGTAGGAGACGTCCTCGACGGTCGCCAGCTCGCCCGACCCGGCAAGGCGCACCCGCAGCGTGACCTCGTCCCCGCAGGTCGGGTTGAGCTGGTACGACTCGGCGTCGAACGGCTCACGCAGCCCGCGCCGGTGCGGGTGCTTGTAGTGGTCCAGGATGATCTCCTGGTACAGCGAGTCCAACTGCACGGTCACACCACCCCGAAGAAGCGCTTCACCTGTTCCAACGCATCGGCGAGCGCATCGATTTCCGCCTGCGTGGTGTAGAGGTAGGCCGAGGCGCGGGTGGACGCCGGCACGCCGAACCGCCGGTGCAGCGGCTTGGCGCAGTGGTGGCCGCCGCGCACCGCGATGCCGTGCGCATCGAGCACGTGGCTGATGTCATGCGGGTGCAGCCCGCCCAGCGTGAAGCTGATCGCCCCACCGCGGTCGGCCACCGTGGTCGGGCCCAGCACGCGCAGCCCCTCCACCGCCTGCAGCCGCTCGAGCGCGTAGCCGGTGATCTGCCGCTCGTGCGCGGCGACGGCGTCCATGCCGATGCCGGACAGGTAGTCGACGGCCGCGCCGAGCCCGATGGCCTGCGCGATCGGCGGGGTGCCGGCCTCGAACTTGTGCGGCAGCGCGGCGTAGGTGGACCGCTCCATCCGCACGTCCTCGATCATCTCGCCACCGCCGAGGAACGGCGGCAGCGCCTCGAGCACCTCGCGCCGGCCCCACAGGACGCCGATTCCGGTCGGCCCCACCATCTTGTGCCCGGTGAACCCGATCAGGTCGGCGCCGGTGGCGATCACGTCGTACGGCAGCTGCGGGACGGCCTGCGCGGCGTCCAGCACGACCAGCGCGCCGACCTCGTGGGCCCGGCGGGCGATCTCGGCGACCGGGTTGACCGTGCCCAGCATGTTGGACACGTGCACCATGGCGACGACCCTGGTCCGCTCGTTGATCAGCTCGTCGATGTTCGACAGGTCGAGGCGGCCGTCGTCGGTGACCCCGAACCAACGCAGCGTGGCGCCGGTGCGCTGGGTCAAAAGCTGCCACGGGACGATGTTGGAGTGGTGCTCCATCTCGGTGATGACGACCTCGTCACCGGGACCCACCCGGTACGGCGGCTCCGCCCAGGCCAGCACGTTCGCGACCAGGTTGAGGCCCTCACTGATGTTCTTGGTGAAGATCACCTCATCCCGGCTCGGCGCCTTGATGAACGCCGCGACCTTGTCCCGAGCCCCCTCGAACGCGGCGGTCGACTCCTCGCCGAGCTGGTGCACCGCGCGCGCCACGTTGGCGTTGTGCAGCTCGTAGTGCTCGGTCAGCGTGTCGATCACCGACCGCGGCTTCTGCGAGGTGTTCGCGCTGTCCAGGTAGATCAACTGGCGCCCGTCGCCGAGGCGCCGGTCCAGGATCGGGAAGTCCTTGCGGATCGCCTCGACATCCAACATGACGCCCTCCCTCAGCCGATGCTGGCCGGCTCCTGCTTGCCGGTGAACCGCACGTAGCCCTCGTCCTCGAGCCGGTCGGCGAGCTCGGAGCCGCCGGACTCCACGATTCGCCCGCCGGCGAACACGTGCACGAAGTCCGGGGTGATGTGCCGCAGGATCCGGGTGTAGTGGGTGATCAGCATGACCCCGACGTCACCGGCGGCTTTGAAGTTGTTGATGCCGGCGGACACCACGCGCAGCGCGTCGACGTCGAGGCCGGAGTCGGTCTCGTCCAGGATCGCGATCTTCGGCCGGAGCAGGGTCAGCTGCAGGATCTCGTGCCGCTTCTTCTCCCCGCCGGAGAAGCCCTCGTTCACGCTGCGCTCGGCGAAGGCCGGGTCGATGTCCAGAGCGGACATCGCCTCCTTGACCTCCTTGACCCAGGTCCGCAGCTTCGGGGCCTCGCCGCGGATCGCGGTCACCGCGGTGCGCAGGAAGTTCGACATGGACACGCCCGGCACCTCGACCGGGTACTGCATGGCCAGGAACAGCCCGGCCCGCGCCCGCTCGTCCACGCTCATCGCGAGCACGTCCTCGCCGTCCAGCGTGACCGACCCGGACGTCACCGTGTACTTGGGATGTCCGGCGATCGCATAGGACAGGGTCGACTTGCCCGACCCGTTCGGACCCATGATCGCGTGGGTCTCCCCCGCCTTGATCGTCAGATCGACGCCGGCGAGGATCTCCTTCTCGACCTCGTCGGCGACGACCGAGACGTGCAGGTCCTTGATCTCAAGGGTGGCCATCAGGTTCCTTCTAGCTCAGGTTGATCGGGATCAGGTCCACGTGGACCATCCCACCGGTGATCGTCACGGGGTACACGGCGACCGGCTCGGTGGCCGGCGGCGCGGACGGCGCTCCGGTGCGCAGGTCGAAGCAGGACCCGTGCAGCCAGCATTCCAACCCGCGCGCGGTGACCTCGCCCTCGGAAAGGGCGAGCTCGGCGTGCGAGCACTCGTCGCGCAGCGCGTGCACGGAATCGCCTTGCCGCACTAGGACGACGGGCACGTCGCCGACCTCGACGCCGAGCGGCTTGCCGTCGTCCAAATCGGACAGCGCGCAGACGGGCAGGACGGGGACGTGGGTGGGGGATGGTGGGCGGGTAGGACCAGTCATATGCCGACCGCCTCCAGCTCCGCCTCGATCGCGGCCTCCAGGCGCTCCCGCACCTCGGGCACGTCGATCTTCAGCAGGATCTCGTGGAAGAAGCCGCGGACTACCAGCCGCCGCGCGGTCTCCGCCGGGATCCCGCGCGCCTGCAGGTAGAACAGCTGCTCGTCGTCGAACCGGCCGGTGGCGCTGGCGTGCCCGGCGCCCTCGATCTCCCCGGTCTCGATCTCCAGGTTCGGCACCGAGTCGGCCCTGGCGCCGTCGGTGAGCACCAGGTTGCGGTTCAGCTCGAACGTGTCGGTGCCCTCGGCCGCCGCCCGGATCAGCACGTCGCCGATCCACACGGTGTGCGCGCCCTCGCCCTGCAGCGCGCCCTTGTACGTCACCCGGCTGCGGCAGTTGGGCACGGCGTGGTCCACGAAGGTCCGGTGCTCCAGATGCTGGCCGGCGTCGGCGAAGTACAGGCCGAGCAGCTCCACGTCGCCGCCCCGGCCGGTGAACGTCGCGGTGGGCGACACCCGGACCAGGTCGCCGCCAAGGGTGATCACGGTGTGCTTGAGCGTGGCGTCGCGCCCGAGCCGGGCGTGCTGAGCGGACACGTGCACCGCGTCGTCGGCCCAGTCGTGCACCGCCACCACGGTCAGCCGGGCGCCGTCGTCCACAATGAACTCGACGTTGTCCGCGTAGCTGCCCGAGCCCCGGTGGTCGAGCACGACCACGGCCTTGGCGAACCGCTCGGCCCGCACCTGCAGGTGGCCGTACGCCGTCCGCCCCTCACCCGGCCCGGTCACCGTGACCATGACCGGCGCGGCCACGACCGTCTCGCGCGGCACGGTGAGCACGGTCGCCTCCGTGAACGAGCACCAGGCCTGCGCGGCGATCCGGTCGCCCGGCGTGCCCGCGGCGCCCAACCGCTCGTCGCCGCGCGCCGCGGTCTCCACCGTCACCTCGGGACCGGCGCTCACCTCGACCAGGGCCGAACCCGTTGCGGCGGCGCCCTTGTGCAGGTCACGCAGCCGGCGCATGGGGGTGAAGCGCCAGATCTCCTCGCGGCCGCCGGGCACCTCGAAGGCGTTCACGTCGAACGAGGTGAACCACTGGGCGCGCGAGGAGGTCGGGACCACCGCTCCGTGCGAGTGCGGGGTCTGTGCGGTGGCGGTCATCTAGCCGACGGCCCCTTCCATCTGCAGCTCGATGAGCCGGTTCAGCTCCAGCGCGTACTCCATCGGCAGCTCGCGGGCGATCGGCTCGACGAACCCGCGCACCACCATGGCCATCGCCTCGTCCTCGGTCAGGCCGCGGGACATCAGGTAGAACAGCTGATCCTCGCTGATCTTGGACACGGTGGCCTCGTGGCCCATCGACACGTCGTCCTCGCGGATGTCCACGTAGGGATAGGTGTCCGACCGGCTGATCGTGTCCACCAGCAGCGCGTCGCACTTCACCGTGGAGCGCGAGTTGTGCGCCCGCTTGTTCACCTGCACCAGACCGCGGTACGAGGTGCGGCCACCGCCGCGCGCGACCGACTTGGACACGATCGTCGATGACGTGTGCGGTGCCATGTGCACCATCTTGGCGCCGGCGTCCTGATGCTGGCCCTCGCCGGCGAACGCGATCGACAGCACCTCGCCCTTGGCGTGCTCGCCCATCAGGAACACCGACGGGTACTTCATCGTGACCTTGGAGCCGATGTTGCCGTCGATCCACTCCATGGTCGCGCCCGCCTCGGCCTTGGCCCGCTTGGTGACCAGGTTGTAGACGTTGTTCGACCAGTTCTGGATGGTGGTGTACCGGCAGCGGCCGCCCTTCTTCACGATGATCTCGACCACAGCGGAGTGCAGCGAGTCCGAGCTGTAGATCGGCGCGGTGCAGCCCTCGACGTAGTGCACGTACGCGCCCTCGTCGACGATGATCAGCGTCCGCTCGAACTGGCCCATGTTCTCGGTGTTGATCCGGAAGTAGGCCTGCAGCGGGATCTCCACGTGCACGCCGGGCGGCACGTAGATGAACGACCCGCCCGACCAGACGGCGGTGTTCAGCGCGGCGAACTTGTTGTCGCCGGCGGGGATGACCGAGCCGAAGTACTCGCGGAACAGGTCCTCGTGCTCCTTGAGGGCCGTGTCGGTGTCGAGGAAGACGACGCCCTGCTCCTCGAGGTCCTCGCGGATCTTGTGGTAGACGACCTCGGACTCGTACTGGGCGGCCACGCCGGCGATCAGCCGCTGCTTCTCGGCCTCGGGGATGCCCAGCTTGTCGTAGGTGTTCTTGATGTCCGCGGGGAGCTCGTCCCAGGTGGTCGCCTGTTTCTCGGTGGAGCGCACGAAGTACTTGATGTTGTCGAAGTCGATGTCCGACAGGTCGGCGCCCCAGGTGGGCAGGGGCTTCTTCTCGAACAGCCGGAGACCCTTGAGGCGAAGGTCGAGCATCCACTCCGGCTCGTTCTTCTTCCCCGAGATGTCCCGGACGACCGCCTCGGACAGGCCGCGGGCCGCGCTCGCGCCTGCGACGTCGGGGTCGGCCCAGCCGAACTGGTAGCGACCCAGCCCCTCCAGCTCCGGATGAGCGGTTGTCG
>NZ_DASZCQ010000154.1:0-20629 GCF_035942955.1 Actinophytocola sp. | reverse complement strand
GGCCAGCACGTCCGCCCAGCGGGCGAGCGACCGCTCGAGCCGGCGGACGGCCAGCTCGTCTGCGCCCTTCTGCGGGCCGAACGTCCGGGCCGCACCGTGCGGGCCGAGCAGGGGATTCTCCACGTCGGAGGCGGCGACCAGCCGGATCGGCCCGAGGTCGGGGACTCCGGCGAGGCCGGCGCAGTCGACCAGCGGCCCGCCCCCGGGCGGCAGTTCCCGGCCGGCGGCGTCCACCGGGACGGCGCCAAGCGCGGCGAGCAGCCCGGCGCCGCCGTCGGTGGTGGCCGAGCCGCCGAGGCCGACGACGACCGTGCGCACCCCGGCGTCGCGCGCGGCCGCCACGAGCTGGCCGACCCCGAACGTGCCGGCCGCGAGGGCGTCCCGGTCCGCCGGCGGGACCAGGTGCAGTCCGCAGGCCTGCGCCGACTCGACGTACCCGGCGGCGTCGTGCTCGAGCCAGACCGCGGCGACCGGGTCGGCCAGCGGGCCGGACACCGTGGCGTGGTGCCGGGTCCCGTCGAGCGCGACGTGCAGCACGTCGACGAACCCGGGCCCGCCGTCGGCCAGGGGACGCAGCACGAGCTCGTGGTCCGGGGCCCCGGACCGCCAGCCCCTTGCGATGGCCTCGGCGGCCTCGGTCGCGCTCAACGTCCCGCCGAAGCAGTCGGGGGCGATCAGGACCCGCATGGGCGGAGGGTAACGAGACCTGTCATACCCTGGACACCGTGAGGTTCCTGCGCCGCAACACCACCACCGAGAGCACCGACGCCGTGGACGGGTCCGACGCCGTGGCGGCGGAGCTGGACGCGGCGCCCAAGGGCCACACCCCGGGCAAGGGCCGCCCGACGCCGAAGCGGCGCGAGGCCGAGGCCCGCCGCCGCGGGCCCGTGCCGCCGCCCCCGCGCACCACCCGCGAGGCCATGCGGCGCGCGCGGGGCTCCAAAGAGGAGCGCAAGGCGCTGGCGGCCAAGCGCCGGGAGGTCCGGCTGGCCAACCGGCAGCGGATGATGTCCGGCGACGAGAAGTACCTGCCCGCCCGCGACCGCGGCCCGGTCAAGGCCTACGTCCGCGACCTGATCGACTCCCGGCGCAACCTGCTCGGCCTGTTCATGCCGCTGGCCATCCTGGTGTTCATCGCGATGCTGTCGCCCAACCGGGCGCTGCAGAGCTACGCCACGATGGCGTGCCTGATCATGCTGCTGGCCATGATCCTCGAGGGCGTGCTCAACGGCCGCCGGTTCACCCGCATGGCCAGGGCCAAGTTCCCCAAGGAGAACATCCGCGGCCTGTCGCTCGGCTGGTACGCCTTCATCCGCGCCTCCCAGATTCGCCGGCTGCGCATCCCCAAGCCGCGCGTGAAGCCCGGCGACAGGGTGGAGTAGCTCGAGCTATTTAGCATGGCGAACGACATGGGACTAGGTTGTCCCCATGGAGTTTCGTCGTCTCGGCCGCAGCGGCCTGGCCATCAGCGAGATCTCGTACGGCAACTGGATCACCCACGGGTCCCAGGTGGAGGAGGAGCAGGCGCACGCGTGCGTGCGGGCCGCGCTGGACGCGGGCATCACCACGTTCGACACCGCGGACGTCTACGCCAACACCCGCGCGGAGGCGGTGCTCGGCCGGGCGCTCGCCGGCCAGCGCCGGGAAAGCCTGGAGATCTTCACCAAGGTGTACTGGCCGACCGGGCCGGGCGGACCCAACGATCGCGGGCTGGGGCGCAAGCACATCATCGAGTCGGCCAACGCCTCGCTGAAGCGGCTGCAGACCGACTACGTCGACCTGTACCAGGCGCACCGGTTCGACCGGACGGTGCCGCTCGAGGAGACCATGCTGGCCTTCGCCGATCTGGTGCGCGCCGGCAAGGTGCTCTACGTGGGCGTGTCCGAGTGGAACGCCGAGCAGATCAGCCGGGGCGCCGCGCTGGCCCGTGAGCTGAACGTTCCGTTGATCTCCAACCAGCCGCAGTACTCGATGCTCTGGCGGGTGATCGAGTCGCAGGTGATCCCGACGTGCGAGCGCGAGGGCATCAGCCAGATCGTCTGGTCGCCGATCGCGCAGGGCGTGCTCACCGGCAAGTACCTGCCCGGCCAGCCGCCGCCGGCCGGCTCCCGGGCCACCGACGAGTCCGGCGGCAAGGACTTCGTCGCCCGGTGGCTGACCGACGACGTGCTGGAACGGGTGCAGCTGCTCAAGCCGATCGCCGAGGGCGTCGGGCTGTCGATGGCCCAGCTGGCGGTGGCGTGGGTGCTGCAGAACCCCAACGTCGCCTCGGCGATCATCGGGGCGTCCCGGCCGGAGCAGGTCACCGAGAACGTCAAGGCGGCCGGCGTGCGGCTGGACGCCGAGGTGCTCGCCCAGATCGACAAGGTGCTCAACGGGATCGTGGAGTACGACCCGCGCAAGTCGGGCTGACCCAGGTCGTGAGCCTGCTGTGGTGCTATAGCCCCACGGAAGACTCACGACACCGTGGGCGGGTGCAGGCTCATCGGCCCGTACACCACCTCGCCCGCGTGCAGCAGGGTCACCTCGTCGATGCCGCCGTCGATGAGGTCCGGCCAGTTGGCGGCCAGCCAGTCCTCCGCCTCGGTCCGGTCGGCGAAGGTCAGCTCCGGCCCGACCACGTCCGCCCCCGTGCCGTCGGTGTAGCGCCACCGGTAGTCCACGGGCGACACGGTAACGTGCGCCCGTGCGGCGGACCCTGGTGCTGGGTGGGGCGAGGTCGGGAAAGTCCGCCCACGCCGAGGGATTGCTGCGCGCGGACGCGCCGGCGACGTACGTGGCGACGGCTCGGCGGGATCCGGACGACGCCGAGTGGTCGGCCCGGATCGCCGTGCACGTGGCCCGGCGGCCGGCGGAGTGGCGCACGGTCGAGTCCGATGTGGTCGCGGTGCTGCGTGCGGCGGCGGCGGGCGATCCGCCGATCCTGGTCGACGATCTCGCCACCTGGCTGACCGCCGTGCTCGACGACACCCGGGCGTGGGACGGCCCGGTCGAGGCGGCAAGGCAGAAGTGCGCGCGGCTGGTGGACGCGGTCGGGTCGTGCCGCGCGGAGCTGGTGCTGGTGTCGGCGGAGGTCGGGCTGGGCGTGGTGCCGTCCACCCGCTCTGGCAGGCTCTTCCGCGACGAGCTCGGGGCGCTCAACGCCGCGCTGGCCGACCGCTGCACCGACGTCGTGCTGCTCGTCGCGGGCATCCCGTTGCGGCTCAAACCTGGGAGGTAGCGTGTCCGACACCGGTTTCTCCGCCGTGGTGCCGCCGGACGAATCGGCCCGGCTGGACGCGCAGCAGCGGCACGACCGGCTGACCAAGCCGGCCGACTCGCTCGGCCGACTCGAGGAGCTCGGCGCGTGGATCGCGGCGTGCCAGGGCAGGTGCCCGCCGGCGCCGCTCACCCGGCCCCGGATCGTGATCTTCGCCGGCGACCACGGGATCGCGGCCAAGGGCGTGTCGGCGTACCCGAGCGAGGTCACCGCGCAGATGGTGGCCAACTTCCTGGCCGGCGGGGCCGCGATCAACGTGCTGGCCGCGACGGCGGGGGCAACCGTGCGGGTGGTCGACCTGTCGGTGGACTCGGCCGAGACCCCCGCCGAGGTCGCGAAGTTCAAGGTACGCAGGGGATCCGGCTCGATCGATGTCGAGGACGCGCTGACCGGGGACGAGGTGGCCGCGGCGATCGCGGCCGGCAGGGCGATCGCCGACGAGGAGGTCGACAGCGGCGCGGACCTGCTGGTCGCCGGGGACATGGGGATCGGCAACACCACCCCGGCCGCGGTTCTGGTCGCCGCGCTGACCGGCGCCGAGCCGGTGGCCGTGGTGGGCAGGGGCACCGGGATCGACGACCGGGGCTGGATGCGCAAGGCCGCGGCGATCCGCGACGCGCTGCGCCGGGCCCGGCCGGTGAGCGCCGATCCGGTGGCGCTGCTGCGCACCGTGGCCGGCGCCGACATCGCGGCCATGGCGGCGTTCCTTGCCCAGGCCGCGGTGCGCCGCACGCCGGTCGTCCTGGACGGGTTGATCGCCGGGGCGGCGGCGCTGGTCGCCGCGGAGCTCGCGCCAGGTGCCGGCGACTGGTGGGTGGCCGGGCACCGCTCGGTGGAGCCCGCGCACACCATGGTGCTCGACCACCTCGGCCTGAAACCGTTGCTGGAGCTGGACATGCGGCTCGGCGAGGGCACCGGCGCCGCGGCCGCGATCCCGATCCTGTCGATGGCCGTGCGGATCCTGGCGGAGATGGCCACGTTCGCCGACGCCGGCGTCGCTGGCCCGGCCGCCGGGTAGCGCCGTGCGGTTGGCGTTCTCCTGGCTGACCGTGCTGCCCGTGCGGGTCGACCGGGTGGACGCCGCGGCCGGGCGGACCGCCATCGCGGTCGCGCCGGTGGTCGGGTTGGTGCTGAGCGGGATCGCGGTCCTCGCACTGTTCACAATGGACGCTCTGGGGATGCCGGGGCTGCTCGCCGGGCTGCTCACCGTCGGCCTGCTTGCGGCGCTGACCCGCGGCATGCACCTGGACGGGCTGGCCGACACCGCCGACGGGTTCGGCTGCTACGGGCCGCCGGAGCGGGCGCTGGCCGTGATGCGCGACGGCGGCTGCGGGCCGTTCGCGGTGATCACCCTGGTCGTGGTGATCGGCGTCCAGGCCAGCGCGCTTGGCGCCGTCGTCCCCGACCGGTGGGGCGCCGTGCCGCTTGCCGTCGTGGCCGGGCGGGCGGCGTTCGTGCTGGCCTGCCGGCGCGGCGTGCCGGCGGCCCGGCCGGAGGGGCTGGGCGCGCTGGTGGCCGGCTCCCAGCGACCCGGCGTCGCGGCCGCGTGGTGGCTCGGGCTGGCCGCCGCCGGGGCGCTGGCCATGTGGGAATGGTGGTGGCTGGGGATCCTGGCCGTCGGTCTGGCCGCGGCCACGGTGCTGGTGCTCGTTTGGCACGCCCGGCACAGGTTCGGCGGCGTCACCGGCGACGTGCTGGGCGCCGCCGGCGAGCTCGCCACGACCGCGGTGCTCGCGGTCTGCACGATCAGCTGAGCGTGGTCATCCAGCCGTGCGTGTCGGGCACGGTGCCGCGCTGGATGGCGGTGAGGGCGTTGCGCAGGCGCATGGTGACCTCGCCGGCGGCGCCGGTGTTGATGGTGAAGGCGCCGTCGGCGTGCTTGACGGACCCGACCGGGGTGATCACGGCGGCGGTGCCGCAGGCGAAGACCTCGGTCAGCTCGCCGGACTCGTTGCTCTTCTCCCACTCCTCGGTGGAGATGCGCCGCTCCTCGACGCCGTAGCCCAGCTCGGCGGCCAGCGTGAGCAGCGAGTCGCGGGTGACGCCGGGCAGCAGCGAGCCGGTCAGCTCGGGGGTGACCACACGGGCGTCGGCGCCGGAGCCGAACACGAAGAACAGGTTCATGCCGCCCATCTCCTCGACCCACCGGCGCTCCACGGCGTCGAGCCAGACGACCTGGTCGCAGCCCTGCTCGGCGGCCTGGGCCTGCGCGACGAGGGAGGCGGCGTAGTTGCCGGCGAACTTGGCCGCACCGGTCCCGCCGGGCGCGGCGCGCACGTACTCGTGCGACAGCCACACGCTCACCGGCTTGACCCCGCTGGCGAAGTACGACCCGGCCGGGGAGGCGATCAGCAGGTACAGGTACTCCCCCGCCGGTCGCACGCCGAGCCCGGTCTCGGTGGCGTACATGAACGGCCGGAAGTACAGCGACTCCTCGTCCTGCTCGGGCACCCAGCGGCCGTCGATCGCGATGAGCTCCCGCAGCGAGGCCAGGAACAGCTCGTCGGGCAGCTCCGGCATGGCCATCCGGCGCGCCGAGCTGCGGAACCGGGCCGCGTTCGCCTCCGGGCGGAACGAGGCCACCGACCCGTCCGGCTGGCGGTACGCCTTGAGGCCCTCGAAGATCGCCTGCCCGTAGTGCAGGACCATGGCGGCCGGGTCGAGCGTCACGGAGTGGTACGGCTCGACCATCGCGTCGTGCCAGCCTCGCTCACGGTTCCAGCGGATCGACACCATGTGGTCGGTGAAGTGCTGGCCGAAGCCCGGGTTGGCCAGTACCTCCGCAACGCGCTCCGGGGTCGCCGGGTGCGGGTTCGGAGTCCGGGTGAACGGCAGAGAGGTCGTCATAGGACAACGGTATCCCGCCTTTCGCCACCGGAAAATCGCGATCTCGAGGATCGGACGTCCTACGATGCTCACTTGTGACGGAGAGTAACTCAGTCTCAGCTGGCCTTGGATCCGACCTCAAGGTGGCGGCGGTGGCGGCCATGGCGCCGTTCCTGGCCGGGACGCTGGCCCTGCTCGGCCTGCTCTGGCTCGGCGGCTTCGGCGTGGTGCTCGGCCTCGCCGGGGCGATCGCCTGGGGGTTCTGGTGGTACCGGCGCAACGACGGCTTCTTCCCGCGGGACGTCAACGGCGGCGCGTTCGCCGTCACGATCGTCCTCACCGTGGTGGTGCTGGTCCTCGTGCTCGTCTCCGGCTGAGCACGGCGCCGACCGCGTAGTGGGCGAGCATCAGGCCGGCGGCGGCCGCGATCAGGGTCGGGACGGTCAGCAGGGCGGCGCAGGCGGCGGCCAGCACGGCGGCGACCGGGAGGATCACCGGGCGGGGGTTCGGGGGTAGGCCGGCGAGCACGCCGAGCAGGGCGTACATGGCGGCGATGGTCGCGGCCACGGTGAGCGGCGGGCGCAGGCCGGAGGCGTCCGCGGCGGCGAGGGCGTCGCGCAGCGGGGCGGCGGAAAGGGCGAGCCGCGGGCCGCCGAGCTGGCGCAGGGCCGCGGCGGCGACGGCGAGGTGGACGGCGAGGGCGACGGCGATCGTGACCACGACGGCGCGCCGGCTCGCGGCCCGCTCGAAGCCGAGGAAGCCGAAGAACATCAGCGCGGTGGCGGCCGGGAGGCCGGCGAGGTCGTCGGCGCCGGGGACGCCGGGCGGGGGCGGCACGGCCTGGCCGGCCGGGTCGATCGCCAGGCAGGCGGCGACGAACGCGGCGAGCACCGCAAGCACGACCGCGACCGCCGGCGCTGGCGGAGGGCGGAACCCGAGCGCGGTGACCGCCGCGGCGACCGCGATCAGCCCGATCGCCGCCGGCAGCGGGTCGGCGGGCAGCAGGTAGGCGCCGAACGTCCCGGCGATGGCCGCGGCGCCGGCGATCCGCCCGAGCACGCCGAGGAAACCCTGATTCTCCGAAGTGGACAGTCCACATCCGACGGCCAGGAAAGCGGCCAGCACCAAGGCGACCAGCAGCCAGGTGCCGGCCGCGGACGCCGCCGGCGCGAGCCCGGCGAGCAGGCCGGCGCCGAGCGTCGCGGCCAGTCCGGACGACACCTGGTACTAGTCCGCCTCTCCGGATTTCAATGCGGTCGTCGCGTTCCAGCCAGCGGTGCGGATATCGGGTTGATCGTGGCTGGGTGCCGTCACGGTACCCCTGAGGTTCCGCCGGCAGGCACGAGGCCATGTCACCCACGAAACAGGCCCTGTTAGTTAGCATGCGACAACGCCCTACCGGGGGATGGGATCTACCGAGGAGCATCCGTGAGCTTGCCCAAACTGGCCCTGACCACCGCGGCGGTGGCCGAGGCCGCCGCCGACGCCGTGATCATCGGCATCCTGCAGAACGGCGACGGCGTCGGGCTGGCCCCGGGCAGTGAGGCGGTGGACGCGGCGTTCGGCGGCGAGCTGCTCGCGGTGCTCGGCACGCTCGGCGCCACGGGCAAGGCCGACGAGGTGGTGAAGCTACCGACGCTGGGGCGGTTACCGGCCGGGCTGGTGGTCGCCGCCGGGCTGGGGGCGCCGGGTGCGGACGGGTCGCTGACCGCCGAGCAGGTCCGGCGGGCCGCCGGGGCCGCGGCGCGTGCCCTGAACGGTTCCGGCTCCGGCCGGGCGGTCAGCCTGCTGTCCACTGTGGACCTGCAGGCCGCGGCCGAGGGCACGCTGCTGGGGGCGTACACCTTCGACGCCTACAAGTCCGAGACCCGCGGCGGCGCGCCGGCCAGGGTGGAGCTGGCCAGCCCGGCCGGTGGCAGCGCCCGGGAGCACCGGGCCACGCTCAAGGCGGCCACGGCGATCGCCGAGGCGGTGACCACCGCGCGGGACTTCGTCAACACCCCGCCCAACGACCTGTACCCGGCGTCGTTCGCCGAGCGCGCGTCGGCTCTCGGCAAGGCGGCCGGGCTGGAGGTGGAGGTTCTCGACGAGAAGGCGCTGCGCCGGGCCGGTTACGGCGGCCTCCTCGGGGTCGGCGGCGGCTCGGCGCGGCCGCCCCGGCTGGTCCGGATGCGCTACCGGGGCGCCAAGCCGCGCAAGCGAATCGCCTTGGTGGGCAAGGGGATCACGTTCGACACCGGCGGCATCTCGATCAAGCCGGCGGCGAACATGGAGGAGATGACGTCGGACATGGGCGGCGCCGCCGCGATCGTGGCGACCGCCGTGCTCGCGGCCGCGCTGAAGTACCCGCTGGAGATCATCGCGACCGTGCCGATGGCGGAGAACATGCCCTCCGGCGCCGCGTACCGGCCGGGCGACGTGCTGACCATGTACGGCGGCAAGACCGTTGAGGTGCTCAACACCGACGCCGAGGGCCGGCTCATCCTCGCCGACGCGATCTGCCGGGCCGCGGAGGACGAGCCGGACTACCTGCTCGAGACGTCCACGCTGACCGGGGGGCAGATCGTCTCGCTCGGCCGGCGCACCCCGGGGATCATGGGCAGCGACGAGCTGCGCGACCGGGTGGCGGCGATCGCCAAGGCCACCGGCGAGGGCGGCTGGCCGATGCCGCTGCCCGACGAGCTGCGCGGCGACCTCGACTCCAAGCTGGCCGACCTGGCCAACGTCACCGGGCACCGGTGGGGCTCGATGCTCGCCGCCGGCATCTTCCTGCGCGAGTTCGTGCCGGAGGGCCTGCCCTGGGTGCACATCGACGTCGCCGGCCCGGCCTACAACAACGGCTCCCCCTGGGGCTACACCGGCAAAGGCGGCACCGGCGTCCCCGTCCGCACCCTGGCCGCAGTGCTAGCCGACATCGCCGAGAACGGCTAGCTTGAGTCGGGGTTTCGACAGTGCGCTGAGGTCAACTGCGCTGAGGTCGCCAATCTTTGGCGAGGGCGGCCGCCCCACGACGACCAGGGCAGGGGCGAGGAACGAGCCCCTGCCCGCAGGCGTCGTCAGCCCACCACCCACAACACCCAACCCCCACACCGGCCCGCAACCCCCCACCCAACCCAACCCCAGGCCGCTCGCCGAAGGCGACAGGGCGGCCTTGCCCGAGCTAACAAACACAGCCCGAGCTATCAAATACAGTTCAAGCGGCGTGTGACTCCGCGCCCCTATAACGGAAGCCGTGTCACCCAGCGCTCCCGCCCCGACGCTTCTGGCGCTCCTGGTACTCGCGCATGCGCTTGGGATAGCCGACCCGCTCCACCTCGTAGATCGGCATGCCGCGCTTGCGGGCGAAGTCGAAGGCCGCCTCCTGGCTGGCGACGCGGCGGCGCGTCCACTCCCCGTCGTGGGCGACGAGCAGCACGGTCGTCTCGGTCACGTGGGTGCGCGGCTCGACGTAGGCCTCCACGCCCCGGCGCTGCGCCGCCCACTGGTCGAGGTGTGCTGTGTCCCCCTTGGTCGCGCCCCGGACCGTGCCCGCCCGGCGTTTGCGTCGAAGCGAGTCGAAAACACCCACGTCACTACCTCCGTACCCGATCTTTCAGTGGCGCGTGGCCACCTCGCAAGCCTGCCCTACCAAGTGACAAGATGGCGTGTGGAACCACTGAGTCGATGTTGCCTGCCGAGGAGATCCCGTGACTGACACCTCCGCTGACCTCGTCATTCTGGGCGGCGGGTCGGGTGGCTATGCCTGCGCGTTCCGCGCCGCCGAGCTCGGCCTGTCCGTAGTCCTGGTAGAGCGGGACAAACTCGGCGGCACCTGCCTGCATCGCGGGTGCATTCCCACCAAAGCGTTGCTGCACGCGGCCGAGGTCGCCGACCTGGCTCGGGAGGGCGACCAGTTCGGCGTGAAGTCCTCGCTCGAGGGCATCGACATCGCCGGGGTGAACTCCTACAAGGACGGCGTCGTCGGCCAGATGTTCAAGGGCCTGCAGGGCCTGGCCAAGGCGAACAAGGTCACCGTGGTGGACGGCGAGGGCACGTTCGTCGGGCCGAACAGCGTGACCGTGGGCGGCGACCGCTACACCGGCAAGAACGTCGTGCTGGCCACCGGCTCCTACGCCAAGAGCCTGCCCGGCCTCGACATCGGCGGCCGGATCATCACCAGCGACCAGGCGGTGAACCTCGACTTCGTGCCGGAGAGCGTCGTGGTGCTCGGCGGCGGCGTGATCGGCGTGGAGTTCGCCAGCGTGTGGCGCTCGTTCGGGGCCGACGTGACGATCGTCGAGGCGCTGCCGCGGCTGGTCCCGCTCGAGGACGAGTGGGCCTCCAAGCAGCTCGAGCGCGCCTTCCGCAAGCGCGGGATCAAGTACAAGACCGGGGTGAAGTTCACCGGCGCCACGCAGACCGAGAGCACCGTGACGGTCTCGCTGGAGTCCGGCGAGTCGTTCGACGCCGATCTGCTCCTTGTCGCCGTCGGCCGCGGCCCCAACAGCGCGGGCCACGGCTACGAGGATGCCGGGGTGAACATGGACCGCGGCTTCGTGCTCGTCGACGACCGGCTGCGGACCAACCTGCCCAACGTCTACGCGGTCGGCGACCTGGTGCCGGGCCTGCAGCTGGCGCACCGCGGCTTCCAGCAGGGCATCTTCATCGCCGAGGAGATCGGCGGGCTCAACCCCAAGCCGATCGACGAGATGGGCATCCCGCGGGTCACCTACTGCAAGCCGGAGGTGGCCTCGGTCGGGCTCACCGAGGCGCAGGCCAAGGAGCGGTACGGCAACGCCGAGACCTACGTGTACTCCTTGGGTGGCAACGGGAAGAGCCAGATCCTCAAGACCGCGGGCGGGGTCAAGCTGGTCAAGGCCCCGGAGGGGCCCGTCGTCGGCATCACCATGGTCGGCGACCGGGTCGGCGAGCTGATCGGCGAGGCGCAGCTGATCTACAACTGGGAGGCCTACCCGGAGGACGTCGCTCCGCTGATCCACGCGCACCCGACCCAGACCGAGGCGCTCGGCGAGGCGTTCCTCGCCCTCGCCGGCAAGCCACTGCACGTCCACGCCTGAGCCACGAGGAGTCAGCGAAACCATGGCGATCTCCGTCCAGATGCCTGCGCTCGGCGAGAGCGTCACCGAGGGCACCGTCACCCGGTGGCTCAAGCAGGTCGGCGACCGCGTCGAGGTGGACGAGCCGCTGCTCGAGGTGTCCACCGACAAGGTCGACACCGAGATCCCCTCGCCCGCGGCGGGCGTGCTGCAGAAGATCGTCGCGCAGGAGGACGAGACCGTGGCGGTGGGCGGCGAGCTGGCCGTCATCGGCGACAGCGCCGAGGGCGGCAACGGCGGCTCGACCCAGGCGCAGCAGTCCCCGGCGCAGCAGTCCCCGCCCGCGGAGCAGCCCGCTCCGGAGACCAGGGGGGAGGGCGAGTCCGACTCGTCCGGTCCGCAGTTGCACCCCGAGTCGCCCCAGGCGGCGAGCGGCCGCTCGGGCACGCCGGTGACCATGCCGGCGCTCGGCGAGAGCGTCACCGAGGGCACCGTCACCCGGTGGCTCAAGCAGGTCGGCGACACCGTCGAGGCGGACGAGCCGCTGCTCGAGGTGTCCACCGACAAGGTCGACACCGAGATCCCGTCCCCGGTCGCCGGCACGCTGCTGCAGATCGTCGCGGGCGAGGACCAGACCGTCGAGGTCGGTGGCCAGCTCGCGATCATCGGCGAGGCCGGCGGCGACGCGGACGCCAAGGCCCCGGCGCCGCCGAAGGAGGAGCCGGACCGGCAGCAGGCCGCCGAGCAGGCGCCCGAGCCGGCCCCCGCGCAGGCGCAGCAGCCGCAGCCGAAGCCCGATCCCCAGCCGGAGCCCCAGGTCACCACCACGGACGGGGCGGCGGCCGGCGGCACCCCGTACGTCACCCCGCTGGTCCGCAAGCTGGCCGCGGAGAACGACATCGACCTGTCCACGCTGACCGGCACCGGGATCGGCGGCCGGATCCGCAAGCAGGACGTGTTGGCCGCGGCCGAGGCGGCCAAGGCGCGCGCCGCGGCGCCGGCGCCAGCCGCCCAGCCGACAAGGGCCGCGGCGCCGGCCCCGGCCAAGCCGTCCCCGCAGGCCGCTGCGCTGCGCGGCAAGACCGAGAAGATGACCCGGCTGCGCCAGGTCGTGGCCCGGCGCATGGTCGAGTCGCTGCAGACGGCCGCGCAGCTCACCCAGGTCGTCGAGGTGGACGTCACCCGGATCGCCAAGCTGCGCAACCGGGCGAAGAACGCCTTCGAGCAGCGTGAGGGCGTCAAGCTGACCTTCCTGCCGTTCTTCGCCAAGGCCGCGGTGGAGGCGCTCAAGCAGCACCCGAAGCTGAACGCGTCGATCGACAACGACACCCTCGAGGTCACCTACCACGCCGCCGAGCACCTTGGCATCGCCGTGGACACCGAGCGCGGCCTGCTCTCCCCCGCCCTGCACAACGCGGGCGACCTGAGCCTGGCCGGCCTCGCCCGCGGGATCGCCGACCTTGCCGAGCGCACCAGGGCCAACAAGGTCACCCCGGACGAGCTGGCCGGCGCCACGTTCACGCTGACCAACCTGGGCAGCCAGGGCGCGCTGTTCGACACGCCGATCATCCCGGTGCCCCAGGTCGGCATCCTCGGCGTCGGGCTCGTGGTCAAGCGCCCGGTAGTGATCACCGACGCCGACGGCGACGACACGATCGCCGTGCGGTCGATGGTGTACCTGGCGCTGACCTACGACCACCGCCTCGTGGACGGCGCCGACGCGGGCCGGTTCCTCACGACCGTCAAGCGGCGGTTGCAGGACGGCAACTTCGAGGCGGACCTGGGCCTGTAGGGGTCGCCGTGCGAGTAGCCGTCGCCGGGTCGTCGGGGCTCGTCGGGTCCGCGCTGGTGCCCGAGCTGCGGCAGGCCGGCCACGAGGTGGTCCGGCTGGTCCGCCGTCCGCCAAGGGCCGCAGACGAGCGGGAGTGGGACCCGCCGGCCGGGCGGATCGACGAGGGCGCGCTGGACGGTGTGGACGCCGTGGTCAACCTGTCCGGCGCCGGGGTCGGCGACCGGCGCTGGACGCACGCGCGCAAGCAGGTGCTGCTGGACAGCCGGATCGAGCCGACCGAGGTGCTGGCCGGCGCGGTCGCCGAGCGCGGGATCGGAGTTCTGGTCAACGCGTCCGGCGTGCACTTCTACGGCGACGGCGGCGACCGCGTGCTCGACGAGGCCGCGCCGCGCGGGCGGGGGTTCCTCAGCGACCTGTGCCGGGACTGGGAGGCCGCGACCCAGCGGGCCCGCGACGCGGGCAGCCGGGTGGTGCTCGCCCGGTTCGGCCACGTGCTGGCCGGCGGCGGGCTGCTCGGCCGGTTGCGCCCGATCTTCCGGCTGGGCCTCGGCGGCCGGCTCGGCCGCGGCGACCAGTACGTGCCGTGGATCCACCGGGCCGACCACGTCGCCGCGATCCGGTTCGTGCTCGAGCACGGCTCGATCTCCGGCCCGGTGAACCTGTGCGCGCCGCACCCGGTGACCAACATCGAGCTGACCCGCGCGCTCAGCCGGGCGCTGCGCCGCCCCGCGCCCTGGGCGGTGCCCAGGGTGGCGCTGCGGGTCGTGGTCGGCGAGCTGGCCGACGAGATGCTGATGAGCCAGCGCGCCGTGCCGAAGGTCTTGGCCGACAACGGCTTCGAGTTCCGCTACAGCAAGCTCGAAGACGCGTTGGCCGAGCTCGAGGCGTCCGGCGTAGGGTCGCAGACGTGAGCACCTCCTGCCGCGCGACGGCCGCTCCGGTGCAGGTCCGGGAGCTGGGGACGATCGACTACCTGGCGGCCTGGGAGCTGCAGCGCGCCACCCTTGCGGCCCGCGCCGACGAGACCGGGCCGGACACGCTGCTGCTGCTCGAGCACCCGCCGGTGTACACCGCCGGCAAGCGCACCGCGCCGGACGAGCGCCCGACCGGCGGCGACATCCCGGTGATCGACGTCGACCGGGGCGGCAAGATCACTTGGCACGGGCCGGGCCAGCTGGTCGGCTACCCCATCGTCAAGCTCGGCGACCCGGTCGACGTCGTGCAATATGTGCGGCGCATCGAGCAGGCGCTGATCGCCGTGTGCGACAAGCTCGGCGTGACCACCGGCCGGGTCGAGGGCCGCAGCGGCGTCTGGCTGCCGGCGTCCGGCGAGCGCCCCGAGCGCAAGATCGCCGCGATCGGCATCCGGGTCCAGCGCGGCGTGACCATGCACGGCTTCGAGATCAACTGCAACGCCGACCTGGCCGCCTTCGACCGCATCGTCCCCTGCGGCATCCGCGACGCCGGCGTCACCTCGCTGTCCGCCGAGCTGGGCCGCGAGGTCACGGTCGCCGAGGTCCTCCCCCTGGCCCGCGACTGCGTACTGGACGCCCTCGACGGCCGCGTCCCCATTGAGGACCGCTGGCTCCCCCGCCCGAAGCCGGAGGCCGCGGGCGTGACATTCGTGCTGCAGGAGGGTTAGCAGAGATCCGGCGCGGCCGTCGTTTCCGGCACCACCATGCTGGGCACTCATCGCGCCGATCGGGCCGGGCACCACGAGACTGCGCTGAACGGCCGGCTCCTGGTCGAGGACCGCTGGCCCCGCCCGAAGCCGGAGGCCGCGGGCGTGGCATTCGTGTTGCAGGAGGGTTAGCGGCTGCATGAGCGCGGGACTTGGCTGCCTGAGGGCGGGACGCGCGGTGGTTGCTCAGTCCGGGTGTTGGGCTTGGCGGCGCATGCCTTCCATGACGGTGACGATGGTGCGGGAGACCTCGGCGCCGGCTTTGCGCGGGTCGGCGGAGCCGGCGATGAGGGTGGCGCCCGCCGACAGTGCGCCGAAGAGGATGCGGGCGGTCACCTCGACGGGCAGCTCGACCATCTCGCCGGCCTCGATGAGCGCCTCGATGGTGGCCTTGACCAGGCCGTAGCTGAAATGGTCCTCGGTCTCCCGCCAGCGCTCCCAGCCCATCACGACCGGGCCCTCGTGGATGACGATCCGCTGGTAGGACGGCTCGAGGCAGGACTTGATGTAGATCTCGACGCCGCGCACGGCGCGCTCCCAGGCCGAGCCGTCGCCGCCGACCACCTCGGCGAGCCGGGCCACCGCGGCCTGCTCCACCACGTCGAAGGCCGCCTCGAAGAGGGCCTGCTTGCCGCTGAAATGGTGGTACAGCGCGCCTTTCGTGACGCGGGCGCGCTTGGCGATCGCGTCGAGCGAGGTGCCCGCGTAGCCGTTCTTCGTGAACAGCTCCACCGCCGAGTCGACCAACGCCTGCCTGGTGGACTCGGAGTAGTCCAGCCGCCTCGACCGCAATGTCACCACCCTCACAACCGTACGACATCCCCGCGTCACGGCTGGCTGATAGCTTGGCGGTGTCGGACCATACCGACGGTATGCCGCAAACCAGCGGTATGACCCAGGTCACGGGAGCAGGGATCCATGAGCTGGACTGACTACTACCGGCGGCGCGACGCACTCGCCGCCGTGCTGGAGCACGCCCGCCGCAACCCGGCCGGCGACCTGCCGTACGACGACGTGTCGGACGTGTTCGCCAGCCCCGAGAAGCTGGTGCTGGCGCTGCACTACAAGTGGCTGCTGGCGCTGACCGGGCGGGTCGGCGTCGCGCAGGCCGAGGCCGAGCGCGACCACGACATCGACCCGGTGGACGCGGTCTCCGCGGCCTGGCGCAGCACCGCCGCCGAGCACCCGACGCTGCGCCGGCTGCTCGACAGGCACGCCGACACCCCGGCCCTGCGCGCGGCCGTGGAGGGCGAGCAGCGGATGCTCGCCCTCGCCGCCGGCCTGGCCGAGCCGGCCGACACCACCGCCCAGATCACCCGGGTGGGTGCCGCCTACCTGACGCTGCTGCGCACCACGCCCGAGCTCCCCGCCCGCCGCCGCGGTCCGGTGGAGCAGCTACTGCGCAGGCTTGTTCCCTCCGCCTGACCCGCATGGCCACGGCAGGGGGCAACCACGGCGACCACCGAGCGCGCCCGGCCGAAGGCCGCTATCGCGGTGGCAGGGCACCGGTGTCCGGCAGCACGACGCCTACCGGTCGGGCCCTGCCGGCGCGATTGCGTCGCGCGCAGAGTCGCAACAGGACGCTGAGCCGGTCCAGTAGACGGCGTTGGCCACCTGGGCGAACAGGCCCTTGGGGTGGGCGCGGAACAAGGGCTCGCTGCCGAACATGAGCACGCGGGCGCCGCGCTCGTCGGTGCCGGACACGACCAGCGGCTGGCCGGCCGCCGCGTCGCGGCCGCCGGTGCCGTCGTCGTTGGGCAGCCAGTGGCCGGCGGTGAGCGGGTTGCCGGGACCGTAGCGCTGCTCGACGGTCACCCCGGGTCCGAGGTCGGTGAACCACTGTGGCGCGAACACGAACGAGTGCGGCAGGCCGTCCCCGCCGAGCACGCCGGGCGCGTTGGTCACCGTGACGGTGCCATTGGCGTCGCTCTTTCCGGGCACCGCCCGCAGTTGGAGCAACCCCGCGTCGGCGTTGAACCGCGAGCCCGTGGCGCCACGGGTGATCACGCCGCCGCCGCGGGCGAGGTACGCGTCGAGCGCCGCGCGGGCGGCCGGGTTGAGCTGGTCGACGCGCAGGCCGGAGGAGACCACGAGCGTGTCGATGCGGGACAGGTCGAACCCGGCGTTGAGCGTCGCCGTGGACACCGGGCGGACGTCGAATCCCATGTCCCGCAAGGCGAACAGCTCGTCGGCGGCGACCGCGGCGGCCACCGTCGGGCGGCGCAGGACGGTGCCCGGATCGCCGAGTGGCGCCACCGTGAACCGGACGCCGTACCGGTTGGCCACCTCGATCGCGTCGGCCCTTGCCGACGCCGGCACGAGCACCGTCGCGTCCGCCCGGCGGCGCAGCTCGAGGCCGCGGCCGAGCAGGTCGTTGACCGCGCGCGCGTCCTTGCCGTCCCGCACGGTGATCGCCAGATCCCGGCCGGGGGCCGGGTCGACGCCGCCGGTGGGCGACGCCGCGGCGACCGGCCGGCTGGGCACGTGGAGCTGGCCGGACGCCAGGATGTCCACCGACGCGCCCCACAGCAGCCGGTGGCTCCAGCCCGAGATGTCGAACATGACCGGAGCGTCGTTGGAGACGTCCCGGCCGTTCTCGAGCATCACGTTGGCCAGGGCGCGCTTGGGCTGGTGCAGGTCGACCAGGTAGGACCCGGCCGGGTAGTCGCGGCCGTTGAGCCGGAAGTCCCGCACCGCCTGCCGCACCCGCACGTCGTGCGCGACGAGGTGGTCGACCAGCCGGGCGGCGGCCGCCGCGGAGCGCTGGGCCGGCCCGACCGGGATCACGTAGGCCCGGGGGAACTGCGTGGTGAACCGGTCCTCGGGCCCGAAACCGGGCACGAAGCCGTCCGGGATGAACCGCTGCGGCTCGCCGAACGTGCCCCGCCGGAAGATCTCGATCTGGTTGTCCACCAGCTCCCCGTCGTGCAGGTCCACATAGTCCAAAGTGGTCCGCATGGACGACTCGGACACCGCGGTGTTGATCGCCGCGCGCCGGCGCAGCTCGTCGACCGGCAGCGTGTTGTAGGCGTTGTTGTTGACCTGCAAGGGAATCTCGATGGTGTACGAGACCGCGCCGTGGAACATCGAGTACTGCGCGGTGTAGATCGGCGCCCAGCCGTCCCACTCGCCCGGCGGGATGTCCCGGAACGGGATGATCACGTTCTGGGCCTCAGGGAAGCCCAGCGCCTTGACCGCGGCCTCCATCCCCAACCCATTGGCCAGGCCGTGCCGGATGTAGAGGTCGAAGTCGTAGTTCTGGCCGTGCGGCGGCCCGGTCGGCTCGATCAGCGTGCCCTCGACGTAGCCGTGCTCGTCGAGCATCATCACCGGCTGGATCCGCTCGACGATCTCCCGCATCGCCACGTTCTCCGGCTGCGAGGAGGTGACGAAGTCGCGGTTGAGGTCGAACCCGTTGTTGTTGCCGCGGGTGCCGGCCACCCGCCCGTCCGGGTTGGCGGTGACGTTGAAGTAGATCCGGTGCTCGGCCAGCAGGCGCCGGACCTTGGGATCGTTGCTGGTGGCCAGGTGCTCGATGAGCCGCAGCGCCGCGTCGGTGCCCTCCCACTCGTTGCCGTGGATGTTGTTGTTGATCCACACCGGCACCTTGTACTCGCGCTCGAGCAGCGGGTCGCGGGCGGCGCGCACCGGGTCGTTCTCGATCAGCTCCCGCCAGTGGTCCTGGAGCCGGGTCTGCCACGGCCGCTCCGGCGCGGTGAGCGTGACCAGGTACAGGTCGCGGCCGAGCGTCGACCGGCCGGCGATCTCGACCGACACCCGGTCGCTGCGCGCCTGCAGGGCGTTGAGCCTCGGAGCGATGGCGTGGTACGGAACGAGGCCCAGCTTGATCGACTTGTCGGACGGGTCCTCGGGGAACACCCGCAGCCGGGTCTGGCGGGGGTAGCCCTCCCGCGCACCCGCCTGGTTCTCGCCCGCGGCCAGGGTGGCGACCGCCGCGGCCGGATCGCCGGCCGCGATCTCGTTGCGGTCCGGCCCGTTCGCCGGATCCTCGCCCTTGGTGACCGCGCCGGGCGGCGCCGCGGGCGCGGCGACGGCGGCCGGCAGACCGAGAAACGTTGTCAGAACGATGGAGAACAGCGCAAGGAGCCAGTGCTTCCGGGCCACGGGGACCTCCGATCTGGGGAGCGCACGACGTGCTTATCGCCTGGTAGAGCGGGCCGTCAACCCGCCGAATGGCCGGTGCTGTGTGCGCGGACACAGCTGACCCGCGCGTACCCTGGCGACTGTGACGGTGACGCCGGAGGGACGGAAGCTGCTGCGGCTCGAGGTGCGCAACAGCCGGACGCCCATCGAGAAGAAGCCGCCGTGGATCAAGACCCGAGCGCGGATGGGTCCGGAGTACCGCGAGCTGAAGGGCCTGGTCCGGCGCGAGGGTCTGCACACGGTGTGCGAGGAAGCCGGCTGCCCGAACATCTTCGAGTGCTGGGAGGACCGGGAGGCCACCTTCCTCATCGGCGGCGACCAGTGCACCCGGCGCTGCGACTTCTGCCAGATCGACACCGGCAAGCCGGCCGCGCTCGACCGCGGCGAGCCCCGCCGGGTCGCCGAGTCGGTGCAGGCCATGGGTTTGCGCTACGCCACCGTCACCGGTGTTGCCCGCGACGACCTGGCCGACGGCGGGGCGTGGCTGTACGCCGAGACCGTCCGGCAGATCCACGGGCTCAACCCGGGCACCGGCGTCGAGCTGCTGATCCCCGACTTCAACGCCGAGCCGGCGGCGCTGGCCGAGGTGTTCGGCTCGCGGCCGGAAGTGCTGGCGCACAACGTGGAGACCGTGCCGCGGATCTTCAAGAGCATCCGCCCGGCGTTCCGCTACGAGCGCTCGCTGGAGGTGCTCACCCTGGCCAGGGCCGACGGCCTGGTGACCAAGTCCAACCTGATCCTCGGCATGGGCGAGACCCCGGACGAGGTGACCACCGCGCTGCGCGACCTGCACGACGCGGGCTGCGACATCATCACGATCACGCAGTACCTGCGCCCGAGCCTGCGCCACCACCCGGTGGACCGCTGGGTCAAGCCCGAGGAGTTCCTTGCGCACAAGGAGACCGCCGAGCGGATCGGGTTCGCCGGCGTGATGGCCGGGCCGCTGGTGCGCTCCTCGTACCGGGCCGGCCGGCTCTACGCCCAGGCCATGGCCCACCGCGGCGAGGCCGTGCCCGAGCAGCTGCGCCACCTTGCCGAGGCCGGCCCCGCCCGCCAGGAGATCAGCTCACTGCTCGCCCAGTAGTCCGGATCTCCGGGACACATCGGGGATATGCCCGGATCCACGGTGGAACGTCCGACTGTCACAGTCCCTCCAAGGGCCCGATCAACGGGTATCCGACCGAGGGGTGGAATCGTGGCGTTGCTGACCGATGTGCTCGAGTGGCTGCAGGGTCTTCCGCAGCCGGCGTTGGTGGGGGCGACCGGGGCGCTGGTGTTCGCCGAGTGCACCATCGGTCTGGGTTTCATCGCGCCGGGTGAGGGCGGCCTGCTGATCGCGGCCACGACGGCGAGCACGGTGCCGCGATTTGCGATTCTGTGGGCGGTGGTCACCGTGTGCGCCGGGCTCGGCGACTCGATCGGCTACGCGATCGGCCGGCGGTTCGGGCCGGCGCTGCGCGAGACCAGGATCATCCAGCGGTACGGGACGGCCGGCTGGGACAGGGCCGCCGACATTCTGCGCAGGCGCGGGGCATGGGCGGTGTTCCTCGCCCGCTTCCTTCCGGTGGTGCGGACCCTGACACCGGCCGCGGCCGGCGCCTCCGGCCTGCCGTACCGCACGTTCCTGCCGGCGGTGGTGGCCGGGGCGGCGTGCTGGTCGGCCATGCATATCAGCATCGGCGCCGCGCTCGGCGAGGCCGCCAAGCGAGTCGAGGGCGCGCTCGCCTTCGGCGGCGCAATAGTGATCGCCGCGATCGTGCTTATTGGCGTCGTGGTGCTCATCGTCAAGAAGCGCAAGCGCGCCGAGGACGCCGCCCGCCCCGAACCGGAGCTGGTGTCGTGAGTCTTTTGTGGTGCTATAGCCCCACAAA
>NZ_DASZCQ010000153.1:0-29488 GCF_035942955.1 Actinophytocola sp. | reverse complement strand
CTGTCCGACGCGCTGGCCGCCGAGGTCACCCGCACCTACTTCCCGATCAACCCCTACACCGGGCTGTCCATGGCGGGCATTTCTCATGAGGCAACGACTCCCCCTACGCGGGCATCTTGACGTGAGGCAACGGGTCAACTTAGGCGGGGTTGTGGACAGGTGGGGTGGGTGTGGATAACCGGTGGGCAAGGGGGTGGGTGGGGGGTCAGGATGTCGGTATGACGTGGTCCGGGCTGCTGGCCTTTCTGCTTGCTTCGCTTGTGCTCGCGATGGTGCCTGGGGTGGGTACGGCGATGTTGCTCAAGCAGTCGGTGCGGGGTGGGCGGCGCGGGGCGTTGGCCACGGTCGCGGGCATGGAGGTCGGGGTTGCGGTGTGGGCGGTGGCGGCGGGGTTGGGACTGTCGGTGCTGCTGGTGGCGTCGCGGCTGGCCTATGAGGGGTTGCGGATCGCGGGGGTGTGCGTGTTGCTGTGGTTCGGGGTGAAGGCGCTGTTCGGGCGCCATAAGCCGGACGTCGACGCGCCGACGGCGGGGTCGGGGTTCAGGGCGGGGTTGCTGGTGAACCTGGCCAACCCGAAGCTGGCGGTGTTCGCGATCTCGTTTTTGCCGCAGTTCGTGCCGGCGGGGAGTGCGCGCTGGACGTTGTTGCTGCTGGCCGGGCTGTGGGTGGTCGTGGACACCGTGTGGTACCTGGGCATCGTGGTGCTGCTCAGCGCCATCCTGAGGTGGCTGAAGCGGTCGGAGATCCGGCGGCGGCTGGAGCGGGCGTCGGGGGCGGTGCTGATCGCGTTGGGGATCAGGCTGGCTGTGTCCAATTCAATGTGAGGCAGGGCTGGCAGCACTACTCCGCGTTGTCGACCGGCCTTGCGTATCACCGGCGAGTCTACTTAGGACGTCGAGCGCCACGGGAGGTCGGGGAGCGAGGCCATGGCGCAGAAGCCGTCCAGGCGGGCCAGCTCGTCGTAGCGGCCGGCGAGGATGTGGGCGCGGATCCGTTGGGCCTGGCTGGTGGTGGGGAGCTGGCCGATGAACAGGAACGGGAGGGCCAGGCGCCAGCCGGCCAGCGCCGCGGAGCGGTGCCGGTGAGGGGCGCGCAGGCCGGCCACGGCCACCCGGAGGGCGTGCTCGTTGGGCGTCATCCTGCGGTGTTGCAGGGCCTGGTGGTCCCAGGCCCAGCGGGCGGCGTCGGACGCGGCGCAGGCGACGCAGCCGGGGTCGCCTGAGCCGAGCTGACCGCCGCACTCGGCGCAGCGCAGCAGCCACAGGGCCCAGTCGGTGCAGGTCCAGGGGTAGGCGCCGACCTCGTCGGACAGGACCCGGCGGGCGAGGTCCAGCTCCTCGTCGGTGCCCGCTTGGACGCCGGTCGAGGACAGGAGGTGACGCCAGTCGGCCCACCAGAGGTCGTCGATGCGCTCGGCGCAGATCGCGCAGTCGGGGTAGCCGCGGCCGACCAGCTCGCCGCAGTTCGAGCACAGCGCCGCCTCGGTGGGGCGGTCCACCCGCCGGCCACCGGGTGGGAAGGGCTGAAGCTCGGCCATTTCCGAACCGTACGCCGAAGTGGTCATGTCGATCCCCTGGCGGGGCCGTACCGAGTCTGACTATCGTCGGAACGGCCAACTGAACACCACGCGGGAGCTCGCGCCGAAGCGGGCTGAGAGGGCGGCTGGGTCACCCCGGCGCCGCCGACCGCCTGAACCTGACCGGGTAATGCCGGCGTAGGGAGGAATTCCTCGTGGCTGTATCCGATTTTCTGGCTCGATCGCGTAGCGCGAGCCTGCAGGATCGCTCCGTCCGTCCCAGCGTGACCACCGGGCCGATCACCGGGTCCCACAAGATCTACCGGGAAGCCGACGGCCTGCGCATCCCGTTCCGAAGGGTGGAGCTGACCAACGGCGAGCATCTCGACCTCTACGACACCTCCGGACCGTACACCGACCCCACGGCCACGATAGACGTCCATAGTGGACTCCCACGGCTGCGGGAGAGCTGGATCGCCGAGCGCGAGCCGGTCGACGGCGCGGTCACCCAGCTCGCGTACGCGAAGGCCGGGATCATCACCAAGGAGATGCGGTTCTGCGCCGAACGGGAGGGCATGGACCCGGAGTTCGTCCGCCGGGAGGTGGCCATCGGCCGGGCGGTGATCCCGGTCAACCGCAACCATCCCGAGTCCGAGCCGGCGATCATCGGCAAGAAGTTCCTCGTCAAGATCAACGCCAACATCGGCAACTCGGCGGTGAGCTCGTCCATCGAGGACGAGGTGGACAAGATGGTCTGGGCCACCCGCTGGGGCGCGGACACCGTGATGGACCTGTCCACCGGCAAGCGGATCCACGAGACTCGCGAGTGGATCCTGCGCAACTCGCCGGTCCCGGTCGGGACCGTGCCGATCTACCAGGCGCTGGAGAAGGTCGGTGGCGACCCCACCCGGCTGTCCTGGGAGGTGTACCGGGACACCGTGATCGAACAGTGCGAGCAGGGTGTCGACTACATGACCGTGCACGCCGGCGTGCTCCTTCGCTACGTCCCGCTGACCGCGAACCGGATCACCGGGATCGTCTCGCGCGGCGGATCGATCATGGCCGCCTGGTGCCTCGCGCACCACCGGGAGAGCTTCCTCTACACACACTTCACCGAACTGTGCGACATCCTGCGCACCTACGACGTGACCTTCTCGCTGGGTGACGGGCTGCGGCCGGGGTGCATCGCCGACGCCAACGACGAGGCCCAGCTCGCCGAGCTGCGCACGCTTGGCGAGCTGACCCACATCGCCCGCGAGCGCGACGTGCAGGTGATGATCGAGGGGCCGGGCCACGTCCCGATGCACAAGATCGCCGAGAACGTGCGGTTGGAGGAAGAGGTATGCGGCGAGGCGCCGTTCTACACCCTCGGTCCACTCGCGACGGACATCGCACCGGCCTACGACCACATCACGTCGGCGATCGGCGCCGCGCAGATCGGCTGGGCCGGCACCGCGATGCTGTGCTACGTCACGCCCAAGGAGCACCTCGGCCTGCCCGACCGGAACGACGTGAAGACCGGCGTGATCACCTACAAGATCGCCGCGCACTCGGCCGACCTGGCCAAGGGGCACCCGCGTGCCCAGGAGTGGGACGACGCGCTGTCCAAGGCCCGGTTCGAGTTCCGCTGGATCGACCAGTTCAACCTGTCGCTGGACCCGGACACCGCGCGCGCGTTCCACGACGAGACGCTGCCCGCGGAGCCGGCCAAGACCGCGCACTTCTGCTCGATGTGCGGCCCGAAGTTCTGCTCCATGCGGATCACCCAGGACGTGCGCAAGTACGCCGCGGAGCACGGGCTGTCCGATGTGGACGCCATCGAGGCCGGCATGCGGGAGATGGCCGTGGAGTTCCACAAGCACGGTGACCACCTGTATCTGCCCATCGTGGACAAGCAGTGATCCCACGCGCGCTGACCATCGCGGGGTCGGACTCCGGCGGCGGCGCCGGGCTGCAGGCCGATCTGCGCACGTTCTTCGCCTGCGGGGTGCACGGGATGACCGCGGTCACCGCGGTCACCGTGCAGAACTCCTTGCGGGTGAGCGGGGTCGTGGAGATCCCGGCCGACGTCGTGGCCGCGCAGATCGAGACGGTGGCCACCGACATCGGGGTGAACGCCGCGAAGACCGGCATGCTGGCCACCGCGGAGATCATCTCCGCGGTGGCCAAGGCGTGCGACCGGGTCCACATCGGACGCGACGGGCAGATCCCGTTCGTGGTGGACCCGGTCGCGGCCTCGATGCACGGTGACCAGTTGCTGCGCGACGACGCGCTGGACGCGCTGCGCGACGAGCTGTTCCCGCGGGCGACGCTGGTCACCCCGAACCTGGACGAGGTCCGGCTGCTCACCGGGATCGACGTGCGGACGCCCGACGATCAGCGCGCCGCGGCCGTGGCGCTGATCGGGCTGGGTCCGAAGTGGGCGTTGGTCAAGGGCGGGCACATGCGCGACGACCCGCAGTGCGTCGACCTGCTCTACGACGGCGCCGAGTTCACCGAGCTGCCGGCGCCCCGTGAGGACACCAGGCACACCCACGGCGGCGGCGACACGATGGCCTCGGCGATCACCTCGGCGCTGGCCCGCGGGACGGACGTGGCGCAGGCCGTGCGGTTCGGCAAGCGGTTCGTCACCCGGTCCGTGCGGGACGCCTACCCGCTCGGCTCCGGAGTCGGCCCGGTGTCGCCGTTCTGGCGACTGGCCGGCGAGGATATCGCGTAGGGCTCGAGGTCCAGCCAGTCGAGGCGGACGTCGGCGAGGCGGCTGTAGAGGCGCACCAGCCGGTCCGGGTCGTCGGCGGTATGGGTCTTCGCGGAGTCCGGGTCGTAGTGGAGAGTTCGGCCGAACGTGCGGAAGTGCATGCCCCAGCCCATGACCATCAGGTCCTCGGAGTCGAGGTACGTGCCATAGAGAGCGTACGGCCGGGGCTTGTGCAATTGGGCGCCGCGGCCAGGGCTGCCATCGTCTCGTCCATGACGAGACCGTGACTCTATGTCCTTTTGGAAATACAATATGCCCGATCGTGTAATTGCGTGTCCCGCCATGGGATACGAGCATCTGCGTGTGCCGGAGAATCCGAACCCTGGCGTCCGATCCCGACAGGTATCCAACCAGCTTCGCCAGCTCCGCGAGAGCACGGGGATGACCGGTGTGGAAGTGGCCAAGGCGCTGGGCATGTCGCAGAGCAAGATCAGCCGCCTCGAGACGGGGAGCCGCCCGTTGCGGGCGGATGACGTGTCCGCACTGCTCGGGTTGTACAAGGTGCCGGAGCGGGAACGGGAGAAAATCCTTGACCAGGTAAGGAAATCCGCCGAGCGCGGCTGGTGGGAGAGCCAGGGCCTCGGCCTGCCCGAGCTGTGGAAGGCGCTGATCGACTTCGAGTCCCGCGCCACTCGGATCCAGAACTACGAAGCCTTGTTCATCCCGGGCTTGCTTCAGACCGCCGAGTACACCGGCGCGATCATCCAAGGCATCAACAAGACCATCTCCGAGGCCGAGCTGACCAACCTCGTGGCCTCCCGGATGGCACGGCAGGCCGTTCTGCGGCGACCCCACGTGCAGTTCCTGGCCGTCATCGACGAGGGTGCGCTGCGGCGACCGATCACCGAGCGTGGCGTGATGCGCCGCCAGTTGCGCCAACTGGCGGAAACCGCCGAGCGTCCCAACATCACGGTGCGTGTCGTGCCGTTGCAGGCAGGGCCACACGCAGGGCTGCGTGGCGCCTTCGCGATCCTCGAGTTCGCCGAGGAACCCAGCCTGGCGTTCATCGAGAACCACCACGTGGACATGTTCCTGGGCGAGAAGGAAGACGTCGCCGCCTATCGTGTCGCCCTTGGCAATATCCTGAACGAGGCACTGCAACCGGCCGAGTCCGTGGAGTTGATCTCCAAGATCGCCGGGGAGCACGAATAAGAGGAGATGGCGGCATGTACGCGCTTGGCCTGGGCACGGCGAGGTGGCGCAAGAGCAGCCGCAGCAGCGATCACGCCAACTGTGTGGAAGTCGCGCATCTGCCATGCGAGTGGCGCAAGAGCAGCCGAAGCACCGATCACGCGAACTGTGTGGAGGTGGCGTTTGCCGGGCCCGCTGTCGCGGTGCGTGACTCGAAGAACGCCGGTGGGCCGGTGCTGGCGTTCCCCTCGGCCGGCTGGGTGATGTTCGTATCCACACGTTCGGGCGCCTGACGTCGGACGTTCGTGTTGAATCGGGCGCGTGATGTCCCGGGAACAGATCCGCGCCCTCGTCGAGCACCGGCGGTTCCAGCACTTCATCATCACGGTGATCATCCTCAACGCGATCACGCTCGGACTGGAGACGTCACCGTCGATCGTCGCCAAGGCCGACGGGTTCCTGCACGCCGCCGACCGGATCGCGTTGGCGATCTTCGTGGTGGAGCTGGTGCTGCGGCTGTACGCGCACGGGTGGAAGTTCTTCGCCGACCCGTGGAGCGTGTTCGACTTCATCATCGTCGGCATCGCGCTGATCCCGAGCACCGGGGCGTTCTCCGTGCTGCGTGCCCTGCGGGTGCTGCGCGTGCTGCGGCTGATCTCCATGGTGCCCGCGATGCGCCGGGTGGTGTCCGGGCTGCTCGCCTCGGTGCCCGGGATGGCGTCGATCGGGCTGCTGCTGAGCCTGGTGCTGTACGTGGCCGGGGTGATGGCCACCAAGCTGTTCGGGCACATCTCCCCGGAGTACTTCGGTGATCTCGGGACCACGCTGTTCACCCTGTTCCAGACCATGACCGGGGAGGCCTGGCCGGAGGTCGCCCGCACCGTGATGGCCCAGGCCCCGATGGCCTGGATCTTCTTCGTGATCTACATTCTGGTCTCCACGTTCGCCGTGCTGAACCTGTTCATCGCCGTGATCGTCAGCGGCATGGAGCGCGGCGTGACCGACGAGCTGACCGCCGCCGAGGAGAAGCACGCCGCCGACCAGGCCGCCTCCGACAAGCTCCTGCTCGACGAGATCCGGGCCCTGCGCCGGGAGGTCGCCGAGCTGCGCGCCGAACGCGCCCCCGAGCCGCGCTAGCCGATCAGCAGCCGGGCATAGTTGGCCAGCGAGCGCTGGTACCGCGGCAGGTGCGGGGCCAGCGCGCCGAGCGCAAGGGACACCGCCTCCCGCTCCCGCCCGACGTCGGTGAGGGCCAGCGCAAGGAAGGCCCGGACCGCGTCGTCGAGATGGTCCGACCCGGCCTCCAGCTCGGCCGTGAGCAGCTCCACACTCCGCTCGGGCTCGCCGAGGTTGCGCAGCGAGCTGGCCAGCTGGATCACCGCCCGGCGCCGGCGCTCGCCGGTCAGCCCGCGGTCGAGGGCCTTGCGGTACAGCGGCACCGCGCGGTCCGGATGACCGGTCGAGTCGAACGCGCAGGCCCGCTCGAAGTCGGCCATCGCGTTGCCCGGCGGCAGCTCGGCCGCGAGCTTGTCGATCAACTCACGGAACTCCGCCTCGGTGTGCCGGTCGATCGACGCCCACGCCTCCGCCAGCCGCTGCTCCCACTCCTCGGTCACCCGGCCAGCCTGGCACAGACGGTGGGGAACGCCTGCACGAAGGCGGAACACGCCTGCACGAACGCGGGACACGGCTGCACGAGGGCGGGACACGCCGGTGCGGTGGGGCGCGGCTCGTTAGCGCGGCGGGCTGGAGGCCTGGGCCCAGAAGCGTTGGGGGATGCGGCCGGCGAGGCGGGCAAGACGGCCGGCGGTGACGGCGTGGCGCATGGCGGCGGCCATGCGTTCGGGGTCGGTTGCGCGGGTGACGGAGGTGGCCAGAAGTACGGCGGCGCAGCCGAGTTCCATGGCCAGGGCGGCGTCGGAGGCGGTGCCGATGCCGGCGTCGAGCACGACGGGGACGCCGGCGCGGGAGACGATCAGCTCGACGTTGTGCGGGTTGCGGATGCCGAGGCCCGTGCCGATCGGGGAGCCGAGCGGCATGACGGCGGCGCAGCCGGCTTCCTCAAGGCGCAGCGCGAGGACCGGGTCGTCGTTGGTGTAGGCGAGGACCGTGAAGCCGTCGGAGACCAGGGTGCGGGCGGCGTCGAGCAGCTCGACGGGGTCGGGCAGCAGGGTGCGGTCGTCGGCGATCACCTCGAGCTTGACCCAGTCGGTGCCGAGGGCCTCGCGGGCCAGGCGGGCGGTGAGCACGGCCTCGGCGGCGGTGTGGCAGCCGGCGGTGTTGGGTAGCGGGTCGATTCCCAGGCGGCGCAACACGTCCAGGACGCCGGAGCCGCCGGTGGCGTCGACCCGGCGGATCGACACCGTGGTCAGCTGGGTGCCGGACGCGACGAGGGCGCGCTCGAGCACGGCCAGGTTGGCCGCGCCCCCGGTGCCCATGATCAGGCGGGCGGAGTACTCCCGGCCGGCGATGGTCAGCGGGTCGTCCATGGTCTCAACCTCCTTGCACCGCGGTCAGCACCTCGACGACCGCACCGTCCGGCAGCACGGTCGTGGCGTGCGAAGCGCGCGGCACGACCTCCGCGTTCACCGCCACCGCGACACCGCCGGGAGCGATCCCGCGCGCGGCGAGCAGGCCGGCCACCGTGGTGCCCTCGGCGAGCTCGGTGTCCTCACCGTTGAGTCGGACTTCGATCACGTCTCTCCCTTCCTGAACCGGGCCGGGTCGGTCACCGGCGCCGGATGCGGGCGGCCGTCGAGCAGGGCGAGCACGGCGGCCGCGGTGAGCGGGGCGAGCAGGAAACCGTTGCGGTGGTGCCCGGTAGCCACCAGCACCCCCGGCTCGAGCCAGCCGATCAGCGGCAGGTTGTCCCGGCTGCCGGCGCGCAGCCCGGCCGCGCATTCGACCAGCGCGTACTCCCCGGTGCCCGGCAGCACCCGCTCGGCATCGGCGAGCAGGTCGCGCACCCCGGCCACGGTGACGTCGGTGTCGAAGCCGGCCTCGTACTGGGTGGCGCCGACGATCAGCTCGCCGCCGGAGCGCGGGACCAGGTACACCGACCGCGACTCGACCAGCGCCCGCACGGTCCGCCCCGGCGGCGGAAGCGCGCCGGGCCGGCCGCGCAGCCGGAGGATCTCGCCCTTCACCGGCCGCACCAGCCCGCCGAGCGCCGGGTGCAGCCGGCCGCTCCACGCGCCGGCCGCGATCACCGACACGTCAGCGTCCACTGTAGACCCATCGGCCAGCTCGACACCGCCGCCGCGAACCGCGGCGGCGGACGCGGCGACGAAGTCCACGCCGGCCTGCCGGTTGGCCTTGTGCAGGCCCCGCAACAGCTCCCGGTTGTCCACGGCGAGATCGCCGGGCACCAGGAGTCCACTTCGGATACTCGGGCCGATGCCCGGCTCCAGCGCGCGCAGCGCCCGGCCGGGCAGCCGCTCGACCTCCCGGCCAAGCGACGCAAGGTGCTCGGCGAGCGTCTCCAGCTGCGCGGCGTCGGCGGCGTCCAGCGCGGCGACGACCGTCCCGTCGGTGCGCAGGCCCGGGTCGGCGGCGGCGGAACGCAGCTCGCCGGCGAACGCCGGCCAGGACTCCAGCGAGGCCGAGCCGATGGGCAGCAGCCCCTCCTCCCCCGGCCAGGTCTCGGTCACCGGCGCCAGCATGCCGCCGGCCACCCACGACGCCCCCGTGGTCGGGGCCGGGTCGACGAGGACGACGCGCCGGCCCGCCGAGACCAGTCGCCACGCGACGGACAGCCCGACGACCCCGCCGCCTACCACCGCGATTTGCACCTATCACGCTCCCTGCGCCGGCATGACCCGGATCAGGTTCGACGGTCGGGATCGGCAGATCCCCTCTCAGCCCGGTTCCTCCGGGCTCCCGTGCGGACCAACCGCCACGGTATACGCACCGAGCCGGACGGCCAAACCGCAGCGGCAATCACGGTGACCACCGGGCGCGGCCCCGGCCGAAGGCCCGCGATCGCGGTGGCGGGGCGCCAGGGCCGTGGTCCGGCCGGACATGTCCGGCCCCGCCGGAGCGATTGCGTCGCGCGCAAGGTCGCCGGGAAAGCTCGATAACGTGGACGGCATGCCCGGCCTGGATGGAGCTCGGATCAGGAAGCGGCTCGCCGAGGCACGGCTGTACCTGTGCACCGGGCTGCGGGACGACCTCGCGGAGTTCGCCGACGCGGCGCTGGCCGGCGGGGTGGACATCCTGCAGCTACGGGAAAAGGGTCTGGAGGCCGGGCCGGAGCTGGCCGCGCTCGAGGTGATCGCCGAGGCGTGCGCGCGGCACGGCGCGCTGCTGGCGGTGAACGACCGGGCCGACGTCGCCCTTGCGGCCGGGGCCGACGTGCTGCACCTCGGGCAGGACGACCTGCCGGTGCCGTGGGCGCGGCGGATTCTCGGCGAGGACGTCGTGATCGGCCGGTCGACGCACGACGCGGCCCAGGCGGCCTCGGCCGCGACCGAGCCGGGCGTCGACTACTTCTGCGCCGGCCCGTGCTGGCCGACCCCGACGAAACCCGGCCGCCCGGCCCCGGGCCTCGACCTGGTCCGGACCACCGCCGCGGCCGACCCGGAGCGCCCGTGGTTCGCCATCGGCGGGATCGACGCCGCCCGGCTGCCCGAGGTCCGCGCCGCCGGGGCCTCCCGGGTCGTGGTGGTGCGGGCGATCACCGAGGCCGACGACCCGCGGGCGGCCGCCGAGGAGTTGAGCCGGATGTTGCGCTGAAACACCGAACGGCGGACGAGCCGGCAGGGTTCAGCTCGTCCGCCGTCGTGTCCTGGGGGGAGTTCAGGACACCGGGTGTTGCTCGGTCAGCCGGTGACCAGGGTCGCGCCGAACGCGCTGAGGGCCTCGTTGACCGGCTGGTGGAAGATGATGCCGCCGGTGCTGCAGTTACCCGAGCCGCCGGAGGTCATGCCCTGGGCCTGGACCCGGGTGGCACCGTTGGGCGATACGAACGAGCCGCCGGAGTCACCCGGCTCCGCGCACGCGGTGGTGCGGGTCAGGCCGGTCACCGTGCCCTGCGGGTAGCGCACGGTCTGGTTGTGCGCCTGAATGGTGCCGCAGCGCCAGCCCGTGGTGGAGCCGGACCGGCAGATGCTCGAGCCCACACCGGCCTGGGACGAGCCGGCCACGGTCACGTCACTGCCCGACGAGTACCGGTCGACCAGCGCGGTGGACACCGCTGCCGACGAGGTCACCGTAATGGCGCCGTAGTCGTTGCCCGGGAAGGACGAGCCCCGACGCGTGCCGATCGTGCCACCGACACCGCTCCAGCTCGAACCGATGTTGGTGCAGTGGCCGGCGGTGATCACGATGCGGGCGGTGCCGGCGCGGGCGTTGAACCCGAGCGAGCAGCGGGCGCCGCCGGTGGTGATCGCCTGACCGCCGATGAGATTCCACAGCGGCCGCGGGGCCTCCGCGACGTACTCGGTCCGCGCGCCCTTGGCTGCCGCCCAGGCCACGCCGGCTGGGTCGTTGCCGAGCACCTGAGCGACGACCGAGTTCGTGGTGACGTCGACGTACCACCCGGTCACCGACTTCGGCGCGCTGGCCTCGGCGGCGTCGAGCGACGACTTCTGCGCGTCGAGCTGGGCGGCGCTGCGGGACACCACGCGTGCGGTCGCGCCGGCCGCGTGGACCGCCTGGACCCGGGACGCGTCGGTGACGGCGACGACCAGCTTGCCGGTCGCGGCGTCGAACCAGGATCCGGCCAGGGTGCTGCCGAGCTGCGCGGTCAGCGCCTGCGCGGCGGCGTTCGCCCGGTTCTCCTGGTCGATCCGGGCCAGCGCGCCCTCGGCGGTCAGGCCGAGATCGCGCTGCATGGCGGCGAGCATGCCGGTGGATTGGCCGGCGGCCGGCGCGCTCATCGCCGGCACGGACAGGGTCGTGGCCAGACCGGCGGCCAGTAGGGCGGCGCCGGCGAACCGGGCCACACTCGAACGGTTCATGACTGTCTCCCTCGGTTGGGTGCAGGGCCCGAGAGCGTTGGAATGTCCTGTCCGCGATCTCGGGTGTAGGGGGACCACGGACTGTCACTGTGAGGTGACACTCCAACGGATGAACCTATGTGTAGTCGGGTCGTTACGGAAGGGTCCGATCGGGGGGAACAGTTGTCACATTTTCACCCTAGTGGGCACTTTGGGTGATTAGCCGACCCCGGAGGGGAGCGGCGACGGGGTCCTCGTGGTCGTCGTAGGTGACGGAACGGTGGTCGTCGTGGGCCGAGACGGCTCGGGCCGCTGCGTCGTCGTCGGGGGCGGGACCGTGCCGGTCGACATGCCGGGGGCCTCGGTCGGCGTCGTGGGTCCGGTTGGGGCCGGGTCCTGCCGGTCGGCCGGGCCCTGGTCGGATCGGACGATGCGACCGATGGTCGTGCCCTGCCCGCCGTCGACCTGCTCGCCGCGGATCAGCTCCAGGCCGGTGAGCGCCAGCATGCCCAGCGCGAAGGCGACCACGCTGGCCGCGGCGACCGCCGGCCAGCGCCTGCGTCCGGCCCTTTCGGGAGGGTTGTCCTCCGCTTCCGGCTCGTCCCCGGGCTCCTCGGTCTTCGGGGGTTCCCCGGCCGGCGCCGGGTCCTGGGCCGGGAGCGTCCCGGTCCAGCGGCCACGCACCTTGTCCTGCACGAGCCGGACGGCCTCCGTGGTGCGCCGGATCGACCGCAGGTACAGCGCGGCCCCCACCGTCGTCACCACGCTGGCGATCCCGGCGCCGAGCACGGTGCCCGCCACGCCGAGGGTGGAGCCGAGCACGGCCGCGGTGACCGCCGCCAGCGCGCCGGCCGCGACCTGGAGGGCGAAACTGCCGGAGTCCTTCTGGTTGCTCATGATCCTTCCGTTGTCGGGTTGCCCGCAAAAGTCCACAGTGGACATTTGTCGGATGCGGCACACTGGTGGCGTGCACCTAGTGACCATCGACGAGATCCGTGTCGCCGCCGAAACGCTCCGCAACGTCGCGGTGCGAACCCCGCTGCTGCCCTGCTCGTGGGCGGACCCAGACCGTCCACTGTGGCTCAAGCCGGAGAACCTCCAGCCGGTCGGCGCCTTCAAGATCCGCGGCGCGTACCACGCGATCGCCCGGCTGGCGCCGGATGCCCGAACCGGTGTGGTCACCTACTCCAGCGGCAACCACGCTCAGGCCGTCGCCTACGCGGCGAGGGCGTTCGGAGTCCCGGCGACCATCGTAGTCCAGGACAACGCGGCCCCCGTCAAGATCGAGCAGACCCGGGCGCTCGGCGCCGAGGTGGTCGTGGTTCCCTTGCCGGACCGGGAATCCGTCGCCCACGAGATCGCCGAGCGGCGCGGCGCCGTCCTGGTCCCCCCGTTCGACCACCCGCACGTGATCACCGGCCAGGGCACCGTCGGGCTGGAGATCGTCGAGGACCTGCCCGACGTCGACCTGGTCCTGGTCCCGATCAGCGGCGGCGGGTTGATCTCCGGCGTCGCCACCGCCGTCAAGGCGCTGCGCCCGGACGCCCGGGTGGTCGGCGTCGAGCCCGAGCTGTCCGCCGACGCGCGGGACAGCCTGGCCGCCGGCGAGATCGTGCACTGGTCGCCGCGGCAACGCGCCCGCACCGTGGCCGAGGGCCTGCAGTCCGAGCCGTCCGATCTGACCTTCGCGCACATCCGCAAGCTCGTCGACGACATCGTCACGGTCACCGAGGACGAGATCCTCGACGCGGTCGCCACCCTGGCGCTGCGTGCCCGTCTTGTCGCCGAGCCCAGCGGCGCGGTCACCGCGGCCGCCTACCTCAACCGCACCGAGCTGCCCGCCGGCCGCACCGCCGCGGTCGTCTCCGGCGGCAACATCGACCCGGCGCTGCTCGCCGAGGTGCTCAGGCGGCGGCCGGCGGCGCGCTGCTGACCTTGTGCGCCGGGATGACGTGCGTTGGCGGGCCCGTCACGTCGCAGTGCACGCACTCGCCCGGGTAAGGGGAGTCACACAGCGGGCACTCACCCGGGCATTTGACCTTGGCCGGGTCGGCGAGCGTCGGCCCGATGGCCAGCACGTCGTTGCGCACCCCGAACGCCAGCAGGCCGCCGAGCACGCACAGGCCGGCGCACACCCACATCGCGGTCTGCCAGCTGGAGGTGAGGGCGGCCGGGTTGGTGTAGGCGTCGCCGGACAGGCCCGCGACGGCCGGCAGCACGGCGACGGCGAGCAGGCCGCCGGTGCGGGCCACGGCGTTGTTCACTCCGGAGGCGACCCCGGCGTGCCGGTCGTCGGCGGCGGCCAGCACCGTGGCGGTCACCGGAGCGACCACGAGCACCAGCCCGAGTCCGAACACGACCACCGCGGGCAGCACCGCGCCCAGGTAGGAGGCGCCGGGCCCCACTCTGGTCAGCAGCACCATGCCCAGCGCGATCACGATCGGTCCGGCCACCAGGAAGGGGCGCGGGCCGAAGCGCTGGGCGAGCCGGCCGGAGCGCGCCGACAGCAGCAGGAGCAGCAGCGTGATCGGCAGCCCGGCCACGCCCGACGCGGTCGGCGAGTAGCCGAGCGACACCTGCAGCTGCATGACGAACAGCATCATCACGCCGCCGAGCGCCGCGTAGACGACGAAGGTCAGGGCGTTGGACACCACGAACGTGCGGTCGCCGAACAGGTCGGGCGGGACAAGCGGGTTGGCCTGCCGGCGCTGCAGCGTCACGAACGCGGCAAGGGCCAGCACGCCGGCGATACCGAGGATGAGCACCATGGGGTCGCCCGCGCCGCGGCCGGGCGACTCGACCAGGGCCGCGGTGATCCCGGCAAGGCCGAGCGCGGCCAGCGCCGAGCCGAGCACGTCCGGGTGCCCGCCGACCATCTGCCGGTCGCAGGACTCCGGCACGTACTTGCGGGCCAGCACGACGCACAGCAGGGCGAGCGGGATATTGATCAGGAAGGCCAGCCGCCACGACCAGGCCTGCACCACCAGCCCGCCGACCAGCGGGCCGATCGCGCCGGCGATGCCGCCAAGCCCGGACCAGGCACCGATGGCCCGTGCCCGGTCCTCGCGCACGAACGCCGACTGGATGATCGCCAGCGAGCCGGGGGTGAGCAGCGCGCCGCCGATGCCCTGCAGCACCCGGGCGGCGACCAGCATCCCGGTGGTCTGGGCCACTCCGCACAGTACGGACGCGAGGCCGAACCAGATCACGCCGATCTGGAACACCTTGCGCCGGCCGTACCGGTCGCCGAGCGAGCCGGCGATCAGGATCAGCGCGGCCAGCGACAGCATGTAGCCGTCGAGTATCCACTGTAGACCGGAGACGCCCGCGCCGAGCTCCTCGCCGATCCGCGGCAGCGCCACGTTGATGATCGTGCTGTCCAGGAACGCCATGCCGGAGCCGAGGATCGTGGTGGCCAGCACGCCCCACGCGACCGGGGTGCCCCACCGGACCTCGCCCGTGCTCGCCGGCGCCGTCACGGCCGGTTCAGGGTCGCCACGAACTTGTACCGGTCGCCTCGGTACACCGAGCGCACCCACTCCACGGGCTTCTCCTCGGTGTCGAAGGAATGCCGGGACAGCAACAACATCGGCATGCCGACGTCGGCGCCGAGCAGCTCGGCCTCGTACGGCCCGGCCAGCGCGGTCTCGATGGTCTCTTCGGCGTGGCCCATCTCGACGTCGAACCGCTCGCGCAGCACCTGGTACAGCGAGGTGCCGCCGGTGACGTACTTGCGCAGCCCGCGAAACCGGCCGAGCGGCAGGTGCGTGGTCTCGATGGCCATCGGCTCACCGTCGGCCAGCCGGAGCCGTTGCAGGCGCAGCACCTTGGCGCCCTGCCGGACGGCAAGCAGCCGGGCCAGCTCCGGATCGGCGGGCAGCTCGGCGACATCGAGCAACTTGGACGATGGTTCCCGGCCCTGGGCGCGCATGTCCTCGGTGTACGACGACAGCTGCAGCCGCTGGGCCATCTTCGGCTCGGCGGCGAAGGTTCCCTTGCCCTGCACGCGCAACAGCCGACCCTCGACGGTCAGCTCGGCAAGGGCCTGCCGCACGGTCGTGCGGGACACGTCGAACTGGGCCGCCAGCGACCGCTCGGTCGGAATCGGGGAGCCCGGCGGCAGCGAGCTGAGCACCTCGAGGAGGTGCCGCTTGAGCCCCCAGTACTTGGGCTCCCGATTGACCCGGGCGATGGTGTCGTGCGCATCGCCTGTCGACGTGTCCAGCATTAGTCCTCCTCGAACGGCTCCCAGGTACAGAATGCCTGTCGTCGGCGACAGAAGCGATCACGCCGCACCCAATTCGTCACATCCGTAACGGCCTGCATAGTGATCGGTAACGCGCGGTCAGCGGGAACGCATCGATAATATTGGTCTAGACCTGACCTCTTGCCAAGGAGAGCCGCCCATGACCACTCAACCGGGTGCACAGATGCGCTCCGACATCGCCGCCCAGCCCGCGGTCCTCGACGCGGCGCTGCGGCGGCGGTCGGAGATCGCCGAGGTGGCCGCGGCGATCGAGCGAAGGGGCCCCCGGTTCGCGCTGCTCGCCGCGCGCGGCACGAGTGATCATGCGGCGCTGTATGCCAAGTACCTGATCGAGGTGCTGCTCGCGCTGCCCGCCGGGCTGGCCTCGCCGTCCACCACCACGCTGTACGGCGCCGAGCCGGACCTGGCCGACGTGCTGTTCGTGACGGTGAGCCAGAGCGGCGGCTCGCCCGACCTGGTGGAGGCCACGCAGGCCGCCCGGCGCCGGGGCGCGCTCACGGTCGCGGTCACCAACACCCCGGACTCCCCGCTGGGCGCCGCGGCCGAGCTGTCGATCGACATCGGCGCCGGCCCCGAGCTGGCCGTCGCCGCGACCAAGACGTACACCGCCAGCCTGATCGCGCTGTACCTGTTGGTGGACGCGGTGCGGGGCGGCGCCGGCGAGCCGGTGGCCGGGATCGGCGAGCTGGCCGAGCGGACGCTGTCCGATGCCGCGGGTCCGGTGCGCGATGCCGTCGACCGCTACCGGTTCGCCGACCGCCTGGTGTTCACCGGCCGCGGCTACTCCTCGGCCACGGCCGCCGAGGCCGCGTTGAAGCTGGCCGAGACCAGCTACCTGGCCGCCCGCGCGTACAGCGGCGCGGACCTGCTGCACGGCCCGGTGGCCGCGATCGACGCCGAGACCGGGGTGGTCGCGGTGACCAGCGCCGGGCGGGGCGGCGAGGCCATGCGCGAGGTGGTGTCGACCGTGCGCTCGCGCGGCGCGGACGTCGTCGCGGTGGGCTCCGCTTCCGCCGACATGGATGCCGGGCTGCGGATCGACGTGCCGCGCACGGCCGAGGAGGTCGCGCCGATCCTGGAGATCCTGCCGCTGCAACTGCTGGCGCTGGACCTCGCGCTGGCCCGCGGCGGCGACCCGGATCGGCCGCGCGGACTGACCAAGGTGACCAGGACCCGTTGAGCCGTCAACGCCCCTACACTCCCCCCATGAGACGGACCTCGTTCGCCCGGTGGCCGTGCTCGATCGCAAGAACCATGGACCTGCTCGGCGACCAGTGGACCCTGCTCGTGCTGCGCGAGGCGTTCTACGGGGTGACGAGGTTCGACCGGTTCCAGGTCTCGCTGGGGATCGCCCGCAACACGCTGACCGAGCGGCTGGACCGGCTCGTCGGCGCCGGGCTGCTGGAGCGGGTGCGCTACCAGGACCGGCCCGCACGCTACGAGTACCTGCTCAGCGACATGGGGCGGGACTTCTTCCCGGCCCTCGCCGCGATCATGCGCTGGGGTGACCGGTGGCTCGACGACGGCCTCGGCCCGCCGGTCGTCCTGCGGCACACCGAATGCGGCCGGCCGACGCACGCCGAGGTGCACTGCGCGCACTGCCACGGCGCGCTGACCCGCGACCACGTCACGATCGAGGCCGCACGGTGACCGAGGGCTTCGCCGTCGGGGTGGACATCGGGGGCACCACGACGAGGGCGCTGGTGCTGAGCCTTGGCGGGGCGGTGGTCGGGCGGGGCACGTCGGGCGGCGCCAACCCCAACTCGCACCCGCCGGAGCTGGCCGCCAAGCGGGTCGCCGAGGCGGTCGTTGCGGCGTTCGGCACGCAGGATCCCGCGCTGGCACGGCATTGCGTGCTGGGCGTCGCCGGGGTGAGCAAGCTGTCCGACCCGGCCGTCGCGCGCCAGTTCACCTCCGCGCTGGAGTCCATCGGGCTGAGCTGCCCGGTCACGGCGCTGTCCGACGCGGAGGTGGCTTTCGCGTCGGCGACGCCGGAGCCGGACGGCACGGTGCTTGTCGGCGGGACCGGCTCGATCGCCGTGCGGATTGTCAACCACCGCAAGGATCGTGTGGTGGGCGGGTACGGCTGGCTACTCGGCGACGAGGGGTCGGCGTACTGGATCGGTCGCGAGGCGGTGCGCGCCACGCTGCGGACGCTGATGTCGGGCGCGGAGATCGGCCCCCTGGCCGCGGCGGTGCTCGCCGAGGCCCTGGGGCCGGCCGGGCGCGAGGCGACCTACGCGCAGCTGATCACCGCGGCGAACGCCGAGCCGCCGATCCGACTGGCCCGGTTCGCCCCGCTGGTCAGCGCGCACATGTTGGACGACGACGACGCCCTGGAGATCGTCATCGAGGCCGCCGAGCTGCTGTCCTGGCAGGCGTTGCAGCTCCGTACGCCAGGCGAGCGCACGCCGATCGTGCTGGTCGGAAGCGTTGTGGGGCAACGAGGTCCGGTCCGCGATTCGCTGCGGATGATGCTCACGGAGCGCACCGACGGGCCGGTGCTCGATGCCGCCGACGGCGCCGCCGGGGCCGCCTGGCTGGCCGCGATGGAGGTGCTCGGGCCGGACGCGCCCCGCCCCTGACCCCGCGTGTTGGCCCCTCACGTCGCCATGTTGGCCGCTCACGACGGTGTGTTGGCCCGCACGACGCCAACACAGCGACGCCAGAGGCAAACACGGCGACGTCAGACGCAAACACGGCGGGTTAGGGGCGGGGGTGGCGGAAGCCGGGGTGGTCGGCGGGCAGCGAGCGGTGGAACACCACGGCGCTGACCGCGAGGACGGCGGCGACGAGGGGCCAGGACAGAACGATGCGGGCCACGCCGAGGGTGACCACCCAGCCGGTCCACCACAGGAAGCCGAACACCAGCACCCGCAGGGTGTACTGGCCGAACACCCAGACCCAGCTGGCCCGGCCGTAGGCGCGCAGCAGGTCCGGGTCGCGCCGCCAGCGGGCCTTCTGGCCGAGCAGCGTGCCGACCACCACGCCCAGCAGCGGCCACCTGATCAGGATGCTGACCGCCCAGGCCAGCGCGCTTGCGACGTTGGAAAGCAGCTGGAGCAGGAAGAAGTCCTGCGCGCGCCCGGTGTAGAGGGCGATCAGCGAGCCGGCCACCACCGCGGTGAGGCTGGCCACCACCGCCGTCACCCGGTGCCGGCGCACCAGGCGGATGGCGGCGACGACCGCGCCAACGGCGAGGGCCGTGGCGGCGCCCCAGCCGACCGACTGCCCGGAGACGAGCCAGCCGACCACGAACGCGGCCGGCGGCAGGCTCGCGTCCAGCGCGCCGCGCCGTCCGCCGAGCAGCTCGCGCAGCGACGCCGGGACGGGCACCGGCTCGCGCTGTCGGGTGGGCTGCTCGGTCACCTTCCCAGCCTGCCTCATCGGAGTTTGGTTAGGTAGACCTAACTACGATTGCAGGGCCGTGACCAGCGTCTCCGCCAGCCGGTGGGCGAGGCGGGCGTTGTCGGCCGGCGACAGCGTCGTCCAGTCCTCGCCGTCGGCGCCGCGCATGACGCTGGTGGCGTAGCGGCCGAGGTCGGTGTCGAAGAAGCCGATGCCGGGCAGTCGTTGAACCTTGCCGCGCTCGTCGCGCAGGACGATGCCGATGCTGCCGGCGGCGAAGGTCGGCCGCTCGGTCACCGAGTCGACGAACCGCAGCTCGCCGGCGAGGTCGCTCTCTCTGGTCGCGGTGTGCAGCAGGGGCCCGGCGGAGTCGGCGCGCCGGTGCCGGCCGACCGACACGACCGACCGGGCGCCGAGCATCGACGCGGGCAGCGTCACCGACTGCCCAGGGCCGGATCGGTTGGGCGGCAACAGGTCCACGATCGAGCCGACGATCGCGGTCTCGCGCACCTCGGACAGGCTGATGGCCAGCTCGCGCTGGACGGCGAGCACCGCGCGCTTGCCGCGGGCGGCGACGACCGCGCGCAGCGGCGTCTCGTCGGTCATCTCGCACAGCGCGACCAGATCGATGCTGATCTTCGGCGCGGCGAGCAGGGTGAGCGTGTCCTCCAGCTCGGCGGTCGGCCGGCCGGACGAGGCCAGGCCGCGCCGCTCGAGCTGGGCGTACACCGCCGCCCTGATCCGGCCGCGCTCCTCGGCGGTGTCCCCGTGCGCGCGCACCTCCAGCGGGAACGGGATGCCGCCGAGCTTCAAGTCCTCCCACAGGATGTCAACCGCGGCAAGCGAAAGGTCGCCGATCACTCCCATGTGGACACTTTCGGGAACGCGGTCATGCCTCGCCGATCACCGGGGGCGAGGTCAGCTCGTCGGAACCGAACATGCCGTCGGTGTCCGACACGACCAGGTACTCCGGCCGCTTGCGCTCGGCGTGCGTCTCGGTCGGGCCGGCGCCGTCGCTCATTGCCGTTCCCGCCGGCCCGCGGGGAAACGGCGCGGCCAGGCCGAGCGGCGGGCTGCCACCGGGGCCGAACTCCACGAAGGTGCCCGGCGCGGTGGCCGGTCCGAACCCGGGCGACGGCGCGGCCCCGCTCGGGGTCGTTGCGCCGTTCCCCGATGCGGAATCCGTTGCCGGAGAGCCATTGGCGGCGCCGTCGGACAGCCTGGGCGGCGGCTCGAACGGGGGGATCTCGGCCGCGGCGCGGGCGAGCGTCCGGTCCCGCTCGGCGACGACCCGGGCCGCCTCGTCGTGCGCGGCGTCGTGCTTGCGCTTCTGGGCGTACAACTGGAACGGCAGCATCGCCAGCTGCGCGATGTTCCCGCTCTCCCGCGCCTGGCGGATCATCTCGGCCGGGTCGTACGGCACCGGCGGCGGCATCGCGCTCCTTGCCGACTCCGCGGCCGCCGCCTGCGTGCCGATCGCCGTGCCGGCCGCCTGGTAGTGCGCGCCCATCGCCCTGCTCCACGCGGCGACCCGGGCCAGGTGCGCGCGCATGGCGTCGGCCGCGGCGCCCGTCCAGCCGGCCTCCGAGTCCCGCATCGCCCGGTCGAACAGGCTGACCGCCTCGTCGAACCCGGCCGCCATTGCGGACCAGCCGTCGGCGACGGCCTGCGCCCCGGACGGCTGGGCGGCGTCGGTCATCGCCTTCAACGCCTCGTGGCTGTGCGCCTGGGGGTTCATCGTCGGCGTCGGCACCGGCCGGGCGCCGTCGCCGGTCACCGCGCGCCGCCCGCGGCCGTGACGGTCCGCGCGTTGCCGGCCTCGGTGCTCCGGTAGGCGGCCATGCTCGCCGCGACCGCGGCCTTGAGCTCCTCCAGCTCGCGGCGGAACGTGGTCAGCACCTCCTTGGCCGACCTCGGCCCGCCCGACGCCAGGCGCTGGTTGAACGCACCCACCTCCTCGGCGAAACCACCACCCAACGGGGTTTTGACACCGACCTCGTCGCTGCGCCGCAGCATCGCGTCCACCATGTCCTGAACCTGGTTGAGGAACCGGAGGGTGGTCTCCCCCGTGGTCGGGTCGACCTTCAGCGCGCCCGAGGTGGCGGCGCCGTACAGGCCGGACACGGTGTTGAGCGTGGCGCCGGCCCTGCCTTCGGATGGATCGAGGTACACCGGTGCTCCCCGTTGCGTGATCGGGTGCTAACAGTCAGCAGCGTACCGACGAGGTGTGCACCCAGGCAGACGGTTGACCGAAACCACCATCGGGACCGCCAAATCCACCCGAATGGACCAGCCGCGGCACCCTACGTGGCTAGGATCGCCCCGACATGATCAACACGGAGCGACAGCCGGCGAGCTGTGCCACGGCGGCCACGCTGTACCGGCGGACGTTCGACTGGCCGTGCACGGCCCTCGGGCACGCCGTGTGGACCCTGGCCGGTGAGGAGCTCGACGCGGTGGACGCACCCGCGCACCTCGGCCCCGGCATGGTCGCGGCGCTGCGCCACAACGGGCAGCCGCAGGCCGTGATCGAGGTGCCCGGCGAGCCGGCCCGCTGGCGCTTCCCGGTCGCGCCGAGCGCGACCGTGCCGCACGCGCTGGTGCGGCAGCTGACCCGGCACGGCGCGACATACCTCGGTCATGGCGCGCTCATCGAGCTGCCGCCGAGCAGGGTGCGAGGCGGGTCGCTGACCTGGCGGCACGGGCCGGCCGCGCCCCTGCCCGCGCTGGCCACGGTCGTCGCCGCGCTCGTCACCGTGGCGCGGTAACCGGTGGCGCAAGCCGGGAATCGAACGGCATCCTTGACCATTGACACCTGGCGGGGTTGACGGCTGCCTGGAGGGAGGCACGGTGCGGGGTTGGGACAGCTGGATAGCGCTCGGGGACAGCTTTACCGAGGGGTTGAGCGACCAGGCGCCCGACGGCGGCTACATCGGCTGGGCCGACCGGCTGGCCGCAAACCTCGCCGACCACGTCCCCGATTTCCGCTACGCCAACATCGCGCTGCGCGGCAAGCACATGCGGGAGATCCTCGACGAGCAGGTTCCCCTTGCCGTGCAAGAGAAGCCGGCGCTGGTGACGCTGTGCGGCGGGGGTAACGACATCGTCACACCGGGCAGCGACGTCGACGAGATCGCCGAGCTGTTCGAGCGCGCCGTGGCCGAGATCGTCGACGCCGGCTGCGATCTGGTGATCTTCTCCGGTCCGGATCCCAAGCCGCAGCCGCTGCTTCGCCGGGTGCGCGGCAAGGTCGCCATCTACAACGGACATCTGCGCGCCATCGCCGAGCGGCACGGCGCGATGCTCGTCGACCTGTGGGGCATGGACGTGCTGCGGGACCGGCGGGCGTGGAGCGAGGACCGGCTGCACTTCTCCACCGAGGGTCACCGGCGAATCGCCCTGCGCACCGCCGAGGTGCTCGGCCTCCCGGTCACCGCGGACTGGCGCGAGCCGCTGCCGCCGGCCACCCCCATGTCGTGGCTGCGCGGCCGGCAGGCCGACCTCGTCTGGACCAGGACGCACCTGCTGCCGTGGGTGCGCCGGCAGATCAACGGCAAGTCGATGGGCGACGGCCTGCAGCCCAAACGGCCTGCGCTGCAGCCGATCTGCGATCCGTACGCGCCCGACGAGCGCACCGTGTTTGACAACTCGGGCAAGGCTGTGCTTTCTAGCTCGGGCAAGGCCGCCGGTCGCCTTCGGCGAACGGCCTCGGGTTGAGTTGCGTGGTGGGTTGCGGGCCGGGGTGGGTGGTTGCGTGTCGTGGGTGGTCGGCTGCCGACGCCTGCGGGCAGGGCTCGTTCCTCGCCCTGCCCTGGTCGTCGTGGGGCGGCCGCCCTCGCCAAAGATTGGTCGACCCCAGCGACACTTCCAGCGACTTTCGGAGCACGACTTAGGGTGCGGTGGTCGCTGCGCTGCCGGAAAAGACGACCGGCCGGCGCACTCCCCCGAGACGCCGGCCGGTGCGTCCGGGCAGCGCACCCCCACGTTGGCAGCGCCGCCCCGCTGCGCTCTGACCCGTGAGCGCCGCGGGAAGCCTGCCAGCATCGAGCGCGTTCCGACTAACTCTCCACTAAATTTCCGACAGGTGGATCCCGGCCAGCCACAGATGCGGGCCGATCAGTCCACGTGAGCCGGACGAGAACTCGCTGACGATCCTGGCCAGCCGCACCAGATCGTCGTGCGCGCCGGCCTCGGCGCCGGCCTCGGCCACGGCCACCAGGTTTGCCCACTCACGCTCCAGCCACGCGGCCGCGTCCTCGGCGGACTCCAGCGTCGGGTGCTGGACGTCCATGCCGTCCGGCGTGCCCGCGCGCTCGGCGGTGGGATTGAGCAGGATCCGTGCGTAGTCGGCCGCTGCCAGATAGTAACGGAGCAGCCGGCGCAACGCCGTCGCCCGGTCCGCATCGGACAGCTCGGCCCCGGCCAGCTCGCGCGCATAGATGCGGACCAGGTCGTGCATGACGAACACGTCGCTGCTGGTCTCGGTGACCACAAAGGACGCGGCCAGCGCGCGCAGCCGCCTGCGGGCCTCGGCCACGTCGGTCGCGCACAGCGCGGCGACCGAGTAGGGGCCCAGCCATGGCCCGGGAAAGACGCCGACCAGCCGGAAAGTCCTGGCAAGCGTCGCCGGCAGCACCCGGTAGGTCACGTCCAACGCCGCGCGCACGCTGGTGTCGTGGCCCTCCACGTCAAGCGCGCCGAGCCGGGTGCGCTCGTCGGTGAGCTCCTCCACCAGGTCACCGACCGACCACTGTGGACGGGCGGCCAGCCGGGCGCCGACGATGCGCAGCGCCAGCGGAAGGTGGCCGCACAGCTCCGCGAGCCGCTTGCGCTGGGTGGGATCGGTGTCGCGGATCGTGGGCCCTGCGGTCTGCTCGATCAACCGCTCGGCGGCGTCGTCGGCGAGCGTGTCGAGCACCAGCAGGCGCGCGCCGAACCCGGCGACCAGCCCGTCCAGCCGGACCCGGCTGGTGACCAGGACCAACGACGACGAGCCGCCCGGCAGCAGCGGGCGAACCTGCTCGGAGTCGCGGGCGTCGTCGAGCACGACGAGCACCCGCCGCTCGGCCAGCAGCGACCGGTACAGCGCCGCCCGGTCGTCGATCTCCAGCGGCACGTCGTCGGCCCGGACCCCCAGCGCCAGCAGGAACTGGGCCAGCACGTCGGCCGGATCCAGCGGCGGATGCTGCGGATCGAACCCGCGCATGCTGGCGAACAACTGCCCGTCGCCGAACCGGTCGGCGACCTGGTTGGCCCAGCGCACCACCAGCGCGGTCTTGCCGATCCCGGCCGGGCCGGCGATCACCCCGACGCCGGTGGCCTGATCGTCCACAGTGGACCGGAAGCGGTCCAGCCAGGCCAGCTCCGCCTCCCGGCCGCAGAACCCCGCGGGCGCGGTCGGCAGCTGGGCCGGTACGACCACCCCGATCCGCGGGCTCAGCATCGACTCGGCCTGCGGATCCAGCAGCGTGATGTCGTCGCGCAGCACCCGGGCGTGCAGCGCCCGCAGCTCCGGCCCCGGCTCGATGCCCGAATGGCTCGCCGCGAGCTGGGCGAACCGCTGGTAGGCGCCGAGCGCCGCGGTGCGCCGGCCCGACCGGTACAGCGCCAGGAGCAGCTGCCCGACCAGCCGCTCCCGGAACGGGTGCTCCTCGACCAGCTGGGTGAGCTCGCCGATCACCTCGTTGTGCCGGCCCAGCTCCAGATCGGCCTCGATCCGCCCCTCCAGCACGGCCAGCCGCAGCTCCGCCAGCTCCGGCGCCGGCACCCGCCCGCCGATGTCGGCCAGCTCCGGCCCCCGCCACAGCGCCTGCGCCGTGCGCAGCAACTCCGCCCTGCGCACCGCCGGCGCCCCCCACGCCTCGGCCACCAGCTTGCGCGCCACCGAGACGTCGATCAGGTTCTCGTCCACCAGCAGCTGGTAGCCGGGCGGGTTGGTCACGATCCGCACCTGCCCCGTCGGATCCACCGTCACCAGCCGCTGACGCAGCCGCGACACGTACCCCTGCACCATCGTCCGCGCCGACTCCGGCGGCTCGTGCGCCCACAACGTGTCGACGATCCGGTCCAGCGGCACGACCTGGTTGGGCTCCAGCAACAACATCGCCAGCAGCCCGCGCATCCCCGACCCGCCGAGCGGCACGGGCCGGTCGTCCAGCACGACCTGAACCGGGCCGAGCAGCCGGAACCGGAGACGGCTCGGCACACGCGGTTGGCCGGACGTCTCCGGTCGATCCATGCAGTCCCTCCCCCAGATTCACCCAGCCTCCCACCGCCGGGTCCGGTTGATAGGACAACCTAGAGGGTAATGAGCTGTCACCTGATGTAGTGGGGCCAATTTGTCACCGCGTGTCGCCCAGATGGCCTAACGCATGCGAGTGAACCCGCCGCGGCCGGTCACCCAACGGCAGCCGGGCAGTCCGCGGAACTCCCGCGCTTCCCTCCCGGCCGGCCCCACGGCAGGGCTCCGGCAAGTCCGGTGCCGGCCGGGTGCCCGGCGTGGCGGCGCCGGGGCGTCTGAGTCACCTGCGCGAACGCGTCCTGTGGCCTGTCCGGGCGCGGGACACGTCCGGGACCGCGGTCCCCGGTCCGGTGAGGGCGAGGGGTGGCACTTGGGGCCGGCGGTGGAGATGGGAGTCGGGGGTGGCCGGGGAGGTGGGTTCGGGGGGTGTGCGGGCGCCGAGGGGGCGGGAAGCGTCGGTGGAGCGGCTTACGGTGCGGGCGTGAACCGGACGGATCGGTTGTACGCGATCGTGGAGGAGCTGCGGGCGGTGGCGCCGGGGCGGCGGAGTGCGCGGCAGCTGGCGGAGCGGCACGAGGTGAGTGTGCGCACGATCGAGCGCGATATCGACGCGCTGCAGCAGGCGGGGGTGCCGATCTACGCGGATGTGGGGCGGCGGGGCGGGTATGCGATCGACCGGTCGATGACGTTGCCGCCGTTGAACTTTACGCCGGCCGAGGCGGTGGCCGTCGCGGTGGCGTTGGGGCGGGCGGGTGGGTCGCCGTTTGATCGGGCGGCGCGCAGTGCCCTGCGGAAGATCGTGCAGGCGATGCCGGCGCGGGACGGGGCGGCGGCTCGGGAGCTTGCGGAGCGGGTGCGGGCGATCGTGCCGGCCGGGGACACGCGGGCGGCGCCGGTGCCGGCGATTGTCGAAGAGGCGCTGGTGACGCGGCGGGTGTTGCGGTTGACGTACCGGGACAAGACCGGGGCGCTGACCGAGCGGGAGGTGGAGCCGGCGCTGTTCCTGTCCAGCCGGCACGGGTGGTACCTGTTCGGGTGGTGCCGGTTGCGGGCGGGAATGCGGGCGTTCCGGATCGATCGCATCGTGGCGGTGACCGGGACGGGGGAGCTGGCGCCGGACCGGCGGGTGCTGACCGATCCCGACATTCCCGAGCATGTGACGGTGGCGACGACGTTGGGCTGAACACACCGAAACACCGACAGGACGTTGTCGCCGGGCCGCTGAATTCTTGCCGCACCGACGGAAAAGGAGGCAGGAATGGCACGGAGCAATGGGACGGTCGGCTGGGTCCAGGTCGGCACCGACGATCCCGAGGGCGCGCGGCGGTTCTACGGCGAGCTGTTCGGGTGGACGTTCACGCCCGATCCGAACTCGGGGGGGAGGTATGACCTGATCACGTTCCCGGGCGCGGCGGAGCCGGCCGGCGGGATCGCCGACACCGGCGGGGAGCTGCCGAACCACGCGATCTTCCTGGTCGTGGTCGCCGACGTCGGCGCCGCGGTGGCCGAGGCGGAGCGGCTGGGCGGGAAGGTGCTGGTGCCGCCGACGACCACGCCGACGGGTCTGGTGTTCGCGGATCTGCTCGACCCCTCGGGCAACCACTTCGGGGTGTACGCCCCACCCGCCGGGTGACGGCGGACGGCGGTGGCCGGCCGGGCCGGCCACCGTCAGTCCGACACCTCCTCGACGGAAAGTCCCAACTGGACGATGGCCGACTCGAGCTCGCCGCGCTCGTGCGCGGTGACGAGCCGGGCGGCGACGTCCCGCAGCTTGATGTTGTTGTGCTGCGAAGCGGTGCGCAGTGCGGCGAACGCACTGTCGGTGTCGAAACCGTTGCGGTGCATCAACAATCCCTGGGCGCTGCCGATGAGCGAGCGGCTGCGCAGGGCGTTGCGCAGGTGATCGATCAGCTTGCGGCTGTCGTGGTACAGCGTGGCGTTGTCGAACGCGACACCGGCGTTCATGGCTAACAGCAGCACCAGATCGAAGCTGGCCTCGGCGAACTGGTCCGGGGTCGACGAGTACAGCGCGAGCACCGCGGCCGGATCGCTGAGGCTGGCCAGCGGCAGCGCAAGGCAGCTGCGGTAGCCCTCCGTGGCGATCTGCGCGCTGAACGCCGGCCACCGCTGGTCGGTGGCCGTGTCGTCGAGCCGCCGGGGCTCGCGGAACGCCAGCGCCTCGACCACCGGGCCCGGCTCGAGCAGGTTCGGCCGCACCTCGGTGGCGCTGGCCGCGATCTCCAGGCCGCCGTTCGAATGGGTGATGATGGCCGCGTCGTCGCAGCCGGGGATGGAGCGCACGGCCCGGCGCACGAAGCGCTCAAGGACCGCGGCCACGTCGTCGTCGTCGACCAGGCGCATCACCTCGGCCAGCTCGGCGGCCAGCGTCAGCATCTCCGAGTTCACCCGCACAGCATGCCCCAACGGTGACGTTCGTGGCGTCAGCCACTAGGCTGGGCACGCGGTTGAGAAGCCAGCCGGACCCATACCGTGCGTCCGCGTGCGCCTAGCTGTACAGGTGGTCCGCATCGACGCGACACAACCGCCAGGAGCGTGCATGAATGACCCGGTTCGCCAGACCGCGGAGCCAGAGGAGCGGATGCAGGTAGAGGTCGAGCAGGCGGCGCCCGATGTCGCCGTGCTCCGCCTGACCGGCGACCTCGATCTGCTCACCGCCGGCGTGCTGCACGGCCGGCTCTGGCCGCATCTCGAGCGGCCCAACTCCACCGTCGTGCTCGACTTCGCCCAGGTCGGCTTCCTGGGCTCCGCGGGGCTGTCCGAGCTGGTCGCGGCGAACGACACGGCGACCAAGAACGGCGTGCGGCTGGTGCTCGTGGCCAGCAGCCGCACCGTCCTGCGTCCACTCGAGATCACCGGCCTGCGCTCGCTGTTCCAGGTGTTCGACTCGGTCGAGGCGGCGCTGCGGCAGGTGTGATCACGCCCGGTTGCGGGTAGGCCTCCTTACGGACAACCAACCGTAAGGAGGCAGTTGCCGTGACCACGATCGAGAAGTCGATCGATGTCGAGGCACCGGTACGCCGGACCTACAACCAGTGGACGCAGTTCGAGACGTTCCCCAGCTTCATGGAGGGTGTCGAGCGGGTCAGCCAGCTCTCGCCGACGAGGACGCACTGGGAGATCAACATCGGTGGCGTGCGGCGCGAGTTCGACGCCGAGATCACCGAGCAGCATCCGGACGAGCGCGTCGCCTGGCGGGCGGTTGACGGACCCGAGCACGGCGGTGTCGTGACGTTCCACCGGCTCGACGACAAGACCACGCGGGTGCACCTGCAGATGGAGTACCACCCGGACACGCTGACCGAGAAGGCCGGCGCGGCGCTGGGCGTGGTCGGCACCCGCATCAAGGGTGATCTGCAGCGGTTCAAGGACTTCATCGAGCGCCGCGGTCAGGAGACCGGCGGCTGGCGCGGTGAGGTCGACCGCCCGCCGCAGCGAGGCGAACTGTGACCAAGCCATCGGATCCCGGGTTCGGCCTCGAGCAACCCGAGGCCGACGTGGTCGAGCAGCGCCGGGAAGAGGCTCAGCCGACCGACCCGGAGCTCGAGCCGATCGACGAGCTGCCCGAGGACGCCAACGAGGCCGACGTCGTCGACCAGCACCACGTGGTGCCGGTCGAGGAGGAGTATCGCGGGTAGCTCCGATCGGAGCACATCGTTACGACGGAAGCGAAGTGAGGTTCATGCCGGCGACCATCGAAGGCAAGAAGGTGGCGTTCCTGGCCACCGACGGAGTGGAGCAGGTCGAGCTCGACCGGCCGTGGCAGGCGATCATTGACGCGGGCGGCCGACCCGAGCTGGTGTCGCTCGAGTCCGGTGAGATCCAGGCGTTCAACCACCTGGACAAGGCCGAGCGCAAGCGGGTCGACCGGTCCATCGATGAGGCCCGGCCGGACTCCTACGACGCGCTGGTCCTGCCCGGCGGGGTGGCCAACGGTGACTTCGTGCGGGCCGACGAGCGCGCGGTCCGGTTCGTGCGGGACTTCTTCGACTCCGGCAAGCCGATTTCCGTGATCTGCCACGGAGGTTGGGTGCTCGCCGAGGCGGATGTGGTCCGCGGCATGACGATGACCTCGTGGCCGAGCCTGCGCACCGACCTGCGTAACGCCGGCGCGGAGTGGGTGGACCAGGAGGTCGTCACCGACAAGGGTCTGGTCTCCAGCCGGATGCCGAAGGATCTGGATGCGTTCTGCGCCAAGACGATCGAGGAGATAGCCGAGGGTAAGCACGCCCGCTGACCCGACACACGAGCGCGGTCTTCGCGCCCGATC
>NZ_DASZCQ010000152.1:0-18657 GCF_035942955.1 Actinophytocola sp. | reverse complement strand
GTGGTGAGCAGGTCGTTGCCGGCGACGGCGCGGACCGCGTCGATCGTGGTCGTGGCGACGAGCCGGTCTCCGGCGCGGATGGGGCGGGCGTGGACGAACTTCTGCTCGCCGTGCACCACGCGGCTGTAGTCGAAGTCCACGTCCGGGTCCTCGAGCACCACGTTGGCCGCCGCGAGGGTCAGCACGATCGCGAAGGTCGGCGGGGCGATGACGTCGGCGTGACCGGCGGCGCGGGCGGCGGCGCCGGAGGTGGTTGCTCACGCGGCGAATCGTCCTCGCCGGCATACCCAAGCGACAGCAGGTGCGTCCGGTCCTCGGCGACCGCAGGCGGCATGGGCGGCGGCTCCGGCGGCAGCGGGACCGGCAGCGCGGCGGCAGGCACCGGCAGGCCCACCGGCGCCGTGGCGGCCTGCTCGGTGAACTCCTCGCCGCCGAGGGACATCACGGTCGGTTTCGTGTCGCGCCGGGCCCACGGGCTCGGCGGTTCGGCGGTGGCCCGGTCCCCCTCCTGCTTGGCCTGCGCGTCGGCGACCAACTGGTCCATCGCCCTGGCCTCGGCCTGCTGCCGGGCAAGCGCCTCGCGGAACTGCCCGTCGATCTCGGCCGACCGCGCCGCGTGCTCGTCGAGCGCCTGCAGCCCCGCCGTGGTGATCTCGTCGAGCCTGCGCCGGGTGGCGTCCTCATCGATCTCGTCGGTCAGGTACATCGCCGGCCCCCTTATCGCCGCTGGCCCTGGTCGTCGGACTCGAGCACGCCCCCGAACCGGCCGGCCGGCTCGGAGTAGGCGTCGTCGAACAGGTCACCCGCGGTCCGCCACTGCGACCCGGCCCGCTCCGTGTCGCCGCCACCACCACCGGCTCCGGCTCCGGCGCCCGCCATCATCGGCATCCCGCCGCCGGCCATGCCGCCCTGCGCCGGCTGGCCACCGGACTCCGACGCCGACGCCAGGCCGGCCTCGCCGGGAGCCGTCTGGGGCGGCACGTGGGTGTACGGGCTGTCGCCCGGGAACCCGATGGAGCCCACCTGGCCGAGGCTGCCGGTGCCGCCGAAACCGGTGGCCGGGCCGTCCCCCGGCTGGCTCGACGCCGTGCTGGTTTGCAGCACCGGCTCGGCGCTCTGGCCGACCGGCAGATCCTGGCCGGCTGGGATGTCCTGGCCGATCGGTCGACCGGCCGCGGCCGGCTCGGCGATCGGCACCGGTTCGGTTCCGGGCCCGGCGATCGGCCCGGGCCCGGCGAAGGGCGCGGTCGGGGTGGAGGGTGCCGGTTCGGCGGTTCCGAAGCTCGGCGTCGGCTCGGCGGTTCCCGTTCCTGCGCGGATCGGCTGGGCGATCGGCGTGGCCGTGCCGGCGGTGCCCTCGGAGTAGTCCAGCGTATAGGTGGTCGGGTTGCCCTTGCCGTCGTCGACGGTGACGACGACCGTGTCCGATGTCCCGGGTGGACGCTCTGCCGTGATCGTCAGCGGCGGGTCGGAGATCACGCACTTGCCGTCCGGGCCCGGCTCGATCGGGGTGGCCGCCTCGCCCGGCTCCTGACCGCCGGTCCCGGGCTGGCCGGTGCCCGATCCGTCGGTCGGGCCCTGCGGGTCGTCCGTCGGGTAGGGCAACGGGCGGACGGACTCCTGTCCCGGTGTGCCGGACGGAGTGGTGCCGGCGCCGAAGTTGAGGTCGTAGGTCTTCGGGGTGCCGGTGCCGTCGTCGACGGTGACCTGCACGTTGCCCTGGCCGTCCGGGCTGGTGACGGTGATCTTGTGGTCGCCGTCCTCGACGGTGACTGTCTCATCGGGACGCTGCGCGCCGGGTTGGGGCTCCGGCTGGGGCTCGGGCTGCGGTTGGGCGATCGGCTCCTGCGCTCCGCTGCTCCCCGTGCTGCCGGGACCCGGGTCACCGGGACCACCGCCCGTGTCGCCGGGTCCGCGCCCGCCGCCCGGGTCGGTACGTCCCGGGCCACCACCGGGATCGCCGCGCCCCGGGTCACCGCGCCCGGGATCGCCTCCCGGATCGCCGGTGTCGCCGGTCGGTGCGCCGGGGGTCTGCATGGACTGGAAGACCTTGCGCTCGGCCATGACCTGCAGGTTGTCCAGTGCGGCGGTGTGCAGCTGCCCGACGTCCTCCTTCAGGCGGTCGGTGGCCACGTACCACTCGTGGATCTTGTCCTGGATGGCCCGCTTCTCCTCGCCGGCCCACCTGACGGTGTCCCGGTACTGGCTGAGCGAGACACCGGGATTGTCCGTGCAGTCCCAGCTCTCGAGCTGGTTGAACAGCCGGTTGTTCACCAATTTTCCGTTGATGACACCCTGCTGCTGGTCGTTGTTGTAGGTGCATTCCCAGGCATGGCTGGAGTTGCAGTTGTTGGCCAGGTGCTCGCCGCTGTCCTCGGACATCTTCCACCAGTCGTTCGGCGGCGCCATGCCGTCGAACCGGAGAATGCTCGTGCTGTTGTCCCGGTACCGCTCGTAGAGCGTTCGGGCCGCGCGCATCGCGTCGCGAAAACCCTGGCCGGTCGCCTTCGCGGCCTTCGCGTACTCGTTGAGGACCTGCTCGACTTTCTCGATCGAGGCCCGAAAGGCGTCGAACGACTCGCCCTTCCATTCATGCGCGAGCTGGTCCTTGCCCTTCTTGACCACCGACGAGATGTTCTCGATCGCGGCGGCCAGGCCCTCAAGCCGGGCGGCGTCCTTCTCTATCTTTCCCCAGCGCAGATCGCAGACCTCCTGGCGCTTGGCGCCGGGCTTCGGCTGCAGGTTCAGCTCGAGCTTGTTGTCGTAATCGACCAGCGTGTGGTCGACGCCCTGGTCCAGCGGGGCGCCGATGACGTCCCAACACTCGCTGCCCTCGTCGACGTCGGCGTAGGCGACCGCGTTGTTCATGGCCGCGGTGGCCATCGGCATCTCGAAGTTCATCAACGTCCCCCTGCCCCCGGTGGAACACTGCTGCTGCTGTCCTCGGCAAGCTGCGTCTCGATGGATTTGATGTTCTGGTACGCGGAGGTGTCCGCGTTCACTACCAGATCGGTGCCCTGCATCAAATTCGCGTGGATATTGCCGAGATTCGTCGCCAGATTTCCCAGATCCTGGACGAGCGCCTGAATGTACTGCTCGAACTGCCCGCCTTCGGCGGTCCACGACCTACCGAAATCGGCCGCTTTCGCGGTCGTGCTCCCCAGCGTCCCCTTGACCTGCTCGATCTGAATCTTCGCCTGGTTGAACACCTCGGCGAACCCCCGAACCGCATCCGGGTTGTAGTCGAACCCGCCTTTTCCCACCCTGTTCTCCTCGCTCCCACCTCGGTCTGCGTCCACAGACTACTGCCGCGGTCGATCTGGAGTGAGACTTCCGGCCGGCCGGGGGTGGTTCCTGGTCGGTTGCAGTTGGAAACCGCAGGTCAGCCGACCGAGGAGACCACGCTGGCCAGGCGGTGGGCGGCGGTCTCGGCGGTGTCGTGGGTGGGCGCCTCGACCATGACCCGGACCAGCTGCTCGGTGCCGGACGGCCGGAGCAGCACCCGGCCGGTGTCGCCCAGCTCGGACTCCACCGCGGCGACCGCCTCGCTCACCGACACCGACGAGGCCACCGCCGCCTTGTCGGCGACCTTCACGTTCACCAGGACCTGGGGCAGCCGCCGCATCACGCCGGCGAGCTCGGCCAGCGTGCGCCCGGTCGAGGTCATCCTGGCCATCAGGCGCATGGCCGTCAGCAGGCCGTCGCCCGTGGTGGCGTAGGCGGGCAGGACCACGTGCCCGGACTGCTCCCCGCCCAGGGAGAACCCGCCGGCGCGCAGCTCCTCGAGCACGTACCGGTCGCCGACCGCGGTCGTGCGCAGCTCCAGCCCGTGGTCGCGCATGGCCAGGTGCAGGCCGAGGTTGCTCATCACGGTCGCGACCAGCGTGTCCTCGACGAGCTCGCCGGCCTCCTTCATGGCCAGCGCGAGCACGGCCATGATCTGGTCGCCGTCGACCAGGTCGCCGGACGCGTCAACGGCCAGGCACCGGTCGGCGTCGCCGTCGTGGGCGATCCCCAGGTCGGCCCGCTCGGCAAGGACGGCCTCGCGCACCGCGTCCAGGTGGGTCGACCCGCAGCCGTCGTTGATGTTCTCCCCGTCCGGCAGCGCGTGGATGGCGATGACCTCGGCCCCGGCCTCCCGGTAGGCGCGCGGGGCGGCGGCCCAGGCGGCCCCGTTCGCGCAGTCGACCACCACCCGCAGGCCGTCCAGCCGGTACGGGGTGGAGCTCAGCAGGTGGGTGACGTAGCGGTCGAGCGAGTCGCTGATGTCGTAGATGCGCCCCACCCCGGCGCCCGTCGGGCGCGGGCCGGGCGCGTCGACCCCGGCCTCGATCTCGTCCTCGATAGCGTCGGGGAGTTTGTGCCCACCGGCGGCGAACAGCTTGATTCCGTTATCCGGCATGGGGTTGTGCGACGCGGAGATCATCACGCCGAGGTCGGCGTCGAGGTCGCCGACCAGGTGCGCGATGGCCGGGGTCGGCAGCACGCCGACCTGCATGACGTCGGCGCCGGCCGAGGTCAGCCCGGCGCACACGGCCGCCTGCAGCATCTCCCCGCTGACCCGCGGGTCGCGGCCGACGACCGCGATCGGCCGGTGCGAGCTGTCGTGCGCGGCGAGCACCCGCGCCGCCGACGCGGAGACGGCAAGGGCCAGCTCGGGGGTGAGATCGCCGTTGGCGAGCCCGCGCACTCCGTCCGTGCCGAACAAGCGGGCCATGGTCGGTGCCTCCTTGCAAGGGGATGCAGTTAACGCCGCGCCCAGGTGCATCTCACACACCGAACGCGGCGTTACCGACTACCCGACTTCCCGTCAGCGCTTGCTGTACTGCGGAGCCTTGCGGGCCTTCTTCAGGCCGTACTTCTTGCGCTCCTTGACCCGCGGGTCGCGGGTGAGGAAGCCGGCCTTCTTCAGGGTGGGCCGGTCGTCGCTGTCCAGTTGGATCAGCGCCCTGGCGATGGCCAGGCGCAGCGCGCCCGCCTGCCCGGTGGTGCCGCCGCCCTTCAGGTTGGCCCGGATGTCGAAGGCCTCCGGCTTGTCCAGGATCACCAGCGGCTCGCGGATGAGCTGCTGGTGCACCTTGTTGGGGAAGTACTCCTCGAGCGTCTTGCCGTTGAGCAGGAACTGCCCGGTCCCCGGGGTGACCCGCACCCGGACTACGGCCTCCTTGCGGCGCCCGACCGTCTGGGCGGTCTCCGCGGTCACGCGGGGCGCCCGAGGGGCCGCCGCCGGCTCGTCATCGATCTCCGGGGTGGTCACAAACTCTTCACTCACTGCTTCTCGACCTTCGCGATCTCGAACACCTTGGGCTGCTGCGCGGCGTGGGGATGGTCGGGGCCGGCGTACACCTTGAGCTTCTTGCCCTGCGCCCGACCGAGCTTGTTCTTCGGCAACATGCCCTTGACCACCTTCTCGAGCAGGCGGTCGGGCCGGGTCTCGAGCAGCTCGCCGAACGTGCGCTTGCGCAGGCCGCCCGGGTAGCCGCTGTGCCGGTAGGCGAACTTCTGATCGCGCTTGTTGCCGGTCAGCACGACCTTCTCGGCGTTGACGATGATGACGAAGTCACCGGTGTCCACGTGCGGCGCGAACGTGGGCTTGTGCTTGCCCCGCAGCAGCGTCGCGACCTGGGTGGCGAGCCGGCCGAGCACCACGTCCTCGGCATCGATCACATGCCAGGTGCGACTCACCTCGCCGGGCTTCGGGCTGTACGTGCGCACGGGTCTACCTCGTCGTCAAGTGTGTCTGGAGTGTCTGTGCGTGCCTCACCGAGCGATCGCTCCGCGCCGCACAACAACAACGTAGAAAGATACCTAACCCGTCTCGGCGTGGTCAAAGCGGGTGGGCTCAGCCTCGACCGATGTACGGCATCGTGGTCGCCATGATCGTCATGAACTGCACGTTCGTGTCCAGCGGCAGCTCGGCCATGTACCGGACGGCCCGCGCGACGTGCACCGGATCGAAGATCGGCTCCGCGGCGATCGTCCCGTTGGCCTGCTGAACCCCCTCCGCCATGCGTTTGCCCATGTCGGTGGCGGCGTTGCCGATGTCGATCTGCCCGCAGGCGATCCCGTACGGGCGGCCGTCCAGGGAGATCGACCTGGTCAGCCCGGTGATCGCGTGCTTGGTGGCGGTGTAGGCGGGGCTGGCCGGTCGCGGGTTGTGCGCGGAGATCGACCCGTTGTTGATGATGCGCCCACCCTGCGGCCGCTGGTCGCGCATGATCCGGAACGCCTCCCCAGCGCACAGGAACGAGCCGGTGAGGTTGGTGTCGACCACCTTCCGCCAGTCCGCCAGCGACAGGTCCGCCACGTTCCCCGGGATGTTGATCCCCGCGTTGTTGAACAGCACGTCGACCCGCCCGAACTCGGCGCGGACCCGCTCGAACAGCGCGGCCACCGACTCCGGCACGGCCACGTCCGTCGGCACCACCAGCGCGGCCTCCGCCGCCCCACCGGCGTCCGCGGTCTCCCGCAGCCGCTCCTCGCGCCGGCCGGCGAGCACCACCCGGAAACCGGCCGCCAGCAGCTCCAGCGCCACCGCCCGGCCAATCCCTGACCCGGCCCCGGTGATCACGGCTATCTGTGGCATGGCCCCAGTGTCACAGAACGCCGAGCGGCCGTGTCACGCTGTCGCGAGTGGAAGTCCGGTTCCGGGTGCTGGGGCCCGTGGGCGTCACCGCCGGCGGCTCCCCGCTGCCCGTGCCGGGCGGGAAGTTGACCACCCTGCAGTCGATCGAGCACGGCGAGGAGGCCCTGCGGATCGCGCGCACGCTGGAGACCGAGCCGGCGCTGGCCGGCACGCTGATCGCCCTCGGCCGCAGCTACCCGCGAACGCCCCCGTGGAGCTCGCCAGGGAAGCGCTCGCCCTCCTTCCCGAACGGGACAGCGACGGCAGAGCACTGGCGTTCCGCACGCTCGGCAACGCCTACGCCAAGCGGGGCAACGTCCCGGAAAGCGCCGCCAGCTACCAGCGGGCGATCGAGATGTACCACCACCCGGACATGCGGTTCGACGAGGCGCAGACCTACATCGACCGCGGCGACCTCCACCTCGAGGCCGGCGATCCCGGCAGCGCTCGGGAGTGCTGGCACCGAGCGCTGGCCACGCACGCCGAGGGCCGGCACCCGCAGGCCGATCAGGTGCTCGATCGCCTGGTGCGGCTCGACTCCGGCGTCCCTGCCGGCTGACGCCTCGGTTTCGTGCCGGGGACCCGTCACCCGCACCCCCAGTGCGGGTGGCGGGCCGCCTCGGTACCAGTCCAGCGCACGCCGCTCACACGTCTCTCACACTTGGCCCACCCGGCGATAGCGCGGAGTCGCCGGGCGACGGAAGAAATGTTCCCGAGCGGTTCGAGAACCTGCCGAGGCTCATTGAAAAAGGCAAAACAAAGGCCCCGGGAGCATTCTCCCGGGGCATCCTTGTTCGTATCCCTAAATCACCAGCGGCCGGCGTTCTTGCTCTCCGTCGCCTGGGCGTCGGCGTTGGTGGTCTTCACCGCGGTCGAGATCCGGGCGAGCGTCTGGTTCAGGTGGTCCGCGGCGTTGTTCCACTCGGCGCGGGTGGCCTGGAAGCCCTCGCTCGCGGCACCGGCGTACAGCTCGGTGAGGTTGTTCACCTTGGAGCGCAGGTCCTCGAGGGTGGTGTTGATCGCGGACACCTGACCGTCGATGGACCCGGCCAGGGTCTCCAGGGATCCGAAGTCGTAGCTCATCTGGCCATCCATTGGCCATCTCCTCTCAAGCTTTTATGGGCGGTTGTCGAATGTCTCGGTGGCGTTGGCGCGGGATCAGATGCCGTCGAGCGCGGCGGTGATGCCGGACAGGCTCTCCTGGGCCTGCTGCTCCTGGCGGTCGTACTCGGTGGCCGAAGCCGAGATCTCCTCGGCGATGCGCACCAGGGAGTCGTTGAGCCGCTGGGCGTCGCTCTGGAAGGCCCCCATCAGCTGCACGAACGCGGTGTGTGCCTGGCCCTTCCACTGCACAGAGTCGACGGCCGCGGCGAGCGCCTTCATCCGCTCCATGAGCTGGACGTTGGCGTCCTCCATCTCCCTGCCGGCCTGGCGAAGCTCGTGTGATCCAGCTGTGTAACCAGCCATGAGGTTTAACCCCCTTCATCGGGTTGGTTCGCCGTACGTTTGTTGGCTGCGTACGGCGGTTACGACGACACCCTGCCAGGTCCGGTTCCGCGCCGCCTCCGGTTCGCTACAGGTCGTTGCCAACGTGAACGGCGACCCTCGGAACCGACTGTTGAACTGCGGGTGAACTGCCCCTGCCGAGCGGCATCGACCAGCGCGATTTACACGGGCGAATGCGATTCGCTGTTGCGAAATATTCCGCCGCCAACCCCTCGTCCGGGTGATACCGGAAGGGATCACTCGGTGATCGTCAGGGTGCGGACGACGGTCTCGCACGCGGCGCGGACGGCGTCGCGGGCCGCCTCCGTGTACTGGCAGCCGATGCTGACCTGGGTGTGGGCCTTGAACAGGACGTACCAGTCGACGGTGGCGTCGACGTCCGGCAGGCGTTCCCGGTAGTGGATCAGCTGCCGGTCGGCGTAGCTGGCGTTGTCGTCGAAGTCGGAGAACCGGTTGCCGGCGCGGTCGAAGGCGGCGCGCAGCGTGTCGACCGCGCGGGGGCGGTCGGAGTCGCTGTCGAAGGCGAGGCTGATCTGCTCGACGAGGATCCGGTCGTCGCCCCGCTCGCCGCCGACCGGTTTGACCTCGGTGGCGAGCTTGTCCGGGTCGCCGCCGGTCTGCGTCCACCCATCGGGCAGGGCGAACTGGTACCGGTACTGGGCGATGACCCGGCCGGTCTGGGGTTGCCGGGTGGGCGGCGAGGTCTGCGGGTCGCCGTCCGAGCCGGTGAGCGCGAGGACGAGCGCGATCACCCCGCCCACCACGGCGACCGCGCCGAGGCCCAGCCAGGCCAGCCGGCGGTGGGGCGCGGCCGGCGGGGGCACGGTGACGGGCTGGCCGCGGGCGGGGGTGACCGGAGCGGCGGGCCGCGGCGGCGGGGCCTGCTCGGCGACCGTGCGGGCGGGCACCACGCCCGTGCGGTCCGGATCGGGGTTGACCGCCCGCAGCGCGCCCCTGGCCACCACGGTCTCCGGCTGGTCGAGCGTGGTGGGCACGACCCCGCAGCGCTCGTGCACCAGGCGCGCGATCATCGGGATCCGGCTGGAGCCACCGACCAGGAAGATCCCGGCCAGCTGCCGCGGGGCGACGCCGGCCGCGCGGATCGTGGCCTCGGCGAGCTCTGCGGCGCGGCGCAGCGGGGCGGAGATCAGGCGCTCGAGGTCGGCCCGGGTGACGTGCGCGTCGGGGAACGGGGGCGGCAGCGGAACGTCGGTGAACGCGTGCCGGGACAGGGTTTCCTTGGCCCCGCGGACATCCTGGTGGATCACCCGGCGGCGGCGCCGGTCGGGCAGCTCGCGACCCTCGATGAGCGCGCGCCACGTGTCCGGGTCCGTTGTGGACACGAGCGATCCGACGTGCTCGAGCAGCAGCTGGTCGATGTCGGCGCCGCCGAACGTCGGGTCGCCGCGGGTGGCCAGGACCTGGTACGGGGGTGCGCCGGGGAGGGACTGGCGCCGCACGACGCTGACGTCCACGGTGCCGCCGCCGACGTCGAGGACGGCCAGCGGCCGGTCGGCGGCGCCGCGCGCGGCTGGAAAGCTCGCCGCGTGGAAGACCGCCGCGGCGACCGGCTCCGGGATCAGCGTGATCCGGGCGGCCAGGCCGTTCGCCGCCTGGCGGAGCACCCGGGTGCGGACTCCGCCCCAGTCCGCCGGGTGGGTCAGCACGAGCTGGTCGACGGCGGCGCCGCCGGCCACCCGGCGGGCCTCGGCGACGGCCCTGGCCAGCACGGCCCTGATGACGTCGCGCACCCCGAGCACGGTGTTGCCCAGCAGCAGCTCGGCCTCGTCGACGCGGCGCTTGGGATGCGGCTCGTATCGGGACGGGTCGATCGCCGCCTGGCGGTCGGCCTCCTGCCCGACGAACAGGGTGCCCTTGGGCGAGGCGTACACGGCCGAGGACATCAGCGGGTGGCCGTCGATGGCGACGACCTGCGGCTCGCGACCGTCGACCGACACGGCGATGCACGTGCTCGACGTGCCGAAGTCGACGGCGACGCGGAGTCTCACTCTGGCGGGATCCACGCGACGTGCATCAGCTGCTGGCCACCGCGGCGGCTGACCAGGGTGCCGCGGCCGGGTGGCAGGGCGGACGGCTTGACGGTACCCAGCAGGGCGCCCTCGTCCTTGCTGCCGCTGCCGATCAGGCCGGGGCTGGCGATCTCCTTGAGCTTGCCGATCACCGGGTCGTACATGGCGCGGCCGGCGCCACCCGTGCGCCGCATGGTGATCACGTGCAGCCCGACGTCCTTGGCCTGGGCCAGGAACTCCGACAGCGGCGCGAGCGGGTTGTTGCCCTGGGTGGCCACCAGGTCGTAGTCGTCGACCACGATGAACAGCTCCGGACCCTTCCACCAGGAGCGGTTCTTCAGCTGCTCCTGGGTGACGTCCGGGCCGGGCAGCCGCTTGGTCATCGAGTTGCGGACGTCGTTGATCATGCCCGAGAGCTGGTTGGCCGACACCGCGTAGCCGAGCAGGTGCTCGGTCTCGATGAAGCCGAGCATGGTGCGCCGGTAGTCGACCAGGATGATCACGGCCTCCTTGGCCGTGTACCGCTCGATGATGCCGCGGGTGATCGTGCGCAGCAGGTTGGTCTTGCCCGACTCGCCGTCCATGAAGGCCATGAAGTGCGGCTCGGCGTCGAAGTCGAGGTAGACCGGGGCGAGCGCGTCCTCGTTGACCCCGATGGGGATCAGCCGGGACTCGCGCCGGCCGTCCTGGGCGAGCAGATCGGCGTACGGCAACAGGTCCGGCAGCAGCCGCACCTGCGGCGCGTGCCGGCCGCGCCAGGCGCCGCGGATCTTGGCGATCGCGTCCTGCACGCCGGCGGCCACGTCCTCGGGGTTGGACGAGCCGTCGATGCGCGGCAGCCCGACGAGGAAGTGCAGCTTGTCCCTCGACAGGCCGCGGCCGGGCCGGCCCTCCGGGACGTTGACCGCCACCCGGCGGTCTACTTCGGACTCACTGGGATCGCCGAGGCGCAGCTCGAACCGGGTGCCGAGCAGGTCCTTGAGCGCCGGCCGGATCTCCGCCCAGCGGTTGGCGGTGACGATCACGTGCACGCCGTAGGACAGGCCCTGCGCGGCCAGGTTGACCACCTGCATCTCGATGGCCTCGAACTCCTGGCGGAAGTTCAGCCAGCCGTCGATGACCAGGAAGACGTCGCCGAACTGGTCCTCCTTGAGGTCGCCGCGCCGCTTGCGGTTGCGGAAATCGGTCATCGAGTCGATGGCCCGCTCCCGGAACAGCAGCTCCCGCTCGGTCACCAGGCCGGCGACCTCGGCGACCATGCGGCGCACCTTGTCCGGCTCCAGCCGGCCGGCCACGCCGCCGACGTGGGGCAGGCCGTTCAGCGTGCCCATCGTGCCGCCGCCGAGATCGACGATGTAGAACTGCACCTCCTCCGGAGTGTGCGTCAGCGACATCGACATGATCAGCGTGCGCAGCAGCATCGACTTGCCCGACTGCGGGCCGCCGGCGACCGCGGCATGCCCTGCCGCACCGGAGAAGTCGGCCCACAGCAGGTCCCGACGCTGCTCGAACGGCTTGTCGATCAAGCCGAGCGGCGGCTGCAGCCGGCCGTTGCCGAAGAACCCGACCGGCGACAGCCCACGGTCCTCCGTGGGCTGCAGCGGCGGCAGCAGGGTGTCCAGCGAGTTCGGGGTGTCCAGCGGCGGCAGCCACACCTCGTGCGCGGGCGGGCCCTGGCCGACCAGCCGGCTGACGATCACGTCCAGCTCGCTCGGCTCGGTCGGGCCGCTCTCCTGCTTGGGCGCCTCCTTGGGCGCCTCCTTCGGCTTCTCCGGCTCCTTGGGGATCTCCACGTAGTCCGGCACGAACAGCTTGGCCCGCCGGTCGCCGGTGATCGGCGCGGCCGGACCGACCGTCTGGATGCCCGCCGGGCGGTACGGCCCGGACACGTAGGAGGCCTTGAACCGCACCATGGTCGAGGTGTCGAACTTCAGGTAGCCGGAGCCGGGGACGGACGGCAGCTCGAACGCGTCCGGCACGCCGATGGCCGCCCGGGACTCGGCCGCGGAGAACGTCTTGAGACCGATCCGGTAGGACAGGTGCGAGTCGAGGCCGCGCAGCTTGCCCTCCTCCAGCCGCTGCGAGGCCAGCAGCATGTGCATCTGCAGCGAGCGGCCCAACCGTCCAATTGCGACGAACAGGTCGATGAAGTCGGGCTTGGCCGACAGCAGCTCGGAGAACTCGTCGACCACGATGAACAGCGCCGGCAGCGGGTCGAGATCGGCGCCGTTCTCGCGTGCTTTCTCGTACTCCCAGACGTTTTTGAAGTTGCCGCCGTTCTTCAGCGCCTCCTGGCGGCGGTTCATCTCACCGGCAAGCGCGTCCTTCATGCGGTCGACCAGGATCAGCTGGTCCTGCAGGTTGGTGATGACCGCGGCGACGTGCGGGGCCTTGTCCAGACCCAGGAACGTGGCGCCCCCCTTGAAGTCGACCAGGACGAAGTTGAGCGTGGCCGACGAGTGCGTGGCCAGCATGCCGAGCACCAGCGTGCGCAGGAACTCCGACTTGCCGGAACCGGTGGCGCCGATGCACAGGCCGTGCGGGCCCATGCCCTCCATCGCCGCTTCCTTGATGTCCAGCTCGACCGGCTGGCCGAACTCGCCGACCCCGAACGGAACCCGGTAGCGGTCCCGGATCGGGCGCGGCCGCCAGGCCTGCTGCACGTCGAAGGTCATCGGGTCGCCGGGGATGTTGAGCAGCTCCAGCAGCGACGGGTTGGACTTCAGCGGCTCCTCGTCCGCGACATCGGCCGCGGCGGCACTCAGCCGCCACGGGGACAGCTTGCGCGCCAACGCTTCCGCCTCCGCGACGGACAGCCGGTCCGGGCGGGCGAACCATTCCACGCCGCTCGCGCTGCGCGCCCCGAGCCGGTCCTCCTCGACCACGAGGCGCAGGCCGCGCCGCGCGGTCAGCGTGCCGAGGCAGTCGGACAGGTCGAGCAGGGTGACGCCGACCAGCCCCTCCTCGAGGATGATCTGCTCCGCGCGGGTGACCTCGCCGTCGTCGATGACGATCAGCACGTGGGGCTGGTCGGGCTGCGGCGGCGCGTTGCGGGTGAACCGCCCGCGGTCCCGCAACTGCTCGTCGAGCCACTCCTCGACCTGCTCCAGCGACCCGGCCATCATCCGCAGCTGGCCGATGCCGTCGACCAGCGTCGGGTGCTGCACGTGCGGCAGCCACTTGGCCCACTCCCACTCCTGCTTGGCCCGTCCGGCCGTGACGATCGCGACCAGCACGTCGTCCGGGGTGTGGAAGGTGACCAGATGGGCGATCAGCGCCCTGGCCAGGCCCCTGGTCAGCTCCTTGTCGCCGGACAGGCCGACCGCCGCGAAGCCGCGGATGGCGATCTGGATGGGCAGGTCGGGCACGATCGAGTGCGCCCGGACGAACCGGCGCAGGGCCAGCGTGGCGATCGGCTCGAGCTCGTCGACCGGCCCGGTCTGCGGCGGCACGAGCCGGGTGGCCAGCCGCTGCGAGCCGCGCCCGGCCCGCAGGTGGCAGAAGTCGGTGTCGGACTGGCGGCGCTCCCACATCCGCCGGCTGGTCGCGATCGACCACAGCGCCTGCGGGTCGGGGTGCACCCACTCCAGCGCGGCCCGCTGGTCGAGCGCGGCCTCCCGGGCCCTGTCCCGCATCTGGCCGAGGTACCGCAGGTAGTCCTTGCGGTCCTCGTTCATCTCGGCCTTCTTCTGGCCGGCGCCGCGCCCGCCGCCGCCGGCCATCATGCCGACCATCGACATCAGCATCATGCCGCCGAACAGCAGGGATGTCGGGTTGCCGCGGAACGCGACGAACATGAAGGCCATCATCCCGATGGTGGCCACGATCATGACCGCGGGCAGCAGCTTGAGCACGACGTTTCCGGGGATGACCCGCGGCACCTCGGGTGGCGGCTCGAGGTGGACCTCCCCGCCGGGCTGGCGGGGTGCGGAAAGCCGGGGCGACCGCTTGAACTGCAGCGTGCTCAATTCAGCACCTCGCAAGCTCGGTGCCGATGACCCTGCCGCCTCGTCCCTCGGCGACAGGGCTGCGTTGAATGGTCGCTCCGCAAGCTCCGCTCACCGAACAGGTCCCCTCTGTCTGCTCACCCACTACAACTTGCCGGAACCGGCGTACGGGCCGTTACCGGCAAGGCCATACTAGGGGCGCCACGTCAGGGCGGGGTGGCCAATCACCAACCTGACGCGGGACGCGGGAACAGGACTAGCGAATAGGGGGCCAGGCGGTGGCAACCGGTACGACCGTGTTCTCCAGGGTGACCGTGGTGGCCCCGAGAACACGTATCGACGTCGCCCTGCCGGCGGACGTCGCAGTGGCCGACCTGCTGCCGATGCTGCTGGAGATGGCCAAGGAGACCACCCCGGACGGCGGCGCCCGGCACGGCGGCTGGTGTCTTGCCAAGCTCGGCGAGGGCGTGCTCGACCCGAGCCGCACCCTGGCCTCGCTGTCCGTCGTCGACGGCGAGCTGCTCCAGCTGCGCCGGCGCTCGGAGACCCCGCCGCCACCGCTGTACGACGACGTCGTCGACGCGATCGCCGAGGCCTCCCCGGACAGCTACCGGCCGTGGACCAAGCAGACCGCCAACCGGATCGGCTACGTCGGCGGCGCGCTCGCGCTGCTCGTCGCGGCGCTCGCGGTGCTGATGACCGGGCCGCTGTGGGGCGGCGACCGGATCGGCGCCGCGGTCGCCGGCGGGGCGACCGCGGTGGTCGCGGTGGCGCTCGGCGCGGTGATCGCCAGGGCGTACCAGGCGGAGACGGCCGGCGTGCTGATCGCCGCGGCCGGCGGGCTGCCGATGGCCTTCGTCAGCGGCCTGTACATCGTGCCCGGCGACCCCGGCCGGGCCAACCTGCTGCTGGCCTGCGCGCTGGTGCTGATCGTGGCCGCCGCGTCGATCATGCTGATCGGCGCCGGGATCACCACGTTCGTCGCGGCCGGCACCGCCGCCATGCTCGGGGTCCTCGCGTTCACCGTGGCCACGCTGGTCGCTCACCCGGCCCCGGGCATCGCCGCCGGGACGGTGGCCGTCGCGCTGGCCGCGCTTTCGGTGCTGCCCCGGCTCACCATCCAGCTGGCCCGGCTGCCGCTGCCGAACGTGCCGGGCAGCGCGGAGGATCTCAAGGAGGACTCCGGCTTCCCGGACTACCGCTCGATCGAGCGGCGGGCCGGCCTTGCGCACGAGTACCTCACCGGCATGATCATCGGCTGCGGGGCGGCCACCGCGATCGGCGCGATCATCACGGCCGGGGCCAACAACGTGTGGGGGGTCAGCCTGGCGATCGTGGCCACGCTCGCGCTGCTGCTGCGCGCCCGCACGTACGCCAACGGCAGCCAGGCGATCGCCCTGCTGGCCACCGGAATGTTCGCCGCCGCCGGGATCATGATCGGCTGGCTGTTCGGGGCGAGCCCGCAGGACCGGCTGCTGTGGGTGTTCGGCTCCCTGCTGCTGATCGGGGCCGCCGCGCTGGTCCTCGGCGTGATCTTCCCGGAGCAGCGGTTCTCCCCGCCGCTGCGCCGCACCGTGGAGATCTTCGAGGCCATCTGCATCGCGGTGGTGCTGCCGCTCGCGCTTGCCGTGATGGGCCTGTACGGCACCCTGCGGCACCTCGACCTCATCTCGTGACGATGCCGCGCCGCACCACCCGGCTGACCGCGATCGCCGTCGCGGGCCTGCTCAGCGTGCTCGCGCCGGTCGCGCCGATGGCCGCCGCCCAGCCCCTGCCCGCACCGTCCGGCGACAGCATGGCCACGCCGCCCCCGCTGCCGCCGGGCACCGCGCCCCCGCAGGACACCGGCAAGCCGGACCTGGCCTACGCGCCGAAGACGCAGTGCGTCCGGTCGCTGAACGAGGGTGTTGTGCTGCCCAACAAGCCGTGGGGGCAGAACCAGCTGCGGTTCGACGAGCTGCACAGGTTCGCCACCGGCAAGGGGCAGACCGTCGCGGTCATCGACACCGGGGTGAACCGGCACGACTTCCTCGGCGACCGGCTCGTCGGGGGCGGCGACTACGTCACCGACAAGAACGGGCTCGAGGACTGCGACGGGCACGGCACCGAGGTGGCCGGGATCATCGCGGCCAGCCCCCCGCCCGGCATCGGGTTCAAGGGCATCGCCCCCGACGCCCGGATCATCAGCATCCGGCAGTCCAGCGCCAACTACGAGGGCACGCCACCGCCGACCCCGGACAACCCCAACCCCAACCCGCGCACCGCGGGCACCCTGTCCACGCTCGCCCAGGCCGTCGTCCGGGCCGCCGAGCTGGTGCCCGGTGGCGTGATCAACATGTCGGTGGACAACTGCCGGCCGGCATCGTTCGGCCGGATCCTGCCGGCCGAACTCGAGTTGCAGGCCGCGCTGCGGTTCGCGGTGGAGGACCGCAACGTCGTGCCGGTCTCGTCGGCCGGCAACCTCAGCGAGAACGGCTGCCCGAACCAGAACAACGGGCCGGACGCCAGCCGCCCGACGACGATCGTGACGCCGCCCTGGTTCTCCGACTACGTGATCTCCGTTGCGGCCATGGAGGAAAACGGCGACCCGGCGCAGTTCTCCGTGCAGGGGCCGTGGGTCAGCGTCGCCGCACCCGGCACCCAGATCATCTCCCTGGACCCGGCCACCCCGTCCGGTCTGGCCAACCGGTTGGTGACCAAGGACAACAAGCTGTCGGCCATCCAGGGCACCAGCTTCGCCGCGCCCTACGTGGCCGGCATGGCCGCACTCATCCGCGAACGCTTCCCCAACCTGACCGCCAAACAAGTCATGAACCGCATCAAAGCCACCGCCCTACACCCCGCCGCCACCGGCGGCCGAGACAACCTCGTCGGCTACGGCATGATCAACCCCATCGGCGCCCTCACCGCCATGATCCCCAGCGAACAAGGCATCACCCCAGACCCCCCCATCAACATCCCCTTCACCATGCCACCCCCCACCCCACGCGACTGGACCCCCATGACCGTCGCCCTCCTCGGCTCCGCCGGCGGCGTCGGACTCCTGCTCATCACCCTGTTCATCGTCCACACCGTACGACGCAACCGCAGGGAAGCCGGGTGAGGTTGCTTGCCTACGAACGGATCGCGGAGGCGAGCCGGCGCAGGCCGGCGCGCAGCTCGTCCTCGGTGAACGGGTTGACGCTGATCCACTCGCCGTCCTCGGCCAGGCGGAACCGGCCGCGCTGGGTGTCCAGCCAGCGCAGCTCCTCGCCGGCCCGGTGCCACTGGTCCTCGCTGTCGTCGCGCTTGGCCACGCCGGCCTGACCGTTGCCGAGCACGGGTTGCAGGTGGGTGACCATCCGCCTGGCCACCGCCTCGTCGATGCCGTGCGCCCGCAGCAACTCGTCGATCTCCTCGCGGGACAACGGCTTCGGCACGCGGATCTCGGTCGTAGTGTCCATATCGGACGGATCGGCGGCCGGGTCCTCAGCCGCCGGCATCCGGCCGCGCAGCACCTCGAAGGCGTCCTGCACGGCGCGGCGCGGCACGTTGAACGGCGCGCTCACCGACGCCGGCAGGGCCGGGATCAGCCGGATCAGGTCCTCGACCGCGTCGTCGAGCGTGACCGCCTTCATCCGCATCATCCGGTCGGGATCCGTGACGTCCTGGGTGACCAGCAGGGCCTCGTCCCGGTAGGTCAGCACGGCCGCGCCGAACACGAGCCTCTCCTTGGCCAGCACCAGATCCAGCACGCCGGTGGCGTTGCGCAGCAGGTAGACGAAGTCGTCGGCCAGGCCGAGCGGGCCGTTCTCGTCGGCAAGCCCGCGCTCGGTCAGCAGGTCCGACGCGCCGGCGAACATGACCGAGCGCTCGACCTCGGTCTCGCCCGAGGACGGCACCTCGAGCGGGAACGGGGCCTCGACCTCGGCGAAGGCGCACAGCAGCTCGACCTCGACCGGATGGAACACCTCACCCCGGTCTATCCCCATCGTCATCGGGTCGTCTTGCCCCTCACCGGTCAGCTGTAGCGGTAGCCCGCGGCGCTGTCGGAATCCATCTCCTGGTACGACGCCGCCGTCTTCTCCGCGCTCTCGACGAACTCTTCCATCCGCTTGAGGGCCACGTCGAGCTGCCCCCGCAGGCCGGTCTCGCTGCCCATCCGGTCGGTGAACTTCTCGGCGAGCTCCTGGCCGACCGGGCTGGTGCCGAGCATCGGGGCGTAGCTGGGGCTGGCCAGCTCGCCGACCTCGGTGCGGATCGCGTCGAGGTGCTGCCGCACCTGGGAGACCGCTTCCGCGAAGTCCCGCACCTGGTCGGGATCGACCTGCCAGCCGCCGGCCGTGCCGGTGGGCGCCGCGCCCTGGTTGTCGACATACATGCTGTCCGCTCCTATGCGCCTACAAGCCGATGACCGGAGGTGCGGCCTTGAGGTCGGCCGAGGAGAACGGGTCCTCCTCGACGGGGAACTTGCGGTGGTGCTCCTCGTCCTCCTCCTTGCGGGAGCCGGCGCCGCCCGCCCCGCCGTAGCCGGTGCCGTGCGGGTCGAGCGCGCCACCCCGGCCGAACC
>NZ_DASZCQ010000151.1:0-2529 GCF_035942955.1 Actinophytocola sp. | reverse complement strand
CGGCATCCGGTACGCGGCCAACCGGACCAAGGCCGACTGCCGCCCGGAGACCGGCTACACCACGCTGTACAACGGATCCACCACCGGCTGGTCGCAGGCCGGGCCGGGCGGCTTCACCAACAGCAACGCCACCCTGACCTCTTCCGGCGGGCTGGGCATGCTCTGGCACAGCGCAAGGGAGTTCCGCTCCTACTCGCTCAAGCTGGACTGGCGGGTCGCCGGCGACGACAACTCCGGCGTGATCGTCGGCTTCCCGGCCACCACCGACCCGAACCAGGCCCTCAGCCAGGGGTACGAGGTGCAGATCGACGCCACCGACACCCCGGACCGCACCACCGGCGCGATCTACGCGGTCAAGGCCCCCGACACCGCCGCCCGCGACGCCGCGCTCAACCCGCCCGGCGAGTGGAACACCTTCGAGCTGCTGGTGGAAGGCGAGCGGCTGCAGGTGCTCCTCAACGGCGTGCGGATCAACGACTTCACCAACACCGACCCGGCCCGCTCGCTGGTGTCCGGCCACATCGGCATCCAGAACCACGGCACCGGCGACGACGTGTCGTTCCGCAACATCCGAATCAAGGAGCTGGGCGGCACCGCCCCCCGCACGGGCCCGATCACCGGCGTCGCCGGAAAGTGCGTCGACGTCAGCGGCAACAGCTCGGCCGACGGCACCCGGATCCAGCTGTGGACCTGCAACGGCGGCAGCAACCAGCAATGGACGGTCAACGGAAACACGTTGCGCGCACTCAACAAGTGCCTGGACGTCGGCGGCACCGCGAACGCAAGCCCGGTGCGGCTGTGGACCTGCAACGGCACCGGAGCCCAGAACTGGACCACCGGAGCCAACAGCTCCCTGATCAACCCCCAGTCCGGGAAATGCCTCGACGCCAACGGCGGTAGCTCCGCCGACGGCACCCAACTGATCATCTGGACCTGCCACGGCGGCACCAACCAACGCTGGACCCTGCCGTGACCACCCGGCACGGAAGCAATCAGGCCTTGCTTCCCATTCTCGGAGGCTGAGATGAAACGCTCGTTCACCAAACACGCTCTTGGCGTGGCCACCGCCGCACTGCTTCTCGCCGGTTCCGGTGTCGCCGATGCCCGACCGGCGACGCAGGCCCCGGATGTCGGCAGCCTCGCGGCGAGCGCCGGATGCGGCAAAGCCCCGACGCTGACCAGCGGCCCACGCACGATTCAGAGCAGCGGCAAGAGTCGCAGCTTCATCCTGAGGATTCCCGACGGCTACGACAACAACCGCCCCTACCGGTTGATCTTCGGATACCACTGGCGGGGCGGCACCGCCAACGACGTCGATTCGGGCGGAACCGATGGCTTCAACTGGTCCTACTACGGACTCCGGCGGCTGTCGAACAACGGGGCGATCTTCGTCGCACCCCAGGGCCTCGGCAACGGCTGGGCCAACTCCGGCGGCGAAGACGTGACCTTCACCGACGACATGATCAGGCTGATCGAGGCCGACCTCTGCGTCGAGACGACACAGCGCTTCGCCCTTGGTTTCAGCTTCGGCGGCGGCATGAGCTACGCACTCGCCTGCGCAAGGGCGAACATGTTCCGTGCGGTCGCGGTCTACTCCGGCGCGCAGATCAGCGGATGCAGCGGCGGCACTCAGCCCATCGCGTACATCGGGATTCACGGGATCGGTGACACGGTGCTCAACATCTCGCTGGGACGGTCGCTGCGTGACACGTTCGTCAGGAACAACGGCTGCACTCCCCAGAACCCGCCCGAGCCGGCGCCGGGCAGCCGAACCCACATCACCACAGCCTACTCGGGGTGCCGCTCCGGGTTTCCGGTGGTGTGGGCCGCGTTCGACGGCGGCCACACCCCCGGTCCCATCGACGGGTCCACCTCCGAAGGCTGGATGACCTGGACTTCGGCGGAGGTATGGCGATTCTTCACCGGAGACACGACGCCCCCGCCCCCGCCACCGCCCACGTTCCGGCTGCGCGGTGAGGCCTCCGGCCGGTGCCTGGACGTCAACGGCGCGAGCTCGGCCAACGGCGCCCAGATGATCATCTGGGACTGCCACACCGGCGCCAACCAGCAGTTCACCCAGAACGGACGGGCGCTGCAGGTGATGGGCAAATGCCTGGACCTGCCCACCAACGCCACCGCCGGCGCCCGGGTACAGATCTGGGACTGCCACGGAGGCGCCAACCAGCAATGGAACGTCAACGGCAACGGCACGATCAGCAACGTCCAAACTGGACTGTGTCTGGACGTCAACGGCGCCAGCACCGCCAATGGCAGCGCGGTGATCGTGTGGAGTTGCCACACCGGCGCCAACCAACGCTGGTCCCGAGCGTAGGGCGACCGTTGAACGTACGACTGGCCGGGATCACCAAGTCGTTCCTCGGTGTGCCTGTGCTGCGTGGGGTGAACCTGGAGCTGCGCGGGGGCGAGGTGCACGCGCTGGTCGGGGAGAACGGCGCGGGGAAGTCGACGCTGCTGAAGGTGCTGGCCGGGGTGCACCGGCCGGACGGCGGCACCATCGAGGTCGATGGT
>NZ_DASZCQ010000150.1:0-7985 GCF_035942955.1 Actinophytocola sp. | reverse complement strand
AGTTCTCCACCGCCTGGGAGTGCTGGGCGCCGAAGCCGAGCCCGCCGCCGTTGGCGGTGCGGATCACCAGCGGGACGGTGACCTGCCCGCCGGTCATGTAGCGCATCTTGGGGATCTCGTTGGCGACATAGTCCCAGCAGCAGGCCAGGAAGTCGGAGAACATGATCTCGGCCACCGGGCGCAGGCCGGTCATGGCGGCGCCCATGGCGGCGCCGACGATCGCCTGCTCGCTGATGGGGGTGTCCCAGACCCGCTCGGGGCCGAACTCGGCGAACAGGCCGGTGGTGGTCTTGAAGACGCCTTCGGCGGCGCCGATGTCCTCGCCCAGGCACACCACGGTGGGGTCGCGGCGCATCTCCCGGGCGATGCCCATGGCGACCGCCTCGCGGTAGGTGATCAGGTCCGCCACCGCGCACCCCCGTCCGCCCACACGTCGGTGAACGCGGTCGCCTCGTCGGGCGGCGGCGCCGCCTTGGCCGCCTCGACCGCGGCGGCCACCACCTCCTGCGCGCGCTCTCGGCGCTCCTCGATCGCCTCATCGGCCACGCCGTCGCCGCGCAGCCGGTCGGCCAGCAGCACCAGCGGGTCGCGCTTGAGCCAGTGGTCGACCTCCTCCTGCGGCCGGTACTTGGCCGGGTCGGAGCGGGAGTGGCCGTACTGCCGGTAGGTGAGCGCCTCGATGATGGTGGGGCCGTTGCCGGCGCGGGCGCGGTCGACCGCCCGCGCGGTGGCCTCCAGCACCGCCACCACGTCGTTGCCGTCGACCACCTCGGCCGGCAGGCCGTAGGCGGGGGCGCGGTCGGCGGCCGGCTGGGCGACCGCGGTGACCGACGCGATCGGCGTGTACTCCATGTACAGGTTGTTCTCGCAGACGAACAGCGCCGGCAGCTTCCACACCGCCGCCAGGTTGAGCGCCTCGTGGAAGGCGCCGATGTTGGTGGCGCCGTCGCCGAAGAAGGCGACCGCGACCTGCCCGCTGCCGCGCAGCTTGGCCGACCAGGCGGCGCCGCAGGCGATCGGCAGGTGGGAGCCGACGATCGCGTACGAGCCGAGCATGTTGCCCTCGGCGACCGTCAGGTGCATCGAGCCGCCCTTGGCGGCGCACAGCCCGGTGGCGCGGCTCATCAGCTCGGCCAGGCATGCCTCGGGCGTGGCGCCGCGGGCGATGGCGTGGTGGTGGCCGCGGTACGTGGCGAACACGTAGTCGTCGTCGCGCAGCGCCGCGGCGGCCCCGACCGCGACCGCCTCCTGCCCGGCAGCCAGGTGCGTCGTGCCCTTCACCAGCCCGGCAAGGAAAAGGTCGTGCGCGGCCTTCTCGGTACGCCGGATCACAGCCAGCCGTTCGTACCAGGCCAGCATGTCCTCAGTAGACACGTCCATTGTGTCCAGTGCCGTCCTTGTCGGTGTTGCGGTGGGACTGGGCGTCCCGCAGGGTGTTGAGGGCGCCGCCCGCCGTCCAGTACTTGCGCCCGGCCACGAGCAGGTCCTCCGCGGGGAACTTGGTGATCACCTCGCAGCCGTCCGCGGTGACCACCACCTCCTCCTCGATCCGGGCCGCCGACCAGCCGTCGTCGGCCGGCCAGTAGGTCTCCAGCGCGAAGAGCATGCCCTCCTCGAGCGTCTCCGGGTGGTCGAGCGACACCAGCCGGGAGAAGATCGGTTTCTCCCAGATGGACAGTCCGACGCCGTGCCCGTACTGCAGCGCGAACGCCGCCTCCTCGCTGGGAAAGCCGAACTCCTGGGCCCGTGGCCACACCGAGACGATGTCCGCGGTGGTGGCGCCCGGCCGGACCAGGGCGATCGCCTGGTCCATGTACTCCCGGCAGCGGGCGTAGGCGTCGCGCTGCGCCCTCGACGCGCTGCCCACCGCGAAGCAACGGTAGTAGCAGGTGCGGTAGCCGAGGTGGCTGTGCAGGATGTCGAAGAAGGCCGGGTCGCCGGGCCGGATGATCCGGTCGGAGTAGACGTGCGGGTGCGGCGAGCAGCGCTCCCCGGAGATCGCGTTGACCCCCTCGACGTACTCGCTGCCCAGCTCGTAGAGCACCTTGCTGACCAGCGCCACGCACTCGTTCTCCCGCACGCCGGGGCGCAGGAAGCCGTACAGCTCCTCGTAGGCGGCGTCGACCATGGCGCAGGCCTGGGTCAGCAGCCCGATCTCGTCCGGAGTCTTGATCTTCCTGGCCTCCAGGAAGACCTGCTGCCCGTCCACCACCTCGAGGCCCTGCCGTTGCAGGGCGGCCAGGATCGGCATCTCGACGAGGTCGACGCCGACCGGCTCGCCGGCCACCCCGTGCTCGGTCAGCACGGTGGCGACCTTGCGGGCGACGTCGTCGGCGATGCCGGCATCGGGGTGGAACGCCCCGCGCAGCGTGGAGATCCCGGCCCTTGCCCGGTTCTCCCCGTCCAGCCACGGGTTGTACAGCTGGTGATGCTTCGCCGCCGAGCCGAAGTCCCAGAGCACCGGTTCGCCGCCGCGCGGCAGCACGGCGAAGCGGATCAGCTTGTCCATCGCCCAGGTGCCGATGTGCGTGGACGTCATGTACCGGATGTTGGAGAAGTCGAACGTCAGCAGGGCGCCGAGGGAGGACCGGTCCAGGGTATCGTTCAGCCGCCGCAGGCGCTCCACGCGCAGCCGGTCAAGATCGATCCGCTGCTCCCAGTCGACCGCGTTCGGCCCGTAGGTGCGGATGGCCATAGCCGAACGTAAATCTGGGCTCGACATGCTGTCAAGCATTACTTAACACTGAGTCGAGCTGACGCATAATGCGTGCAGTACCGCTGCATGGGAGGAGTGGCGAATGGCCACGTCGGAGCTGCCCTCGCTGGGCGAGCGGATCCGCGAGGAGCGGGTCCGGCGCGGCGTCAGCCTCCGCGCGCTGGCCGCCGAGGTCGGGGTCTCGGCCAGCATGATCTCCCAGATCGAGAACGGCAAGAGCCAGCCGTCGGTCAGCACCCTCTACGCCATCACCACGGCGTTGGGCATCTCCATCCACGAGGTCTTCGACGCCGGCGCCCCCGCCGAACAGCCGCGCGTCGTCGGGGAGCCGACCACCCTCATCGAGGCCCTCGGTTCCTCGCGCGGCCAACGCATCGGCCCGGTCGTCGGGGAGAAGGACCGCCAGGCCCTCACCCTCGACACCGGCGTGGTCTGGGAACGCCTCGGCGAGCTGCCCCCGCACCCGGTCGACTTCCTGCTCGTCACCTACCCACCGGGCGGCACCTCCTCGAGCACCGGCGGCCTGATGCGCCACCCCGGCGCCGAGTTCGGCTACCTGATCAGCGGCGAGCTGGTGTTGACGCTCGGCTTCGAAGAGATCCACCTCTCCGCCGGCGACTCGTTCTCCTTCGAGTCGGCCACCCCGCACAGCTACCGCAACGAGGGCACCGAGCCCGCCGTCGGAGTCTGGTTCGTCGCCGAGTGATCATGGCAGGTCGGGGTCGTGCCGGGGCCGGGTCGCGGGAATCGGACTGCGGAAACGGCGCCCGCGCCGCGCGCTGCGCGGCCGCCGTTCGCGCACGGCGATCATGCTCGGCGACTCCGCGTGTGGCGGCCAGGCCCAGATGATCGTCGGGATGGGATGCTGACATTCATATCCGAGCACCGATTTCCCATTCTGCCGATCATGGTGCCCGCGCCGAGCCGCGGGCCTGCGATCCGGGATTACTATCCACAATGGACGCTCGGCTCTCCGCCGGGGTATTCCACAACGCCGCCACCGCGGCTACCCCGACCGCGGTGCTCGGCCACGACGCCGCGCAACGGCTCGGCATCACCCGGCCCGGCGCCGGCACCCGCATCGTCGTCGGCGGGCACGGTTCGTGGTGATCGGGATCCTCCGGCCGGTCGAGCTGGCAACCACTCCGCGTTGATCGGCTCCCCGGTGGCCGTCCGGTTCTTCCGGTACGACAACCATCCCAGCCGCATCTACGTCCGCACCGAAACCGACCGGACCGCGTCCGTCGCCGCGCTGCTCGCGCCCGCGGCCACCCCGGAGCACCCCGAGACGGTCGCGGTGAGCCGCCCGTCCGACGCGCTGACCGCCCGCCCACCCCCCGCCGACGCGCTCCGCCAGGCGTGAATACGGTTGGAGCACACTCTACGCGATCATTTACCCCGGCTTCTCCGGAACGGCGGAGTCGCCATTCTTGCCGAGGCCGGTGAGCACGTTCGTGATCCATTGCCTCATCGCGCAGCTGTCTGTGCCTCTTCGTTTTCCTGCGTGGCACTGCAGCCGGGTCCGAAGTCGGGCAGCATCGAACTGCGAATTGCAAGTTCAATATCTGAGGGAGAGTCGCGATGGCGCAACCCACGGCCAACTACCTGGAGCAGATCCCCGAGGAGCTGCGGCAACTGATGCTGCGGCAACTATCGGAGGATGATCTGGCCAGGCTGGCACGCGTGAGTAGGACCATACGCAGCAGCGTCTTCATCAATCTCCAGACCCAACTCGCCGACGTGCTTCAGCGCTATGACTACGCCGAGCAGCAGATCGGTGACATGATCGCGCTGGTGCAGCAAATCCATAGCGCCAACCCTGAGTTCCTGGAGTGGGATCCGTCCACTCCGCCATCGGCCGAGGTGCAGCAGGTTCTCGACCTGCTGGGCGACGTGTGGAATCAGATCAACTACTCGATTCAGGAGCTGAATGTCATAGGTGAGCACGCCCAGGCGCTCACGGCGTTCATCAATTCGATCTGAGCCAATCCGGGCCTGACGGTCGGCGTCTCGGCCGGTTGCCGCCGCACCGGTCGATTTCGAACCGGCCGTCGGGCCTGGTTCGTCACCGAACGCCGGCTCGTTCCATTCCTTCATCAGGCGGGACTCGCCGGTGATCCGTTCATGGACCTCGTCGACCTTGTCGAGCAGCCTTTCGAAGGCGGCTACCACCTGCTGCTGTGCCCGAACGCCGCCGTCCAGGGCGACCCGCGCGGCGAAGATGTCGCCCCGGCTCCTGGCCGACTCGCAGAGTTCTCGAGGTACGACGTCTTGCCTCGGCCATTGACCCCGGCGACGTAAAGATGGGCCGGCTCGGCCCGACGGAGCGCGATGAGGGAGCGTTCAAAGCGCTGCAACTCGTCCTCGCGGCCGACGAAGTACTTACCGGGGTCAAGAACGTCAGGGGACCGGTGCTGGTGTTTCCGGCGACCGGCCGGGCGGCTTTTGGGTCCATTGTGGACTAGCCAGCACGAGGCCCAGTACGACGACGGCGATCGCGGCGACGGCGGTTGTGACGACCAGGCGTTCGACGAGGCCGAGGGGGACGAAGCGCCACCAGGGGCGGCCGTCGCCGGCGTACATGTTGACGACGCCGATCATGATGAGGGTGAACCAGCCGAGGGACAGGCCGCCGAGGCCGCGGGCTGCCCAGCGCCAGCCGGTCGCGTGCGGGAAGGCGGCGCCGGCCACCATGATCACGGCGAGGGGGAGGGAAACGAACGCGGTGAGGCTGGCGTAGCGGTGGACGACGCCGCCCGTGCCGGGGCCGACCGCCCAGTTGGTCTTGGTGAAGGCGACGATGATCAGGAGGCTGGCGGTCCACACGGCGCCCAGCAGCACGGGCGCGGACAGCGGGCGGACGAGCCGGCGCCGGGTCAGCTCCAGGAAGACCAGGGCGGAGCCGATGGCCACCAGCAGCACGGACAGGTCGAAGATCCACTTGTTGGGGCTGAGGGCGTACTGGCTGAGCGTGCGCCGGACGGGGTCCATCTCGTCCGTCGGCGGCACGAAGTGCAGGGTCAGCATCAGCAGGGCGCCGAGCGCCAGCGAGCCGAGACTGAGGCGAGCCACACCTCGAGGTTAAGGGCGGCCGTGTGAATCGTCCGTACTGTCGCGGATGACCAGATCGGTGGCCAGCTCGACGCGCGGGCTCTCGATCTCCTCGCCCTTGGCCAGCCGCAGCACGGTGCGCGCGGCGAGCCGGCCCATCTCGGCCAGCGGCTGGCGGACCGTGGTCAGCGGGGGCGAGGCCCAGCGCGCCTCCGGTAGATCGTCGAAGCCGACCACGCTGAGGTCGTCGGGGATGCGCAGCCCGCGCTGGCGCACCGCCTCGTACACACCGAAGGCCATCTGGTCGCTGGCGGCGAAGATCGCGGTCGGCGGGTCGCGCAGGTCGAGCAGCGCGGCGGCGCCCTGGAAGCCCGACTCGTGGTAGAAGTCGCCCGGCTGGATCAGCTCGGGGTCGGCCGCGATGCCGGCCGCCTCCAGCGCGGCGCGGTGCCCGTCGAGTCGGGCCCGGCTGCACAGCAGCCGCGGCGGCCCGGCGATGAACCCGATCCGCTCGTGGCCCCGCGAGATCAGGTGCTCGGTCGCGGCCAGCCCGCCGGCCCAGTTGGTGGCGCCGACCGTGGGCACGTCGAGCGCCGGCACGCCGGCCGGGTCCACCGCCACGATCGGGACGTTGAGCCGGCGCAATTCGGCCTGGTGGGTGGGCTGCAGCGTCGAGGCCACCAGGATCACCGCGTCCGACGCGCGGGCCCGCAGGTTGTCCAGCCACTGCCGGGTGGACGTCGAGCGGCGGTGGATGGCTGACACGACCGTGCCCACGGCCGCGGCGTGCGCGACGTCCTCGACCCCGCGGATGATCTCCACCGCCCACGGGCTGTCCAGGTCGTTGAAGACCAGGTCGATCAGCCCGGCCCGGTCCCGGCGGCGCGACGTGCGCCGGCGGTAGCCGTGCTCGTGCAGCAGCTCCTCGATGCGGGCGCGCGTCGTGGGCGACACGTCCGACCGGCCATTGACGACGCGCGACACCGTCGGCACCGAGACGCCGGCCTCCCGCGCGATGGCGGTGATCGTGACTTTGCGTTCCCCGTCGATCGGCAAGGCCATCTCCTTCGAGCTGAGGAGTCTCAGGGTAAGCCCGAAAGGTTCCGACGGCCAGCAATTACCCCAGCGTGGCGATTTACTTGACGGTCAAAAGCCCGGCGGCATAATCTTCCGAGAACATAACGGAAGATCGCCCGAAAGTTTCGGAGCCCTGCATGAAGGCCATCAGCATCGCGGCTGTCACCCTCCTTGCCGCGTCGATCCTGACCGTCGGCCTCACGGCCAGCTCCGCCGACGAGTCCCACGCCGCCCGACCGCTTCCGGTCGACTCGCCCCTGCGCGACCTGGCCAAGCGTCAGCACCTGCTGGTCGGCACGGCGGTGGACTTCGACGCGTTCAACGCCGACACCGTGTACCGGGAGCGGATCGCCACCGAGTTCTCCTCGATCACCGCGGAGAACGTGATGAAGTGGCAGCTCCTCGAACCGGTGCGCGGCCAGCTCGACTTCACCGCCGCCGACGCGCTGGTCGCCTCCGCGCGGCGCAACGGGCAGCAGGTCCGCGGCCACACCCTGTTGTGGCACAACCAGCTTCCGGAGTGGCTGACCCAGGGCGTGGAGTCCGGCGAGATCACCCCGGCCGAGCTGCGCCAGATCCTGCGCCAGCACATCTTCGACGTCGCGTCGCACTTCCGCGGCAAGCTCTACCAGTGGGACGTCGTCAACGAGGTGATCGACGACAACGCCCAGCTGCGGGACACCATCTGGCTGCGCAACCTCGGCCCCGGCTACATCGCCGACGCGTTCCGCTGGGCGCACCAGGCCGACCCGAGGGTCAAGCTCTACCTCAACGACTACAACGTCGAGGCCGGCAATCCCAAGAGCGACGCCTACTTCCGACTGGTCAAGGACCTGCTGCGGCAGGGCGTGCCGGTGCACGGCTTCGGCGCGCAGGGCCACCTCGGCGTGCAGTTCGGGTTCAACACCGCCGCCCAGGTGGCCGCGAACCTCAGGCGCTTCGAGGACCTCGGCCTGGAAACCTCGCTCACCGAGGTCGACGTCCGGATGCTCATGCCGCCGGACACGGTCAAGCTGCAGGCCCAGGCGCAGGGCTACGGCGTGCTGATGCAGGGCTGCCTGCTGGCCCGCCGCTGCGTCTCGTTCACCGTCTGGGGCTACACCGACAAGTACTCGTGGGTGCCGGGCTTCTTCGAGGGGGA
>NZ_DASZCQ010000149.1:0-6979 GCF_035942955.1 Actinophytocola sp. | reverse complement strand
CGCCGGCGCAACCCGACCATCCATCCGAAGCACGGCGCCCACTACCCCGCCGCCAACCGCCCAACGGCACCCCAAGCCAACCCCCGCGCGCCCAACCACCCCGCCGACGGCCAGCCGCCGCGCAACCCGACCATCCATCCGAAGCACGGCGCCCACTACCCGCCAACCGGCGGCCGCCGACGCAACCGACCACCCATCCAAACCACGGCGCCCCCACCCCCCGGGTACTACCTCTTCGGCCTCCACACGACCAACGCCGTCTGCCTTCGCACGGGAACCAGCTCGTTCCGGTACGAGGCGTGCACCGCCGCGGCGGCTTGCTCGGCCGCGGTGTAGGCGGCCGCGAGCTCCTCGGTGAGCTCGGCGATGCGCGAGCGGAGGTCGTCGACCTCGCGCTCGAGCTCGATGATGCGCTTGATGCCGGCGAGGTTGACGCCCTCGTGCTGAGACAGGCGCTGCACCTCGCGCAGCAGGGCGATGTCGCGCATGGAGTAGCGGCGGCCGCCGCCCGCCGTCCGGCCCGGGGACACCAGGCCCATGCGGTCGTAGCCGCGCAGGGTCTGGGCGTGCAGGCCGGACAGCTGGGCGGCCACCGAGATCACGAATACCGGGGTGTCCTCGTCGGCGCCGGGCGGGAACGGGATGTCGGTCACGATCCCCTCCTCTGCTCGAGCATCCTGGTCAGCTCCGGCCGCGGGTCATGGCCGGCGGTGGCCTCCGCGTAGCTCTCCAGCGCCGCCTTGGCCGCGCTGTCCATCTTGGACGGAACGGACACCTGCAGGGTGACCAGGAGGTCGCCGGACTGCCCGTCCCGGCGGGCGATTCCCTTGCCGCGCACACGAAGCACGCGACCGCTTGCGGTGCCGGCCGGGACCCGGAGGGACACCTTGCCGTCCAAAGTGGGCACATCCAGCTTGGTGCCGAGGGCGAGCTCGGTGAAGGTGACCGGCACCTTGATGGTCAGGTCGTTGCCGGACCGGCCGAACACCGGGTGCGGCGTGACGTGCACCCGGACATAGAGATCGCCGGCGTGCCCGCCGTTGCTGCCCGGCTCGCCCTGCCCGGCGAGCCGGATCCGCTGGTCGTCGTCGACGCCCGGCGGGATCCGCACGGTCAGTGTCCGGGTCTTGGTGCTCACGCCGTCGCCGCCGCACTCCGGGCACGGGTCGTCGACGATACGGCCCGTGCCACGGCAGTCGCGGCACGGCTCGCTGAACGCGAACGCGCCCTGGCTGCGGCTGACCAGGCCGACCCCGCCGCACGTCGGGCAGGTCCGCGGCGAGGTGCCGGGCTTGGCGCCCGAGCCGAGGCAGGTGTCGCATGTGGACGGTGCGGACAATCGCAGCGGCACCGTGGCGCCCCGGACCGCCTCGGTGAAGTCGATCGTGATCTCGGTCTCCACGTCGGTGCCGCGGCGCGGCCGGCCGGCGGCCGTCGCTCCGCTGCGCCGGCCGAACAGGTTGCCGAGCATGTCGCCGAGCCCGCCGGCGAAACCGCCGGCCGACGACGTGGTCTGGCCGCCGCCGAACAGGTCGCCGAAGTCGAAGTTGGTGGTCGAGCCGCCGAAGCCGCCGAACCCACCGCGCAGCCCGCCGGACCCGAACAGCCGGCGCGCCTCGTCGTACTGCTTGCGCTTCTCCGGATCGCCGAGCACCCCGTAGGCCTCGGACACGGCCTTGAAGCGCGCCTCGGCCTGGGTGTTGCCCGGGTTCGCGTCCGGGTGCAGCTCCCTGGCCAGCTTGCGGTACGACTTCTTGATCTCCGCGTCGCTGGCGTCGGAGGAGACCCCCAACTCGCGGTAGAAATCCTTGTCGATCCAGTCCCTAGCGCTCATCGGATGTCCCCTCCCTCCGCTCAGCTCTGCCCGCTGCCGTCGGCACGCGGCGGCGGGTCTTCCGATGCCGGCTCGAACCAGTCGTTGGCCGACTCCTCCTCGACCGTCTCACCCTCGACCACCGGGGCCGGTTCGTGATCGGTCACCGCGACCAGCGCGGCGCGCACCACCCGGTCGCCGAACTTGTAGCCGCGGCGCAGCACCGCGGTCACCGTCGGCCCGGTGACGTCCGGCGACGTGGTGTGCTGCACCGCCTCGTGCACGGCCGGGTCGAACGGCTCACCCTCGTGGCCGAACGACTCGAGACCGGCCCGCTGCAGGGCGGCGACCAGCTTGTCGGCCACCGACTTGAACGCCCCGGTGAGGTCGCCGTGCTGCTCGGCCCGCTCGATGTCGTCGAGCACCGGCAGCAGCTCGGAGCTCACCTGGGCCTTCGCCATGGTGACGACCACCTCGCGGTCGCGGTCGATCCGCTTGCGGTAGTTGGCGTACTCGGCCTGCAAACGCTGCAGGTCGGCGGTCCGTTCCTCGAGCTGGAGCTTCAACTCGGCCTCCAGGTTGGGCTCGGCGCCGGCCGAGGCCGGGACGTCGGCCGGGGTGGCCGGCGTCCCTTGGCCCGGCTCGGGCGTCGCCCGCACCTGACCGGTCTCGGGGTCGATGCGACGACGGTCGCGCACCACGACTCGAGGCTCCTCTCCGGAGTCGCCGTTGGTTCGCTTGTCGTCCGAGCTCACTTCTTCCCGTCCTCGTCAACGATCTCGGCGTCCACCACGTCCTCGGCGCCGGAGGCGCCTGCGCCCTCACCCGTCGAGCCGGACGCGCCGCCGCTACCGGCGGACGCGCTGGCCCCGGTCTGGGCATAGATGGCCGAGCCCATGGCCTGGGACTCGGTGGCCAGCTTCTCCATCGCGCTCTTGATGGCCCCGACGTCCGTGCCGGCCAGCGCCTCGTTGGCCTCCTTGATCGCGGCGTTGACCTTCTCCTTGGCGTCGGCCGGAATCTTCTCGTCGTTCTCCTTGACGAACTTCTCGGTCTGGTAGACGAGCGTCTCGGCCTGGTTGCGGGTCTCGGCCTCCTCGCGCCGCTTGCGGTCCTCCTCGGCGTGCGCCTCGGCGTCCTTGATCATCCGGTCGATGTCCTCCTTGGGCAGCGCCGAGCCGCCGGTGATGGTCATCGACTGCTCCTTGCCGGTGCCAAGGTCCTTCGCCGACACGTGCACGATGCCGTTGGCGTCGATGTCGAAGGTGACCTCGATCTGCGGCACGCCGCGCGGCGCCGGCGGGATGCCGGTCAGGTCGAACGTGCCCAGCTTCTTGTTGTGCACGGCGATCTCGCGCTCACCCTGGAACACCTGGATGCCCACGGTGGTCTGGCCGTCGTCGGCGGTGGAGAAGATCTCGCTGCGCTTGGTCGGGATCGTGGTGTTGCGCTCGATGAGCTTGGTGAACACGCCGCCCTTGGTCTCGATCCCCAGCGACAGCGGGGTGACGTCGAGCAGCAGGACGTCCTTGACCTCACCCTTGAGCACGCCGGCTTGAAGGGCCGCTCCCACTGCGACTACTTCGTCAGGGTTGACGCCCTTGTTCGGCTCCTTGCCGCCGGTCAGCTCCTTGACCAGGTCGCTGACCGCTGGCATCCGAGTGGAGCCGCCGACCAGCACCACGTGGTCGATGTCGCCCACCTTGATGCCGGCGTCCTTGATCACGTTGTTGAACGGCGCCCTCGTGCGGTCCAGCAGGTCGCTGGTGATCCGCTGGAACTCCGCGCGGGTCAGCGTCTCGTCGAGGAACATCGGGTTCTTGTCCGCGTCCACCGTGATGTACGGCAGGTTGATGTTGGCGCTGGTCGAGCTGGACAGCTCGATCTTGGCCTTCTCCGCCGCCTCGCGGATGCGCTGCAGGGCCATCCGGTCCTTGTTCAGGTCGATGCCCGTGGACGCCTTGAACTTGTCCACCAGCCAGTCGACGATCCGCTGGTCCCAGTCGTCGCCACCGAGGTGGTTGTCACCGCTGGTGGCCCGGACCTCGACCACGCCCTCGCCGATCTCCAGCAGGGACACGTCGAACGTGCCGCCGCCGAGGTCGAAGACCAGGATCGTCTGCTCCTTCTCGCCCTTGTCAAGGCCGTACGCCAGGGCGGCCGCGGTCGGCTCGTTCACGATCCGCAGCACGTTCAGGCCGGCGATCTGCCCGGCCTCCTTGGTGGCCTGCCGCTGGGCGTCCTCGAAGTAGGCGGGCACGGTGATCACCGCGTCGGTGATCTGCTCGCCGAGGTAGGCCTCCGCGTCCCGCTTGAGCTTCATCAGCACGCGGGCGCTGATCTCCTGGGCGGTGTAGGTCTTGCCGTCGATCTCCGTCTTCCAGTCGCTGCCCATGTGCCGCTTGACCGAGCGAACCGTGCGGTCCACGTTGGTGACGGCCTGGTTCTTCGCCGGCTGGCCCACGAGCACCTCGCCGTTCTTGGCGAAGGCCACGATGGATGGGGTGGTTCGCGAACCCTCGGAGTTGGCGATGACCGTGGGCTCACCGCCCTCGAGGACGGCGACGACGGAGTTGGTCGTCCCCAGGTCGATGCCGACCGCTCGCGCCATGGATTCCTCCTGCTTCCTGAGTCCTGCGTCTCGCTCGTTGAGCGTGCCGTGCGCAAGTTTGCAACCGGTCCTCCCGACCGGTCAAACCAGACTTGAGCCTCGCGCGCTCAACCTTCCTGCAGGCTCAACGCGCGAGGCTCGCAGATCGTTCCCGGGACCTACCCCTGCTTGACGGTGATGCTGCCGCTGTCGGTGTGCAGGTCGATCCGGTGGCCGGCGGCCGGGTCGTTGGGCACGCCGTTCGTCACCCGCCCGCTGTCCGTGCTGGCCGTCACCCGATAGGCGCCCGGCGGCACGGTCACGTCGATGCTCCCGCTGTCCGCCTGAGCCACCACGTTCTGCACGGTCGCCAGCCGCACCGACACGGTGCCCGAATCGCTGTGCACCGTGACCGCGCCGCGCGCCTGGTCCACCGTCACGCTGCCGGAGCTCGACTTCACCGCCACCGCGTCGCCGATGTCGGTCAGGTTCACCCGGCCGGAGGAGACCTCCAGGTTGACCTGCCCCGCCACCTTCCGCACGGTCACCGCGCCGGACTCGACCTTGAGGTTGACGCCGGCCACCCCCTCCACGTCCACCTTGCCGGAGTCGACGGCGCCGTTCACCCTGACGCCGGCCGGCACGGTCACCTCGTAGTCGATCCAGCAGTTGTCCGGCTTGCACGACTCGATCACCAGCGTGTCGCCCTCGACCTGGTGAGTCGGGCCGGGCCGGTCCCGGTCGTAGTGGATCGACCGGTGCACCGTGGCCCGGTCCCCGGCGCGGATCGTGACCGCGCCCGCCTCGTTGGCGATCCGCACGCTGGTGATCCGCGCGTCCACCGTCGCGTCGTCGACCTCGGTGTTCCTGGCGTCGCCCCACCAGCCGCACGCGCCGACCAGCAGCAGGCCCGCCCCCAGCGTCGTCACCAGCAGTCCTCGCCCCATGGCTGCACCCCTCGGCGTCATGAACCCTGTGTCGCCTCGACGCTAGGTCCGCCCGGCCCGGGGTGGCATCGGGGACGCCCCCGAGTTGACCCTGGTTCAGCCGTCCCGCCGGGTCTCGACGCGGTGGAAGTTCAGGTACGCCCGCGACGGCGTCGGCCCGCGCTGACCCTGGTAGCGCGAGCCGGCCCGCTGCGAGCCGTACGGGTGCTCCGCGGCCGAGGTCAGCTGGAACAGGCACAGCTGCCCGATCTTCATGCCCGGCCAGAGCGTGATCGGCAGGTTGGCCACATTGGACAGCTCGAGCGTGATGTGCCCGGAGAAGCCGGGATCGATGAAGCCGGCCGTCGAGTGCGTCAGCAGCCCGAGCCGGCCCAGCGAGGACTTGCCCTCCAGCCGCCCGGCCAGGTCGTCCGGCAGCGCCACCGCCTCGAACGTCGAACCGAGCACGAACTCGCCGGGGTGCAGGACGAACGGCTCGTCACCGACCGTCTCGATCAGCGTGGTGAGCTCGTCCTGCTGCTGCTGCGGATCGATGTGGGTGTACCGGGTGTTGTCGAACACCCGGAAGTACCGGTCCAGGCGGATGTCGATGCTCGACGGCTGGAGCATGGCCGGATCGAACGGCTCGACCCGCAACCGTCCGGACTCGAGCTCCTTGCGCAGATCCTGATCGCTCAGCAGCACCCGCCCACCCTAGCGTCGCTACCATCGGTCTCCGTGACACCACAACGGTTCACCGCCACGGTGGTCTCCGGGCCCCGCGGCCGGGTGATCGTGCCCGTCCCGTTCGACCCGGACACCCTCTGGGGCGCCAAAACCCGGCACCACGTCACCGGCACGATCAACGGTCGGCGCATCCGCGGCATCATCGAGCCGCTCGACTCCGGGCACGGCATCGCCTTCGGCCCGGCCTGGCTCCGCGACTGCGGGCTCGCACCGGGCGACCGGGTCGAGGCGGTCCTGTCGCCAGAAGGCCCGCAACGCGACGACCTCGCCGACGACATCGCCGCCGCCCTGGCCGCCAACCCCGAGGCCGCCGCCTTCTTCGACTCCCTCGCCCAGTTCTACCGCCGCGCCTACCTCCGCTGGGTCGACGCCACCAAGCGCCGCCCCGACCAGCGCGCCGCCCGGATCGCCGAGATGGTCGACCTCCTCGCCGCCGGCGTCAAACAACGCCGGTAGTCGTCACAATGTCGGCGGCCACGCCGTCCGAGTGGCATGACGACGACATTGGCCCGGTTCACCCGGCAGAAGACCGTCCTGCTCACCACGTTCAAACGCGACGGCACCCCGATCGGCACCCCGGTCAGCCTGGCCGTCGAGGGCGACCACGGGTACTTCCGCACCTACGACGCCGCCTGGAAGTCCAAGCGGCTCAAGAACAATCCCAACGTGACGGTCGCACCGTCCACGGCACGCGGCACGGTCACCGGGCCCGCCATCCCCGGCCGCGCCCGGCTGCTCGACGCCGAGGAGGCCCGCCATGCGGCCCGCCTGCTCGCCCGCAAGCATCCGTTCCTGCACGGTTTGCTGGTCCCGCTGCTCCACCGGCTACGCGGATACCGGACCCTGCACTACGAGCTGTCGGCCTCGTGACACCGTGCGGGCGCCTCCGGGATCCCGGAGACG
>NZ_DASZCQ010000148.1:0-10220 GCF_035942955.1 Actinophytocola sp. | reverse complement strand
GCCCTGGCGGCCGCGGCCACCGCGGCCGCCACGGTCGCCTCGTCGGCAAGCGCGCACCGGCCGACGACCCGGCCGGCGGCCTCCTCCGGCCCGGCAACGCCCCGCTCCAGCCGGCGCTTGAGGGTCAGGGCGGCGAACACGTCGTCCAGCAGCGACCGGGCACTGACCGTGTAGACGTACCGCCCGGAGTCCACGTCCTGCCCGTCCACGTAGGACAGATAGGTGGGTGCGGGCGCACCGGCGAGCCGGCGCTCGGCCGGTCGGATGCTCGCCAAGTTCAATGCCATTGCCCGCGGGTCCTTCTCTCACCCCGTCCGGTCTACCGGATGGATTGCTGAATTCAAGTTTGACAAAGGCCTTTGACGAGGCGCTGACGAGGGCCTACAGCGGAGACCGATAAATGACTCCAAAATTGCTCTCTGACGGCCCGCTGATATACGACTCGGAAACAGCTCCGAAAGATCCGGAAATTTTGACCGACTCTAGCAGGAACCTCGAGCGGGTTATCGAGGATGCACATCATGTCGATTGACACCGCAGGTCGGCCGACGCTCGAGCCGGTGCGCCGCATGATCGAGGCGTACTCGGACAACCCGAGCGGGTTCCTGGCGCTCAACGGTGGGAACAGCTACTTCACCGCGGCCGGTGTCGACGGCGTGGTGGTATACCGGACGTCCGGCCGGTACCTGGTGCAGTTCGGCGGACCGTTCGCCGCGGCCGGCGACCGGCGCACCCTGCTGACCCGGTTCGGCGAGTTCGCCGCCGACCGCGGAAAACGTATCGTGGCGATCCAGCTGCAGCGCGCGGATGCGCAGTTGTATGCGGCCGCCGGATTTGCGGTGAATCAGGTCGGCGCGTCGTACGCGGTGCGCCTGGACGAGTTCACGCTCCGCGGATCCCGGTTCGTCCGGCTGCGGAACAAGATTTCCCGGGCGCGGCGCGCGGGGCTGACGGTGGCCGAGGAGTCGGTGTCCCCGTGCCGCTCGGCGCTGGCCGAGCTCGACGCGATCTGGTTGCACAGCAAGGGAAAGCACGCCAAGCCGCTGGAGTTCCTCGTCGGTGAGCGCGGTGGGCCGATGCAGCCGTACCGCCGGCTTTTCGTCGGGCGGATCGGCGGCGAGCTGGCCGGCTACATCACCTACTCGCCGGTGCACGGCAGCCGGCCGGGCTGGCTGCACGACCTGTCCCGGCGCCGGCCGGACGGCCCGCCCGGGATCATGGAGGCGATCAACAAGACCGCGATCGACACCTTCAGCGCAGAAGGGGCGCCCTGGCTGCACTTCGGCTTCACCCCGTTCACCGGGCTGGATCCCGGCCTCGAGCTGCCCACCGCGAGCCGCTGGTTCCGCTGGCTGGTCGGCCAGCTGGCCCGGCGGGGCGCGGCCGTCTACCCGGCCAGCACCCAGCTCGCCTACAAGCGCAAGTGGGCGCCGCAGGCGGTGCTGCCGGAGTACGTCGCGTTCTCCGGCCGGGCCAGCCTTTCCGGTTTCCTGCAGGTGTTCAGGGTGTCCAATGCGCTGTGACCGGGTCGGGTCGGCGGGCGCCGGGTCAGCGCGCTGTCACGACCGTGTCAGTCAGGTGCCGGAGCATCGTCCTGATCCTGGACGTGAAGAGGTGGTCGATGCAGGACCAGATGCTCTCGGCGAGCTCCGTGGTGTTCAAGCTGTTCGGCTCGGTCGGGCTGGTGCGCGACGGCCGGCTGGTGGCGCTGCAGGGCGGCCGGCAGCGCACCCTGCTGGCGACCCTGCTGATCAACTCGGGCAAGGTCGTCACCAAGGAGCAGTTCTTCGAGGAACTGTGGGACGGCCGGCCGGTGGCCAAGGCGGACAACGCGTTGCAGGCGCTGGTCACCCGGCTGCGCAAGCTGCTCAATACCCACCTCGGCCCGGAGTTCGCGCGCGACCGCCTGCTCACCCTGCCGACCGGGTACGTGCTGCACACCGAGCCCGAGGAGGTCGACGCCTCGCTGTTCGAGCGGATGGCCGCGGAGGCGCACGGCCTGCTGGCCAGCGATCCGTTGCGGGCGAGGGACATCCTGACCCTGGCGCTCGCGCTGTGGACCGGGCCGGTGCTGGAGGGCGTGGCCGGCGGGCCGATGTGCCACGGATCGGTGCTGCAGTACGAGGAGATCAGGCTGGCCGCCATCGAGGACCGGTTCCACGCCAGCATGGTGTCCGGCCTGGAGCGTGGCGTGATCAGCGAGCTGAAGAAGATGGCCATGCTCTACCCGTGGCGCGAGCGGCTGGCCGAGATGCTCATGGTCGCGCTGTACCGGTCCGGGCGGCAGGCGGACGCGCTGCGCGAGTACAACCTGGTGCGCCGCCGGCTGGTCGACGAGCTGGGCATGGAGCCGTCCGCGATGCTCAGGGACCGCATGCAGGCCATCCTGAACCACGATCCGTCGCTCGAACGCTCCGTCTCGTCGGGCGCATGACAAGCACCTCGGGCCGTCGCCTCACCGGGTTGCAGATTCAACGAACCGACCGCCCGGTTTCTTCCTTGACAAACCGGGCGGTCGGTTTTGTATCCTTGAGGGGCAACCGAGTTGCTGCCGACCACCGGGCCGGCACTGAAGTCACACGGCCACGGGAGACGAAGTGGACATAGAGGTTCTTGGTCCGTTAGCGGCCCGCGAAGGTGGCGTATCGGTAGCTCCGACTGCTGCGAAGCCACGCAAGGTGCTGGCGATGCTCGCCATGCACGCCGACCAGGTGGTGCCGATGGCCTCGCTGTTCGAGGAGCTGTGGGGCGAGGACATCCCCCGCAGCGCGAACACGACCGTGCAGACCTACATCCTCCACCTGCGCAACCTGATCGGTGCGGCGCTCGCACAGTCTGGTTCGACCGAAATTCGCGATCCCAAACGCATCCTGGTCACGTATCCGGGCGGATACTTGCTCGATACCATGGGTGGCAGGGTTGACGTGCGAGACTTCGACCGGCTGGCGGCGGTCGGGCATCGGGCGCGCGAGCTCGGCGACTTCGAGACCGCATCGAGGAGCTTCACCGAAGCTTTGGCGATCTGGCGGGGTCGTGCGCTCGTAGACGTTCAGACCGGCTCCCTGCTCGAGGTTGAGGCGCATCGTCTTGAGGAGGCTCGGCTCAATGTCCTTGACCGCCGCATCGACGCGGATCTGCGGTTGGGCCGCCATCACGAGCTGCTCGGGGAACTCGCCGGCCTGGTCGGGCGGTACCGCACCCATGAAGGCATCTACGCGCACCTCATGCTCGCGCTGTACCGGTCGGGCCGGCGCGGTGAGGCCATCGACGTCTACCGGCGGCTGCGGACCTCCCTGGTCAACGAGCTCGGCCTGGAGCCGTCGCCGAGCCTGCGCCGGCTGCAGCACGCCATCCTCATGTCCGATCCGCGGCTGGCCGAGCACGGCTCCGAGGCCACTAACCTGGTCCGCGCCGGGTAACGGCGCCGCGGCCGCCCCCCGGGCCGGAGGGCGGCAATGAGAGAGTCAACCGCACATCCTGGTGAGGGCGGTGCGCGTGCGGGAACCGCACGCCACCGCCCCTCGTTGGCTGACTTGGTGAGTGACCAGAGCTCCATGCCACGGGGTGTGCCGTGACGAAACAAGCGAGATCGGAGTACACCCGTCTGCACCTGGTGCGGTCCGCCGCCGAGCTGTTCGATCGCAACGGCTTCGCCGGGGCCACGCTCGACGACGTCAGCCGTGCCGCGGGCGTCACGAAGGGCGCGTTCTACTTCCACTTCGCCTCGAAGAAGGAGCTGGGTGGCGCCATCCAGGCCGAGGCGTGCGGCATGCTGCGGTCCTTCGTGGAGAAGCTGACCGCCACCGAGGCGCACGCGTTGCAGTCGCTCATCGACATCACCCACATGCTGGCCCGGTGGCTCGACAGCGAGCCGGTGATCCGGGCCAGCCTGCGTACCGCCCGGGAATGCGGCGACCGGGGCCGGCCGTTCGTGGACTTCTACGTCGAGCTGCTCTCCACGGTGGACGCCACGCTGCTGCGCGCCGAGCGGGCCGGTGAGCTCGAGGAGGGTGTGGTCATCGACGTGGTCAGCACCCTGGTGCTCACCGTCTGCGTGGGCATCGAGGTGCTCTGGTGGTCCGGCATCCGCCGCGGCAGCATGCGCTCCGGGCTGGGCGACATGTGGGCACTCATGCTCCCCGGCATCGTCTCGGCCAGCCGGCTGTCGGAGTTCCACACCGGCGGGTCCGACGCCGTCCAGCCCGACGGTGTTTGATAGCTCGGGCAAGGCCACCGGGCGCCTTCGGCGCCGGCCTCGGGTCGGGTTGCGTAGTGGGTTGCGGGCCGGTGTGGGTGGTTGCGTGTCGTGGGTGGTCGGCTGACGACGCCTGCGGGCAGGGGCTCGTTCCTCGCCCCTGCCCTGGTCGTCGTGTGGCGGCCGCCCTCGCCAAAGATTTGCCGACCTCGGCGCAGTTTCGAAATGCGCTTCAGACGCGGTGCTCGGTGGTGACCGCCCGGGCAAGGCCGCCGGTCGCCCTCGCCAGAGATTGGTCGACTCCGGCGACGGTTCCAGTGACACCTTTGAACAAGCGTGGTCGGATGGATCGCTGCTAGCCGATCCAGCTCAGCAGCCTTGGTACCAGGGGTAGCGGCAGGTGCCGCAGGGCGAAGCCCGTCGCGGCCCATGGCCAGGCCGGCACCCGTGCGCTGGCCGGTTCCCGCTCGATCGCCTTGACCAGCAGCCGGCAGCCGGTGTCGGTGTCGACGACGAACGGGGCCTGCTCCCGGTGGCCGTTCATCTCCGAGCGGATGTAGCCGGGATAGATCGTGGTGACCTTGATCGGCTCGTGCAGCGTCTCCATGCGCAGCCCCTCGGCCAGGGTGCTGAGCCCGGCCTTGCTGGCCGCGTAGCTGGTCCGGGTGTGGGGCAGCCCGCGCAGCGCGGCGACCGAGGAGATCAGCACCAGGTGACCGGACCGCTGCTCGCGGAAGATCTCCATCGCGGCCTCCGCCTGGGCCAGCGCCGCGACCAGGTTCGTCTCCATGATCTCCCGGTTGGCGTCGAACGAGCCGGTGCCCAGCGCGGCGCCCTTGCTGCGTCCGGCGTTGACGATGACGCGATCGATGCCGCCGAGGGTGTCGCGCAGCTTGCGGAACACGGCGAAGACGTCGTCGTGGTCGTTGACGTCGAGCGGGCAGGTGACCACCTCGATCCCCAGATGCGTGGCGGTCAGCTCACGACGCAGCTCTTCGAGCCGGTCAGCTCGGCGGGCGCACAGTGCGAGGTTGCGGCCCATCGCCGCGAACCGTCGGGCCATTCCCCTGCCGAGCCCCGCGCTGGCCCCGCTGATCAGGATGTTCCTGCGGTACATGTTCAGCCCACACCGTCCCCGCCGCCGCCTCTCGGTCCACCTGGTCGAGCAGCGCGTCGTCGATGTCCAGCAGCGTGTCGACGATGTGGCGGACGCCCGTCCGTCGCATGTGCTCGCGCTGGAAGCCGTACTCGAAGCTGCTCGGCACACCGATGAATGCCACGTCGAGGTGCTTGGCAAACTCGGCGAACCGATTGACGTCGTCGACGAACAGGACCTGGTCGTACCGGTAGTCGAAGTACTCGGTGACGATCTCCTTGATGCCCGGCCTTATCCGGTCCGTGGTGATGTATCCGGGCTCGGCGAACAGGTGCCGGTACTCGCCGAGGTACGTGTCGAAGCTGTCGCGGTCCATCCCGCCGTAGCAGATCGTGACGGCGCCCTTGTCCCGCAACAGGGTCAGCAGCTCGGCGGTGCCGGGTGAGACGGTGAGCGGGTGGTCGGCCAGGTACCGGTCCCGTTCGGCGAAGTACTCGTCGACCACCTGCTGCCAGGTCCACGGCAGCCCGGCGACCGACGCGAGGATCGAGGCGCTGACCATCCGCGGCTGGGACAGGATCAGGCGCTCGAGCAGGCTGGTGTACTCCACCCCGAACCGGCTGAGGAAGCGGTGCACGACGGGGCTGAACGTGTCCGGCAACAGCACCCCGTCGATGTTGAGACAGACGAGCTCGAGGTGTTGGAACCGGTTGGGCATCAGGCTGTTGCGGCGGCGGAGGTGCTCCACGGCCCGGTGCCGGAGGGCACGAAGCGGGCCAGCCGGCGCGACGGCACCAGCCCGGGCAGCGCGATCCGCCACAGGAAGGTGAGCCGCTCGTGGATGTCTTCCCGCCGGGTGAGCACTTCGGACTGCGTCTGGATGCCGAGGAAGACCGCGGAGGTCCAGTTCGCGACGTCCTCCGGGTCGAGCTCCTTGCGGAGGTCACCGCGCTCCTGGGCGGCGGTCAGCACGTCGGTGGCCATCTTGATCCACCGGTCGTACGCCTCCGGGGACGGGTTGGCGAAGTTGGACTCGACCACCAGCCGGACGCTGGCCCGGACCCGGACGTTCTCCCGCAGGTTGTAGGCCAGCGCGTGGCTCATGTCGATGAGGGTCTGCAGGGTGAGATTGTCGAAGTCGACGAACGGCAGGGGAACCGTGAACTGCTCGTCGATGATCGCGCGGGCCAGCTCCTCCTTGGAGGTGAAGTGGAAGTACAGCGCACCCTTGGTGACTCCGGCTCTGGTCAGGATGTCCGACAGGCTCGCACCGTTGAAGCCGCGCTCGTCGAACACCTCCGCGGCGGCGTCCAGGATGGCGTTGCGTGTACGCTCCGCCCGGTCCTGTCTTGGCAACGCCCGCACCTCCTCGTGATGACCCCGCAGGGCACCCGACAAGCATGCCACGCCACGCTCCGGACCTGGTCGAACCTCGGTCGGAGATCCGTGTGTGACCAGTCGACCGCCACTCCAGGGTAACTCAAAATTACCGGTTGACCTCTCGAAAAAAAACCGGGTGGTAGGTATTGTTCTGTCTGTGGCTCAGGCCACACAACTGAACCGGATCTCCGGGCGCCGTCCCTCGGTTCCCCCTGGTGAGGACGCACCGCAGGCGAGGGACACACGGGACGGCCGCCGTCGAGGCACGCAAGCTGATGCCAGCAGACACGAAACTGATCTTCACCTGGGACGAGGTTTGGCATGACCGCAATGATCAACCAATGGAACGGGCGTCTGTCGCAGGACTTACCGAAGGCGGAGCCGGCGCTGTTCACGCAGACCGTTCCGCGCCACCTGGTACATCGCACCGCAGGCTCCGAGGTGTTCGTGACCGGTCTACGGGTGACCGGCCACAACACCTTCGAGGTCGGCGCCCGGTGGCCGGGCTCGCACAGCTTCTACGGCCCGATCACGCGGGACTCGCACGATCCCATGCTCCTCGTGGAGTGCCTGCGCCAGGCCGGCCTGCTGATCGCCCATGTCGCGTTCGAGGTGCCGATCGACTTCATGTTCATCACCCACGAGAAGCGGTTCGCGGTCCTCCCTGCCGGCCTGCGCACCGCGGGGACCCAGCCGGTCGACATCCTGATCAACGTCACCGCCCACGACATCCGCCGCCGCGGCCGCGGGTTCGCGGGGATGCTGTTCGAGTACCGCTGCTTCCGGGACGGCATGCCGATCGCAAGGGCGGCGATCAGGTGGAGCTGCGTCTCGGCCGCCGGCTACGCCCGGCTTCGGGGTGAACACCTGAACGCGACGTCGCCGCCGGTCACCGGCTGCCGGATGGTGACGCCGGAGTTGGTCGGCCGCCGGCACCGAAGGGACGTCGTGATCGCCCACGAGCCGGAACGCCGCCGAGCCTGGCGGGTGCGGCTCGACCCCGACCATCCGGTGATCTTCGACCACTCGGTCGACCACGTGCCGGGCATGGCGGCCGTGGAGGCGGCCCGCCAGGCGGCGCTGATCGTGGTCGGCAGACCGCACGCGTTGCCGGTGGCCGGCGACTTCTCCCTGCACCGCTACGTCGAGTTCGACGAGCCGTGCCTGGTGCACGCCAACCTCGACGACGGGATCGAGGGCGGCCTTGCCGTGGTCCGCGTCGTGCTCGAGCAGGGTGGACATACCGCGGCCGAGGGCACCCTGGAGATGCTGCTGTCGGGTGCCTGAGACCCCGCTCAGCCGGTGACGAGGGCGAGGGCGAACCCGTCGTAGCTCTTGGTGCCCACGGTCTGGATGGCCGTCGCGCTCACCCGGGGCTCGGCGGCCATCACGTCGAGCAGGTGCCGGGCGCCCTGCACGTCCGGATCGTCGGTGTCGGCGTCGACCACGGCGCCGTTGCGCACCACGTTGTCCACGATGATCAGGCTGCCCACTGTGGACAGCCGGAGCGCCCACGTGAAGTAGTTGGCGTTGTTCTTCTTGTCGGCGTCGATGAAGGTGAGGTCGAACGGTGCGTGGCCGGCCACCCCGGGCAGGGTGTCAAGGGCCGGGCCGACCCGCACCTCCACCTTGTCGGCCAGCCCGGCGCGCGCGAGGTTGGCCCGCGCCACCTCGGCGTGCCGCGGCTCGTACTCGAGGCTGATCAGCCGGCCGTCCTCGGGAAGCGCCCTGGCCAGCCAGATCGCGCTGTAACCGCCGAGCGTGCCGATCTCCAGGATCCGCCGCGCGCCGCGCATCCGGGCCAGTAGGTGCAGCAGCTTGCCCTGGTTGGGCGCCACGTTGATGGCCGGCAGCCCGGCCTCGTCGCTGGCGGCCAGCGCGGCGTCCAGCACCGGGTCGGAGCCCACCAGCCGATCGGCGAGGTAGTGATCGACCTCGGTCCATACCGTCTGCGTCATGTGCCCAACCTAATTCCCCGCTCAGTAACCTGTGTCGGCGCGACCCCGAGGGGCTACGTCGAGAGAAAGGGTCACCGTGCAGGTTGAGCGCGGCGGGTGGGTCCGCCGGTTCCACGCCGCCCCCGACCGGCCCGTCCGGCTGGTTCTGCTCCCGCACGCAGGCGGCTCGGCCAGCTACTTCTTCCCGTTCTCGCGGGACCTGTCGGCCGCGGCGGACGTGCTGTCGATCCAGTACCCGGGCCGCCAGGACCGGCTCGGCGAGCCGTGCATCGACGACGCGACCCGGCTCGCCGACGCGCTGACCGAGGCGCTGCTGCCGTGGCTCGATCGACCTTTTGTCCTCTTTGGACACAGTCTGGGCGCGACGGTGGCGTTCGAGGTGGCCAGGCGGCTCGAACGCGACGCCGGCCTGGTGCCGCGGCGCCTGATCGTGTCCGGCCGCCGCGCCCCAGCCGACGTCCGCGACAGCGGCGTGCACCGGCGCGACGACGAGGGCCTGCTCGCCGAGCTGGCCGAGATGAGCGGCACCGATTCCACCGTGCTCACCGATCCCGACCTGCTCGACATGATCCTGCCGGTCCTGCGCAGCGACTACCGCGCCGCCGAGACCTACGTCTACCGGCCCGGCCCACCGCTGAGCTGCCCCATCCTGGCCATGGCCGCCGACTCCGACCCCCGCGTGTCGGTCGAGGACGTCGACCGCTGGCGCCGGTACACCACCGCCGGGTTCGAGCTGGAGGTGTTCCCCGGCGGCCACTTCTACCTCGCCGACGAGCGCCCCGGCGTGGTCGCGGCGATCACCCGCCGGCTCGGTGAGGCCTGACGCTGGAAAACACAAGCCGGCCACGATGGAGGTGGCCCGGCTCACCGTGCAGAACCTGGTGTTCCGCACGGTGGAGCCGCTGCGTGCCGGCCGGACCCCGACCCTGGCCGAGGCGTCGGCGATGAAGCCGTACGCGTCGCGGGCGGCGACCGAGGTGGCCATGGAGGCCGTCCAGCTCTTCGGCGGCAACGGCTACCTGGCCGAGTACCGGGTCGAGCAGCTCGCCAGGGACGCCAAGTCCCTGACGATCTACGCCGGCGGCGACGAGGTCCAGGTCACCCACATCGCACGGGACCTGCTCGGCAGGTGACGCGTCCCCGTTCGGATAGCGAACTCTGTGAAGTGGCAATTACTGAGGCCAGTTCCACCTGTTCGCAGGCTTGCCGGCACCCCATGGCCAGGTGAACATCAGTTAACCCGGGGCGGGGCAGCCCCCGGGCACAACTCCATACCCACCTCCAGCGCCGGACGGCCGGCGCTCCCTGCAGGAGGCAACGCGTGAACCGTCAACGCTTCACGGTGGTGGCCGGGGCGATCGTCGCCCTGGCCGTCGTCATGTCAACGGGGTCGGCAACCGGTGACCGGCCCGAGACCACCGGCGCGAGAGCCAGCGCCGAGTACAGCGTCCTCGGCGTCAAGACGGCCGAGCAGCGCTCGGCGATCGCCGCCACCGGCGCGGCGATCAACGGTCCGGAGGACAGCCGCCTGATGATCACCGCGACCCCGGACGAGGTCCGCCGGATCCAGGCGCTGGGCTACACCGTGATC
>NZ_DASZCQ010000147.1:0-18107 GCF_035942955.1 Actinophytocola sp. | reverse complement strand
CGGTCGCGCCGGCCGTCGCCGCCCATCCCGCCGCCCAAGTGGGCGCCGCGCCGCAAGCCGGGCGCGGCGGCCGGCGGCATCGGCGCGGTGATCGTGGTCATCGCGGTGCTCCTGTGGATCGTCATATCGATCATCAGCGGCCTGCTCGAGACCCTTGGCGGGATCTTCAACTGATCGCCGAAGTTCGGCGGCCGGCACATGCCTGTCGGTCCGCCCGGCTACGCTGGTGACCGGGCTGGAAGAGGGGTGGAGGTCATCAGCGCGGGCTCGGACGTGGACGCCACTGGCTGGTCGAGGACGCCGGCCACGTCCAACGCGTCCATCACGCACCGCGCCCGCAGCGTCCTGGCCATCCGGGCGTTCCGCCGGCTGTGGGGCGTCACCTACCTGTGCAGCATCGGCGACTGGTTATCCCTGCTCGCCCTCACCGGCCTGGTCACCAAGCTGACCGAGGGCTACCAGGCGCAGAGTTTCGCCTTCGCCGGCGTGATCCTCACCCAGCTGCTGCCCGGCCTGCTGTTCGCCCCGCTCGGCGGCGTGTTCGCCGACCGGTTCGACCGCCGCAAGGTCATGGTCGTCTGCGACCTGATCCGCTGCGCGCTGTTCAGCTCGATCGCCATCCTCGGCACGGCCTGGTGGCTGTTCGTGGCGAACTTCCTGATCGGCAGCTGCGCCATGCTGTGGATCCCGTCGAAGGAGGCGGCGGTCCCCAACCTGCTGCGCCGCCGCGATCAGGTGGAGACCGCCAACCAGCTCGGCATGGTGATGACCTACGGGCTCGCCGTCGTCACAGCGGCCGGGCTGTACTCCCTGGTCACCGGCATCGGCACCACCCTGGACTTCCAGACCGACGCGGTCGCCCTGAACATCGCCAAGATCATCGTAGTGATCAACGGCCTGCTGTACCTGACCAGCGCCATCCTGGTCACCCGGATCCCCGAGCTGTCCCGCCGGGTGCGGCCCGAGCCGCAGCCGGCGGACGCCGCGCCGCCGGCCGGCACCGGCGTGGCCCGGCCGGCGGAGGAGCAGCGGCCGGGCCTGCTGGCCATGCTGCGCGACGCGCTGCGGTTCATCCGCAGCACCCGGCTGGTCCGCGGGCTGCTGATCGGCATGGTCGGGGCGTTCGCCGCCGGGGGAGCGGTGATCGGCACCGCCAAGCAGTACGCCAACAGCCTGCAGGGTGGCGACTCGGCGTTCGGCATGCTGTTCGTCGCGCTGTTCGTCGGGCTGGGCACCGGCATGGCCATGTCGCCCAAGCTGGCCGTCCGGCTGCCGCACAACCGGCTGTTCGGCATCGCCATCGTCCTTGCCGGGCTGATCCTCACGCTGGTGGCGCTGTCGCCGCACCTTGCCGTGTCGCTGATCGCCGTTGCCCTGGTCGGCGCGTGCGCCGGGGTGGCGTTCCTGACCGGTGTGACGATCATCGGCTCGCAGGTGGAGGACGCCGTCCGGGGCCGGATCAACGCGGTCTACCAGTCGCTGATGAAGATCATCTTGTTCGGGGTGACCGCGTCCGTGCCGCTGCTGGTCGGCCTGGTCAAGCCGCGCGTGGTCAGCGCATGGGGCCGGGACATGATCGTCGACGGCACCCGGCCGGTGCTGCTGGTCGGCGGGCTGGTCGCCGCGCTGGTCGGGGTGATCGCCTACCGGCAGATGGACGACCGGCGCGCCGAGCCGATCTGGGCCGACCTGGTCGCCGCCATCCGGCGCCATCCGCGCCGCTCGACCGGCCTGCTGATCGCGGTCGAGGGCGACACCGTGCAGGACACTGCCACCCAGGCGCACCTGCTGGCCGACTGGCTGCGCCATCCCGGCCGCAAGGAGGTGCTGCTGGCCACCGATCCGGCGCTGGACGACCGCCGGCTGCAGGCCGTGCTTGCCGGCGCGCAGCTGGCCGGGGCCAGGGCGCACGCGCTGGTCGCCGCCGCGGTGCGGGCCGACATCGTGGAGCGGCAGATCCGCCCGGCGCTCGACCGGGGTGCGCTGGTGGTCATGGAGCGATTCGTGGACAGCCCGCTGGCCCACCTGTCGGTCGCGGCCGGGATGGACCCCGGCGAGCTGGAGGGCCTGGCCGACTGGGCCACCGCCCGGCTGCGCCCGGACATCACCGTGCTGCTCGACCGCGACCCGGCCACGATGCCGTCGGTCGGCCACAACGCCACCCAGCACCACTGGCGGGTCCAGCACGTGCTCACCGAGATGGCCCGGTCCGACCCGGACCGCTACGTCGTCGTCGACGCCGAGGGCGACCCGGACGAGGTCGCCGAGCGGGTCCGCACGTCCGTGCAGGCCGCCCTGGCCGGCAAGCGGCTGGCCGCCCTCATCCCGCAGGACAACCTGGAGCCGGTGGAGAGCAAGTGATCGACAGCGCGGAGCGGAGCGGAGCGGTCGGGCACAGCGTGTGGTTCCAAGTAGTGGGCCAGACCGAGGCGGTCGCGGTGCTGCGCGCGGCCGCCGAGGCCGGCAAGTCCATTGTGGACGAATCGGGTTCCGGCGCGGGGATGAGCCACGCCTGGCTGTTCACCGGCCCGCCCGGCTCCGGCCGCTCGGTGGCCGCCAGGGCGTTCGCCGCCGCGCTGCAGTGCGCGTCCGGCACCGGCTGCGGCGAGTGCCCCGGCTGCCGCACCACGATGGCCGGCACGCACGCCGACGTCCGGCTGGTGGTCCCCGAGGGGCTGTCGATCTCGGTGGCCGAGATGCGCGCCCTTGTGCAGACCTCGGCCCGCCGCCCGACCGGCGGCCGCTGGCAGGTCGTGATCATCGAGGACGCCGACCGGCTCACAGAGGGCGCGGCCAACGCCCTGCTCAAGGCCGTCGAGGAGCCGCCGGAGCGGACCGTGTTCCTGCTCTGCGCCCCGTCGGACCACCCGGACGACGTGCCGATCACGATCCGCTCCCGGTGCCGCCCGATCGCCCTGCGCACGCCGGCCCCCGCGGCCATCGCCGAGGTGCTGCGGGCCCGCGACGGGCTCGACGAGGCCACCGCGCGCTGGGCGGCCTCGGTGTGCGGCGGCCACGTCGGCAAGGCCCGTCGCCTGGCCACCGACGAGGCGGCCCGCGAGCGCCGCGCCGCCGTGCTGCGCATCCCGCTGCACCTGCGCCGGCTGTCCGACGTGTTCGACTGCGCCGACGACCTGGTCAAGACCGCCGAGGCGGACGCGACCGAGGTCAGCGGCACCCGCGACGAGGCGGAGAAGGAGGCCCTCAAGACCGCCATGGGCTACGGCGGCACCGGCAAGGGTGCGGCCGCCGCCACCCGGGGCAGCGCCGCGGCGATCAAGGAGCTCGAGCGCCGCCAGAAGTCCCGGGCCACCCGCACCCAACGCGACGCCCTCGACCTCGCCCTCGTCGACCTCGCCGGCTTCTACCGCGACGTCCTGGTCACCGCGACCGCCGCCGGCGCCACCCTCAACCACCCCGACCACGCCACCGAGATCGCCAAGGCCGCCGCCGCCTGGACCCCCGAATCCACCCTGCGCCGCCTGGAAGCCGTGCTCGCCTGCCGCGAAGCCATCGAGCTCAACGTCAAGCCCCGCATCGCCGTCGAGGCCATGCTCACGGCGCTGCACTACGGCTAGTCTCCGGCGCCGTTGTAGAAGAACGAGCCCAGCCCGACGGTGAACGCCAGCAGCCCGTACAGCGCGTGCTCCAGCCACACCACGGCCAGCGACCTGGTCCGCGCGAAGCGCCGGGCGAGCACCGCGCCGAGGATCACGGTCAGCACCACCGACAGCCACTGCCCGTAGATGATGTGCACGAACCCGAAGGCCGCGGCGCTGGCGGCGACGAAGCCGTTGCCGGTGCCGAACACCGGGGCGTAGCGGTGGAACAGGAAGCCGCAGAAGATCAGCTCCTGCGGGTACACCGACAGCAGCGGGTAGGCGACCAGCACGATCACCCAGACGATCGGGTCGCGCCGGGGCAGCTCGAACAACCGGCCGGGCGACAGGATCAGCAGGGCCAGCAGCACCGCGACGGCCGCGAGCGCCCACAGCGTGAGCACCGGCCGCAGCTGGCCGCGGATCGCGCGCGGGCGCAGGAAGTCGCGCCGGTCGAAGTCCGGGCGCGAGCGCAGGTAGAGCACCACTCCGAGCGCGCTGAGCACCAGGAACGGGACCGGGCTGCCCGGGTGGCCGATCAGCGTGTAGACACCGGCCAGCGCGAAGAACAGCACGCCGTACTCGACGAGCAGCCAGATCTGGCGCGCCCGGCTCACCACCGCGGGCTGGGAGGGCTCGCCGACCAGCATGCGATCGACGCTACCCAAGGGCGCGTCAGCCGTCCGTCTCATCCTGAGAGGGCTTCGGCTCCGTCTCAGCTTGTCGCGGGTACGGCGTCGGTTTCCGCACCGGTTGCGGCACCGGCTCGCGGCGCACCGGGAACGCGGCCACCAGCACCACGCCGAGCAGGAGCATGCCGGTGCCGGTCCAGAACATCTCCACGGACTGGTACTGCGCGCTGGTGTGCGCCAGCTTCGTCGGCGCCTTGCCCTGCGGCATTGGCGCCGGGGGAGCGGCCGGCTGCGCGGGCGCCCCGCAGACCACGCCCCCCATCGGGGCGAACGCGCGCGCGATCTGCTCGCCGAGCGACACCTGGGCCAGCGCCGACGGCAGGTTCGGCAGCCCCAGCGCGGCCGTGGGCAGCACCTGAAGATCGAGCATCCTGGCCGAGGCGGCGAGCTGGAAACCCTTGAACGGCTGGGTCATCTCCTGGGACTTCTCGCTGAGCTGGGCGATGCTCAGCCGGATCACGCCGAGGTCGAGCTTCTGCAGCCCCTGGCTGACGGCGTCGGCCACGGGTTGGCCGCTGGCCAGCAGATCGCCGATGATCGGCAGGTTGCCCGTCCCCGGCGCGCCGGCCAGCGGGATTCCGATGGGGATGTCCAGCTTGGGGTTCGCCGCGTCCAGCCTGCCGAGGCCGCGCCCGCCCTGGACCACCTCGAGCACCGGCGCGGTGTACCGCACGGTGGACGTCTTCGCCTCGCCCGTCGACGTGACCTGCAGCGTCGGCTGGCTCACCACGTTGATCGAGATCTCGAACGGCGTGCCGGCCAGCAACTTGATCGCCGCCACCCGCATCGTCGACGTCGACTGCACCGCCTTGTTCTTCGACCCCGGGATGTCCACCAGCCCGACTGTCGACCGCACGGACATCGTGTTCGGCAGGCTCAGCACCGACCCGGTCGCCTGGCCGCCGCCCGCCCCGGCCAGCACCCCGCCCAGCGTGCTCAGCGGCCCGGCCAGCTTCCTGATCCCGTCCACGATCGCCTGATCACCCTGCGCGTCGGCGTTCGGCGCGTCCAACCGCCCGCTCAGGTCGGTGACGTTGGGCAGGCTCGGAATCGCGTTCAGCACCGACAGGCTGGCCAGCTCGGTGCTCGCATCCGAGATCGTCCCCACGCACGGCCCCAGCGTGTCGCTCCACCGCGCATGCGCCGACCCGTTCAGCGCCCCACCCTTGACCAGCGCATCCAACGGCGACGACGGCAGCCTGAGCCCGCCGGTCTTCGCGTCCTTGTTGTCCGGCGGCGCCGTCTGCGACAGCGTCCCGGGCGTCTCCGGCACCCCCTCCGGCCCGCTCACCCCGCCGGGCGCCGCCTGGGCCACCGCCCGCTCGAACCCCCGCGCCGCCTCGGAGTTCACCTCCGCGCTCGCCAACCCCAGCCCCAGCTCCACCGCCGACTGCTTCTCCTGCGGCGTCACCCTGACGATCGCCAGCCCGGTCCCCGCATCCCCGATCGCCCGCCCCACGGTCTTGCTCTCCGGCTGCGCCGTGGCCCCCGCCGGCAGCCCCACCAAGGCCCCCACCAGCGGCAACGCCACCCAACCCAGCCGTCTTCGCATCACCCGCACCACACTGACCTAACGACCCCAACCCCCGCAAGTGACGCCACCCCTCCGGCTACACTTGAACCCAGCCCGCCGCCTTAGCTCAGTCGGCCAGAGCGGTTCACTCGTAATGAACAGGTCGTCGGTTCGATTCCGACAGGCGGCTCGCAGCTCAGGTCCCGTCCGAAGTGAATGGACGGGGCCTGATGCGTCTTCGAGTGACTAGGCCACCTCGTCTCCTGTGCCGAAGATGCGGTCCACCCCGTCCTCGAGCACTGGCCGGATCTGCTTGCGGTACACCAGTTCGGTGACCACCGTGCCGCTGTGGCCGACCGGGCGTGCGGTCTGCTCAGCAGGCACGCCGTTGTTGGACAGCAGCGAGACAAGCCTGTGTCGGAGCTGGCGGGGAGGGCGCTCCTTACCGGTCGGGCCGGCAGGCTCGATGACCCTGCGGAAGTCCCGCCGCACCTTGGCGTCGTCTTGCTGGGTGGCCAGCAGTATCGGGAACACCAGCTTGTGCTCCCGCCAGTACCGGTCGGCTGCGTCCCGGAGCACCGAGCGTCAGACCTTGATGTTGGCGGGATCGGCGGTGTGTGGCATTCGGGTTGCCGACCAGGTCAACATGCGACCAGGTGAGTACGAGCAAGACCGATGACGATATTGGCCGATCTAGCACTGTAACCTACACATTACGTCCGTACAGTCGCTCGTGGCAGGCTTGTGCGTCTCCTGCTGTCACCGCAAGTAAATGGTCGGGATCGATGTACCGGCAGTTCGTATCGTGATGCCAGCCGTAGCCATCACTGCCGGTTAACGGAACGCATTGGCCTTCCACACGCGCATGCCGCGAAACCAACTGTCCTGTTCCTCTCCGGTGTCCGCCCACTTGATGACTGCCTTAGTTCCGGTTCGTGTGTTGGTAGGCGTCGATAATCCAGGCCACGCGCACCCGGCGTAGACCGCTTGATCTCAATGAGCCGCGCCCAGGCCTCGGCCTGAGTCGCCACCCGCCGACGCGAACGAATACGAAATGCCAGAATGCATAGCACGGCAACTGCGGCCATGAACAGGATTCAGGACAGCAGGCAGGTCCCTTCGTGCAGCGCCAGGAAGTCGACAAATAGCGTCCAAGGAGCCCATTCACGAAGCACTCGACCTGGGCATGGACTCATCGGGAAAGGATTCTCTCGGTGAAGGGATACGGGCACGTGAAGATTGGCAGTCGGCCGACCGGGATGCCAGTCAACATGCGAGTATTCAATGGCCTGAGGCCGAACATCGGCGAAGTGTGAATTCGAGGAGAGTGCCTATTCGGGCAGGATTGTGCGGAGGCGGGATTGGGCACGGTCGAGGCGGGGGCCTTCGATGGTCAGGGTGGGGTCGAGGAGGGATTGGAAGAGGAGGCCGTTGAAGAGGGCTAGGACTAGGGCGGCGGCGTCCACCCCGGGTTGGTCGGAGCCTAGGCCGAGCAATTCGGCGATGGCGGGGCGGGTGCGGTGGAAGCCGGCGGCGAGCAGAGCTCGGATGCGGGGGTCGTGCTGAGCTTTGGCTAGGGCGCCGACGAAGTTGCGGGCTAGGCCGGTGTGGTGGGGCCGGGTGGTTTCGATGATGGCGGAGGCCTCGCGGTAGCGGGCGGCGGGGGTGGTGGCGGTGAGGCCTTCCAAGGCCGTGGTGATGTCGGCGAGCCAGCGGTCGAGGCCTTCGATGACGGCTTCGGTGACGAGGTTGTCCTTGGAGCCGAAATGGTAGGTGATCGAGGCGAGGTTGGCGCCGGACTCCTCGGCGATCGCGCGGGCGGTGATGCGTTCGGGGGGTAGGCGTTCCAGGCAGCGGAGGGTGCCGTCGATCAGCGCCGAGCGGTTGCTGCGCTGGGGGCTCATGGAGGTCTTCTTAGCAGGGCTTGCCGGAATCTGTACATTTGTATAGATTCGGCGGCGTGTTCGCGGTCATGGTGGTGACGGTCGTGCTGGCGGGGCTGCTGGCGTGGTCGGCCGTGCGGAAGCTGTCGCACGACGAGAGCGTCGTGCGCAGCTATGCCAGGGTTGGCGTGCCGGAGGACAAGCTCAACTACCTGGCGGTCGTTCTGCTTGCCGGCGCGGCGGGTTTGCTTGCCGGGCTGGTGTGGGCGCCGGTCGGCGTCGCGGCGGCGATCGGCGTGATCTGCTACTTCGCCGGCGCGATGATTTTCCACATCCGGGCGAGGGATGCGAAGAACCTGCCCACACCAGCCCTGTTGGCGGTATTGGGTGCGGCCACGTTGGTATTGCGGCTCGCCGCGGTCTGATCAGCGGTCGGTGGGAATGGCGATCTCGCCGTCTTCGCGGATCAGGCGGTCGAGGACGTCGTCGGGCAGCCAGACGCGGTGCGGGTAGGACGCGCCCCAGGAGTTGAGGATCGGGACGGCGCCGAGGGTGTCGGCGCGCTCGTTGCCCAGGACCTCGTGGACCTCGTCGACGGAGCGGGCCCAGCGGAAGACCTGCAGGCCGTCTTTGAGGTCTGCTTGGTAGGACGCGCGGGTGAGGTGGTCGTCGTCGGCGAAGGCCTGCTTCCAGTCGACGTGGCCGGCGGCCACGAGAACCTCGGCGGCGGCGCGGACGGAGGTGCCGTTGTTGTCACCGGGGTTGGTCTCGCCCCACTCGTCGCCTTCCTTGGCGCGGTCCCACAACCAGCGCGCGGCGTACAACTGGCCGCCGTTGAGGATCGTCATGCAGCGCGACCACCCGAAGCCGACGCACGCACCTTCCTGGCCCTGGTCGTAGAAGGTCTGCCATTTTTCGCGGTCCGGCTCGCCGCCGGGCTCAAGGCACACGCAGTGTCCACCGCGAATCCTGGTCAGCGACTGCGCCCCGCCGCGCGCGATGAAGTACTCGCCGGACGCCTCGTCCTTCTGCGGGTTGTCCATCTCCTTGTACCAGTTGACGCCGATCACGACGGGCCGCCGGCTCGGCCGTTCCTCGGTCGCCAGCGCGGTGAACGGATACCGCTCGACGTGCCGCCAGTCATCGGGGATGAAGCGGCCGAACCGTCGATCCTCGGGCTCGCCGTCGATTGGTCGATAACGCATGCCTGTCTCCCGGCTTTGTGATCACGATGCCCATACGGGCGGCTTGTGGCTAGTACGTCGCCCTTTCCGGCGGAAAAGTTAGGGGCCTCCCGGAAAGTGTCCAAATCCATTTACTTGACACTTAAAGTTTCTCCGCGCTAGCATGCCGGCCAAGAACTTTAAACTTAAAGTAACTGGAGGGGCGCAGGTGAACGTCGTGCTGTGGATCGCTCAGGGCCTGGTGGCCGCCGTGTTCCTGGCGGCCGGTCTGATGAAGCTCAGCTCGCCGGCCGCGCGGCCGGCCGGCCGGACGCCCCTGCTGTCGCCGCGGGTGTCGGTGGTCATGGGCGTCGTCGACGTGGTCGGCGCGGCCGGCGTGATCCTGCCGGCGGCCACCGGCATCGCCCCGGTGCTGACCCCGGTCGCGGCCGTCGGCACGGGCGTCGTCATGGTCGGCGCGATCCCGCTGCACGCGCGGCACGGGGACCGGACCGGAGTCGTCGCCTGCGTCGTCACGCTGCTGCTGTCGGTGTTCATCGCGTGGGGACGGTTCGGGCCGTACGCGTTGTAGACGGTGCACACTTGACTGGTGGTGTCGCAGGAGTACGCGCTGACCGTGGACCAGGACCGGGCGCTGTCCGCGCTGCTCGGCATCGTCCTGATCGGGATGCCGCAGCTGGAGCGCGCGGTGCGCGGGCACGGGCTGCTTCAGATCGAGTTCGTCCTGCTCCAGGCGCTGGCCATCCGCGAGGACGGCTGGCGCCTTTCCGACCTGGCCCAGGCCACCAACATGTCCCAGAGCCGGCTCAGCCACCGGATGCGCAAGCTGGTCGACCGCGGCTACGTCCAGCCGCGGCCATCCCCGGACGACGGCCGCGCCACCATCGCCGTGATCACCCCGGCCGGCCGCGCGCTGCTGGAGGAGCTCAAACCCGGCTACCTGTGCCAGGCGCGCGAGACGCTGTTCGCCAACCTCGACGCCGGCCAGACCCGCCAGCTCGCCGACATGCTCACCACGATCGCCGAGGGCATCGGCGCAACCTGCCGCGAGCCCGCCGGATAGCCGGCTCCACCCCTGCCGCGTCCGTAGACTCGCGCCGTGACCGAGGTCGTGGTGCGGGTGGACGGGACGGTGGCGCCGGGGTTCGAGCCGGTGCGGGCCGCGTTCGAGGCGAACTTCCGGCGCGGCGAGGTCGGCGCGTCGTGCTGCGCGTACGTCGACGGCCGGCGGGTGGTGGATCTCGCCGGCGGCACGGTGGCCGCCGGGTCCGACGACCCGTACACCCGGCAGACCCTGCAGATCGTGGCCTCGGCGACCAAGGGGGCCATGGCGATCTGCGCGCACCGCCTCGCCGAGCGCGGGGAGCTCGATCTCGACGCGCCGGTGGCGAGCTACTGGCCGGAGTTCGCCGCCGCCGGCAAGCGGGCCCTGCCGGTCCGGTGGCTGCTGTGCCACCAGGCCGGGCTGCCGGCCGTCGAGCGGCTGGTGCCGATGCCGGAGATCTACCGGTGGCGCCCGATGGTCGACGCGCTCGCCGCGCAGGAGCCGTACTGGGAACCGGGGACGGCACACGGCTACCACGCCCTGACCTACGGCTGGCTGGTCGGCGAGGTGCTCAGCCGGGTCACCGGGCTGAGCCCGGGACAGCTGCTGGCCGCGGAGATCGCCGAGCCGCTCGGGATCGACTTCTGGGTCGGGCTGCCGGACGCGGAGCGGGCGCGGGTGGCGCCGCTCATCCCGGCGCCCCCGCCACCGCCCGGCGCCGCCCCCGACCCGCTGACCGCGCTCATGCTCGACCCGAACGGCTTGGCGTACAAGGCGTTCCTCGTCCCCAACGGGCTGTTCGGGGTGATCAACGAGCCGGATCTGTGGCGGGCCCAGCTGCCGGCGGCCAACGGCATCGCCAACGCCAGGGCGCTGGCCGCGATGTATGCCGCCTGCCTCGGCGAGGTGGACGGCGTCCGGCTGCTCGGGCCGGAAACCCTTGCGGCGGCGACGGTTCAGCAGACCACCGGCATCGACCGGGTGATCGGCTTCGGCAGCCGGTTCGGGCTGGGCTTTCAACTGTCCTTTCCGGAGCGGCCGATGGCCGGGGCCGGCTCGTTCGGGCACTACGGGCTGGGCGGCTCGGTCGGGTTCGCCCACCCCGAGCGCGGGCTGGCGTTCGGCTACGTCGTCAACCAGATGCTGCCGGGCGGTGTCGTCGACCCGCGGTCCAAGGCGCTCATCGACGCCACACTCGGCTGCCTGTAAGGATGTCCGGCACGGTCAGGCGCTGAACGAGGTCGCCGTAGCGCCGGTTGAGCTCGGCGGCGGCCGGCTCCGGCTCGCCGACGACGGCGATCGTGTGCAGCACCTCGTCGTCGATCAGCTCCGGCATCCGGTCCCAACCGTCGCGTTTGGACAGCGCGGTCAGCTCGTCCTGCAGGTCGCCCCAGCCGTGCAGCTCGAGCACCTTGCGGTAGGCCGGAGTCGAGCCGTAGAAGGAGATCTGCCGCTTGACGGCGTCCACAGCGGACGCGATCTCCCGCCCGGTGGCGCCGGTGGCGACGAACGACGGTCCGCTGATCTCGAAGCCGGACAGGGTCTTGCCGGCCCTGGCCCGGCCCCGCTGCAGCGCGGGCACGGTCACCTCGCGCAGGTAGCGTTCGGTGGAGAAGCCGTGGCACAGAAAGCCGTCGGCCACCTCGCCGGCGACCTCGGTCATCAGCTCGCCGACGCCGGCGATGAACACCTTGGGGTTGCCGTGCGGGTTCGGGCCGGGGTTGAAGAACGGCGTCATCAGCGTGTGCGTGTAGAACTCGCCGCGGAAGTTCAGCCGCTCACCGGTTTCCCAGCTGTGCCAGATCGCCCGCAGGGCAAGGACGTACTCGCGCATCCGGGCCGCGGGGCTCGACCACGGCATGCTGAACCGCTTGGTGATGTGCGGCTTGATCTGCGAGCCGAGCCCGAGCAGCAACCGGCCACCGGACAGCAACTGCAGGTCGTTGGCGGCCATGGCGACGGTCATCGGGCTGCGGGCGAAGGCGACGACGATCGCGGTGCCCAGCTCGATCCGCTCGGTCCGCCCGGCCGCGACGGTGAGCGCCAGCAACGGATCGATCCGGGTCTCGGGCACCCACACGCCGTCGTACCCGGCCGCCTCCGCCGTCACGGCCTCGTCCGCGGCCATGCGCAGGGTCTCCGGGTAGCCGCCCCGGTCCAGTTTCATGCTCGAACATTACTGTTGGGCAATGCCACTGTTCTCGTTCGAGGGCAAACGCCCGATCGTTCACCCGGACGCGTGGATCGCGCCGACCGCGACGCTGATCGGCGACGTGGTCGTCGAGGCCAACGCGTCCATCTGGTACGGCGCGGTGATCAGGGCCGACTTCGCATCCGTGGTGGTCCGCGAGGGCGCCAACGTCCAGGACAACTCGGTGATCCACGTGGACGGGCAGGGCTGCGAGGTCGGCCCCGGCGCGACCATCGGCCACCTGTGCATGGTGCACGGCGCCACGATCGGCGCGCACGCGATCGTCGGCAACGGCGCGACCGTGCTGGACGGCGCGCGGGTGGGCGCCCGCACGATGGTCGCCGCCGGCTCGACGGTCACCCCGGGCGCCGAGGTGCCCGACGAGGTGGTCGCCATGGGCTCGCCGGCCAAGAAGCACGTGCCGCTGTCCGACTCGGCCAAGCTCTGGGTCGACAACAACGCCGCGATCTACCAGGAGCTGGCCAAGCGCCACCAGGCCGGCAGCCGGCTCATCGCGGAGTGAACCGGTACGGGACCGTGGCGGTGAGCCGGACCAAGCCCGTACGCCACCGTTGCCCGGTAGATCCCCTTGCCCCGCCACGCCTTCAGGGTTCCGCCGCCCCGCAGGCCGGCGAACGCGCTGCCCTCGTGGAACTCGATCCGTCGGCCGGGCGATCATGGGCGATTTCGCCTTGAGTCTTCCGTTGCGTCAACTCATAACGTCCCGGCGCATGCCACCGAAGAAGCGGACGTTCCAGGTCACGATGCAGCTCACGGCGGGCGACGCGCCGATGATGGAGCTGGGGAAGATGCTCGGCCAGACCGGGGTGAACCTGGTCGAGATCAAGCGCGCCTACGACGCCGCGACCGCCGGGCAGCGCGGCGACGTCGTGCCGGTCGTCGTCACGGTGTTCGAGGACCGGTCGTTCGGGCTGCGGCTCAAGACGCCGCCGACCTCGTTCCTGATCAGAAAGGCGGTGGGCGGCAAGGGATCCGAGCGGCCGGGACACGCCGGGGCCGGGACGCTGAGCCGCTCGGCGCTGCGGGCGATCGCCGAGCGGAAGCTGCCCGACCTGAACACCGACGACGTCGGTGCGGCCATGCGGATCGTGGCCGGAACGGCGCGGTCGATGGGCGTATCGGTCGACGATGGCTTCTCCAGCGGGGGCGACTAGGGTTTGGGGCATGCACGAGCCCGGCATCCCGCACCTGTCCGCCGCCGATCCCGAGCTGGCCGCGCTCATCGAGGGCGAGGCCAGGCGCCAGTACGAGAAGCTGCGCCTCATCCCCTCGGAGAACTACGTGTCGACGGCGGTGCTCGAGGCGACCGGCACCGTGCTGACCAACAAGTACTCCGAGGGGTACGCCGGCAAGCGGTACTACGAGGGCCAGCAGTACATCGACCCGATCGAGTCGCTGGCCGTCGAGCGGGCCAAGGCGCTGTTCGGGGTGGACCACGCCAACGTGCAGACCTACTCCGGTTCGCCGGCGAACCTGGCGGTGTACCTGGCGCTGGCCAGCCCCGGCGACACGATCATGGGCATGGGGCTGCCGGCCGGCGGTCACCTGACCCACGGCTGGAACGTGTCCGCCACCGGCAAGTGGTTCCGCTCGGTGCAGTACGGGGTGCGCAAGGACACCGGCCGCATCGACCTCGACGAGGTCCGCGACCTGGCGCTGGCCGAGCGCCCGAAGCTGATCTTCTGCGGCGGCACGGCGATCCCGCGCACGATCGACTTCCCGGCATTCGCCGAGATCGCCCGGGAGGCCGGCGCGGTGCTGGTGGCCGACATCGCGCACATCGCCGGGCTGGTCGCCGGCGGCGCCCACCCGTCGCCGGTCGGGCACGCCCCGGTCATCTCCACGACCACGCACAAGACCCTGCGCGGTCCGCGCGGCGCGATGCTCCTGTCCGACGCCGAGCACGCCAAGGCGCTGGACAAGGCGGTGTTCCCCGGCCTGCAGGGCGGCCCGCACAACCACACCACCGCGGCCATCGCCGTCGCCCTCGCCGAGGCAGCCCAGCCGTCGTTCGCCGAGTACGCCGCCGGCGTCGTGGCCAACGCGAAGGCGCTCGCCTCGGCTCTGCTCGACCGCGGCTTCGACCTGGTGTCCGGCGGCACGGACAACCACCTGATCCTGGTCGACCTGACCAACAAGGGCATCGGCGGCAAGCCCGCGGCGCAGGCCCTCGACCGGGCCGGCATCGAGCTCAACTACAACACCGTGCCGTTCGACCCGCGCAAGCCCTTCGACCCGTCCGGCATCCGCCTCGGCACCCCCGCGATCACCACCCGCGGCCTGCGCCCCGACCAGATGGCCCAGGTCGCCGAGTGGATCGACCGCGCCGTCCAGGCCGCGGAAGCCGGCGACGAGTCCGCCATCGAGAAGATCGCCGCCGAGGTCCGCGACCTGCTGTCCGCATACCCCATGCCCGGCTGGGCCTGACCCGCCCGCACCGCGCAAGGCCCCCACGGTCCACAGACCTCCACTTGTCCACAGCCACCCCACAACCAAGATCAACGGTTGGTTGCTGCCGGTAAACTGGCCCACGAACCCGCCCCCCACCCAGGACGGGGTGGGGGCTGGCTGGGGTATGGCGGCAAGATCCACTGGCACTGGCCTTCGGCCGGGGAGGTCGTGGCGGATCCCTGTGCTTCGGAGTCCCGTGGCGGCAGAGCCCGCATACTTGATCTACGCGGAGGCGTCATACGGCGATCTGAGCGCGGGACACGCTGGGGGTCGCGGTCGGGGTCAGGGGTTCCCGCAGCGGCTTGCCGTGGAGTGGGACTGGCTGGCGGCATGGGCGGATGGCTTCGGCTGGTTCGGCGCTTGAGCGGGTCTCCATCGTGGCTTGAACCACAGCGTTAATCGGTTGCGGGATGGGGGCCGGGCTGTGCATGCTTGTATGGACCAACTAGTTGGATGATGCAAGCAAACAGGAAGTGCCGTGATGGTTGCGCAGAGTGTGCGGGTCGGGGAGCTGACCGAGCGGCAAATCGAGTGTGCGAAGCGGTTGACCAGCGCTATGTTCGCGCTGGGTAAGCAGCAGGCGAGCATCGGCGCTCGGATGAGCAAGGTCGGCGGGTTCGACCGGTCGGCCCTCATTCTGCTGAAGACCCTGGCGGGGATGGGTCCGAGCAGGTCGAGCGCGGTCGCGGCGGCGGTGCACTCGGACCCGTCGACGGTCAGCCGGCAGGTTGCCGCGCTGGTCCGCGACGGCCTGGTCGAGCGCCGGGCGGACCAGGAGGACGGCAGGGCGAGCCTGCTGGCCGCCACGCCGAAAGGGTTGGCGCTGCTGGAGGAGCAGCGCAAGCGGATGGCCCTGTCGCTGGCGAGGATGCTGCGGCACTGGCCTTCCGAGGAGCTCGACCGGTTCGTCGAGCTGCTTGAGCGTTTCGTCGGCGACCACGAGAAGTATCTGCCGACATTGATCAGTGAATGCGCTCCACCGGCGCGTTCCGAAGGGGAGAACTGATGTCAGAACCGGCCTCGCAAGCCGTGGCGCCACCACAGGGCGGCGCGGCACTGTCGCATCGCCAGATCCTGCTGGTGATCTCCGGGCTGATGCTCGGCATGCTGCTCGCCGCCCTGGACATGACGATCATGGGTGTGGCGACCAAGACGATCGCCGACGAGCTGCACGGCCAGACCATCCAGGCCTGGGTGACCACCGCCTACCTGATCACCTCCACGATCTCGACCCCGTTGTACGGCAAGCTTTCCGACATCTACGGCCGCAAGCCGATGTACATGGCCGCGATCGGGCTGTTCCTCATCGGCTCGGTGCTGGCCGGGTTCTCCCAGTCGATGTACGAGCTGGCCGCCTTCCGCGCGGTGCAGGGGCTCGGCGCCGGTGGCCTGATGTCGCTGGTGCTGGCGATCATCGCCGACATCGTGTCGCCGCGGGAGCGCGGCCGCTACATGGGCTACTTCATGTCGGTGTGGGGCGCGTCCAGCGTGATCGGACCGGTGGTCGGCGGCTTCTTCGCCGGCGTGGACACCTTCGCCGGGATCGCCGGCTGGCGCTGGGTGTTCCTGGTGAACATCCCGGTCGGCATCGTCGGGCTGATCGTGGTCTTCCGGAACCTGAACCTGCCGCACCGCAAGGTGGACCACCGGATCGACTACTGGGGCGCGGCGACCCTGACCGCCGGGCTGGTCCCGCTGCTGATCGTGGCCGAGCAGGGCCGCGAGTGGGGTTGGGGTTCCGGCGCCGCGCTCACCATGTACCTGATCGGGGCGATCGGCATCGCCGCGTTCGTGTTCGCCGAGAGCCGGATGGGTGACGAGGCGCTGATCCCGTTGCGACTGTTCCGCTTCTCGGTGTTCTCGCTGTCCAACGTGATCAACTTCATCATGGGTCTCGGCATGTTCGGCATGATGATGTCGCTGCCGCTGTACCTGCAGATCGTCAAGGGCGCGTCGCCGACCGAGGCGGGCCTGCTCACCCTGCCGATGACGGCCGGCATTCTGACCGCGGCGATGACCAGCGGCCGGATCATCGCGCGGACCGGGCGCTACAAGGTGTTCCCGGTCATCGGCCTCGGCCTGGTGGCCGCCGCGATGTTCCTGTTCGGACAGATCGGCACGGACACGCCACTGTGGTGGACCATGGTGATCATGACGCTGGCCGGCGGCGGACTCGGCCTGTGCATGCAGACGCTGGTGCTGTCGGTGCAGAACGTGGTGCCGCCCAAGGACATGGGCGTGGCCACGTCCTCGGCGACGTTCTTCCGGTCGATCGGCGGAACGGTGGGCACCGCGGTGTTCCTGTCCATGCTGTTCACCGTCGTGATCGACCGGCTCGCCGGGTTCGCGCGGGGCGGCGCCGGGCTCGACCTGAACGACACGTCGTTCCTGAACGCGATGTCGCCGGAGCAGAAGCGGCCGATCCTGGACGCGTTCTCGCACGGCATCGACGTGGTGTTCACCGTGGGCGGCGTCGTGATCCTGGTCGCGTTCGCGCTGATCTGGTTCCTCAAGGAGGTCCCGCTGTCGATGAAGTCCGGCATCGAGCGGCGCAACGACGAGGACGGGGTGGTGGCCGAGGCGACGCCGGCCGCCGTGAACTAACCGAGGTGGGAGATGAGGACGCCGGCGGTCACGGGAGGTGGCCGCCGGCGTCCTTGAGCCGCTGGTACGAGCGCAGGATCTCGGCCTCCGCCTCGGCCCGGCCCACCCAGGTCGCCCCCTCGACGCTCTTGCCGGGCTCGAGGTCCTTGTAGACCTCGAAGAAGTGCTGGATCTCCAGCCGGTCGTACTCGGCGAGGTGGTGGATGTCGCGCAGGTGCTCGGTGCGCGGGTCCTCCGCCGGCACGCACAGCACCTTGTCGTCGCCGCCCTTCTCGTCGGTCATCCGGAACATGCCGATGGCCCGGGACTTGATCAGGCAGCCGGGAAACGTGGGCTCCTGCACCAGAACGAGCGCGTCAAGCGGGTCGCCGTCCTCGCCGAGGGTGTTCTCCACGAAGCCGTAGTCGGCGGGGTACTGCGTGGCGGTGAACAGCGTCCGGTCCAGCCGCAGCCGCCCGGTCCGGTGGTCCATCTCGTACTTGTTGCGGTTCCCTTTGGGAATCTCGATCGTGACGTCGAACTCCACGCGGTCCTCGCTCGTGTCGGCTCGTCGGAAGACCTCACTAGTGTGGACCACGTGCCAGAACACGGTCAGGACGGCAGCGGGCGGTCGCCGGACGCCGACGCGCTCTGGCCGGTGGTCGACGACGACGAGCCGCCGGTCGAGGCGCGGACCACCCACCTTCCCCAACCACCCCCGGCGGAGCAGACCCGGATCATCGGCCGGCTCGAGGTGCCGCCCCCGCCGCCCCCGCCACCTCCGCCGCCGAAGCAGCCCCCGCAGTGGCCGCCGCCCGAGCCGCCGAGGGCCGCACCGCAACGCGTCGGACCCCAGCCGGAACCGCCCACCAGGGCCGAGGATCTCGCCGCGCCGCCGCGCCGCCGGCGCACCGCGCTGATCGTGATCGCCGCCCTGCTGCTGGT
>NZ_DASZCQ010000146.1:0-14651 GCF_035942955.1 Actinophytocola sp. | reverse complement strand
GGTCGGGCGCGGCGGTGACGGCGTCCGCGTAGGCCGACGCCAACGCGGCGAGGGCCGCGGGGTCCTTGGCCGACAGCGGGAGCAGCATGGCCCGCGCGGGGCGCTCGCCGCGCGGGAGGTGGCCGGCCGGCCGCGGGCCTTCGGCGAGGACGAGGTGCGCGCCGATGCCGAACATCCCCAGCGAGGTGACTCCGGCGAAGCCCCGCCGGCCCCGCTCGGGCCAGGGCCGGGTCGCGCGGCTCAGCTCCAGCGCGGCGCCGTCGGTCCGGAGGACCGGGTTGGGCCGGTGCACGTGCAGGGTCGCCGGAACCGTGCGGTGGTGCAGCGCGAGCGCGGTCTTCACCAGCCCGGCCAGTCCGGCCGCGGCCTCGGTGTGGCCGATGTTGGACTTGACCGACCCGACGAGGCAGCGCTGGTCCGCCACCCGCCCGGCGCCGAGGACCCGGCCGAGCGCGGCGAGCTCGACGGCGTCACCGTGCGGCGTGCCGGTGCCGTGCGCCTCCACGTAGTCGACGTCGGCGGGCGCGATCCCGGCGTCCCGGATCACCCGGCGCAGCAGGTCCTCGAGGCCGGTCGCGCCGGTGGCGCACACCGAGGCCTGCCGGCCGCCGTTGCTCATGCCGCTGGCCAGGATCGTCGCGTAGATCCGGTCCCCGGCCTCGAGCGCGTCGTCGAGCGGCTTGAGCACGACCGCGACCGCACCCTCGGCCGGGACGTACCCGTCCGCGCCCTCATCGCCGAACTGGCAGCGCCGGGTCGGCGAGATGAGCCCCGCGTCGGCAAGGCCGGTGCGGTCGTTGAACAGCAGCAGGTTCACGCCGCCGACCAGGGCGGTCGACACCTCGCCGGACCAGATCGCCTGGCAGGCGAGGTGCACGGCGACGAGCGAGGACGCGCAGGCCGCCCCGACGTCGATGGTGGGACCGCGCAGGTCGAGCAGGTGGGCGATCCGGCCGGCCGGGACGGCCGCGTGGTGGGCCCCGGCCATGGCGTGCGCGTCGCGCAGGCCCGCGCCCTGCAGCAGGTTCCAGTACTGCCCGGTGAAGCAGCTGGTGTACACGCCGGTCTGGGAGCCGGCCAGCCGGTCCGCCGGGAGGCCGGCGTCCTCCAGCGCCTCCCACACGGTCTCGACGAGCAGCCGGTGCTGGGGGTCGATGCGGACCGCCTCGTGCGGGGACACACCGAAGAACTTCGCATCGAAGCCGTCGATATCGTCGAGCAGGCCTCCAGGGGAGAGTTCGTCTCCGCAAGGTAATGGACGGTGTACGGATGGTGTCCGGGCGAGCGTGTCGCGGGCTTCCGAGAGCACCTCCCAGAATGCCCGCACATTCGGCGCTCCCGGCAATCGGCATGCAACCCCCACAATCGCGATCGGCCGGCCTTGACGTGCGACATATTCAGACATGATCTCGCGCTCCCTCAAGCGTCCCGTGAGCCAACTGGTCGGTGTCTCTCCGCGAATGCGATAGCGAAGGATTATCGATCCGCGAGAACACCGTCAATGACGAGTTAACGAAGTCGGGGAACGTCGTGCTGGCGCTTGATCAGCTTTCTTGGGACGGCGCGTGGAACACGACGACGCTCGGTGCGAAGTCGGCCGCCTGGACGACGATCAATCGCATGGTGAGATCACCGAGCTCGGGGTGTCGAAAACGCCGGGTACGGGTGCGGCGCTCCCGCACATCGTGCTCGTCCCACCAGCGGGCAAAAGCCGGGCTGAGCGCGGTGAACTCCGCAACGAGCCGGCGCAGTCGCTCGGTGTGCTCCGGCGCGTGCTCCAGGATCGCGTTGGCCGACCGCCATCGCGCCACGATGTCGCGGGTGTCTTCGGCCCAATCCGTCAGCCGCTGTTTGGCCTCCGGCGCCTCGAGCATCCACCGCACCATGTTCCGCCGCTCGGGGGGTATGCCGCCGAAGTCGGCGTAATACGAGGTCGTGGCCTTGTTCCAGGCGATGATGTCGGCCAGGACGCTCATTCCGTACACCGGATACGGGCTGTCCTCGCTGAGCGCGACGAGCCGCCGGACGGTCTCCTCGGCCGAGACCTCGTCGGCCAGCGGCCGGGGCTTGCTGACCTGGCCGTGGGCCAGCAGATGCATGTACCGGCGCTCGTCCTCGGTGAGACCGAGAACCCGGGCAAGGCTGTCGAGGACCTCGGCCGACGGGTGGATGTCGCGGCCCTGCTCGAGGTAGGTGTACCAGGTGGGGCTCAGCCCCGCGAGCACGGCGACCTCCTCGCGCCGCAGCCCGCTGGAGCGCCTGCGCGGGCCGGCGGGCAGACCCACGTCGGCCGGCGTGACGCGCTCGCGCCGGCTCCGGAGGAACCGGGCGAGCTCGCGTCTGCTGCTCTCCTGAGTCACGCCGTCACTTGCACAGGTCTGTGACGGCGGCGCCCACCCCTCAGCATCGGGCCATCTTATGACAAAACGCCCGGTAGGGGGGCGGGTATCGGGATCTTACGGCGGTATTGCGCGAAGCTGGTATTGCGAGTACCACCACAAACGCCTGCTACTTTCCGGATTCACCGCTGAGTGATGCTAGAGCCATGTTGGACTTGGTGATCGCTACCTGCGGGTTCGTCGTGGTCGTCCTGGTGTGGATGAGTGTGCTGCGCACGACGCTCATCCCGCGCCGGTCGTCGTCGCGCATGGCGCGGTGGACGGCGCGGGCCTGTGCCACCGGCGGCGCGGCGCTGGCGAGCAGGTTGCCCGGCCGGCTGCGCAACTGGGTGCTGGATCTGTGCGTTCCGGTGAGCCTGTTCGTGATGGCCGCCGGGTGGTTGAGCGCCCTGGCCGTCGGGTTCGCGCTGCTGGTCGTCGCGGTGGGCGGCACCTGGTCCGGCGGGTCCCCCGTCGTCGACATGAATGGGGCCGCCGTGGCCGTCACGGTCGCCGCGGGCGCTTCCGCGGTGCTGGTGGCGGCGGCTTTCGCGGCGTACCTGGTGCATTTCATGGACGCCTACGGCCGCCGCGAGGGAATGATCGCGCGGTGGGCCACGCAGGTGCAGCGGGTCACCGACGCCGACGTGCTGGTGGCCAGCCATCTGCGCTCGGGCTCGCGGGACAGCCTGGACAGCTATTTCGCCCAGTGGGCGGGCTGGCTGGCCGACATATACAACAGTCACAACAGCTATCCGGGTCTGGTCTACCTTCGCTCGGCCGGTCAGCCCGGGTGGCCGAGGGCGGCGATGACCGTCATGGACGCCGCGGCGCTGGTGGAAGCGGTGGCGCCGCGGTGGGCCCCGTTGCACGCCCGGGTGTTGCTCAACATCGGGTCGTGCTGCCTGCAATGCCTGGCCAGGCGCGTCGGCATCGAGCTGCCGGTCATGACGGTCAGCCTGCAGGGGCGCGAGGAACGGGCGTTCGGCGACACGATGCAACTTGCAATTGATAGCGGGCTGCCGGCCGAACGCGATATAGACCATGCCTGGATGGCCTTTCAGGAGATCAGAGTTCGCTACGCGCCGTATGCTGCGTTGATCGGTTCTCGGGCCGACCAGCACGTGAACGATTGAGTAACGCGCTCGTGACCTTGGCAGGAACAGATCGTTTGGAGGGGGCTGTCATGACAGAGGACGATTTCGCCGCTAGATCGCGATTAAGCGCGACGAGCGACTTGTCGGCCTTCTGCGAGGAGCTCTTCGCATCGCTGCCGCGTTCCGATCAACGGCGCTGGGGCGAGGTCTATATCAGGGGTCTGCTTTCGGTACGCGGCCGGAAATCGATACGCCGTATTTCGGATGAGGTCGTCGGGTGGCGGGCCGACCAGTGCCTGCAGCAGTTCGTGAACCAGAGCCCGTGGCGGTGGGACGCCGTGCGCAGCGCGCTGGCGCACCGGGTCTCGGCGATCCGGCCCCGGGCCTGGCTCATCGAGGAGGCGGCGTTCCCGAAGAACGGCTCCAGCTCCGTTGGGGTGGCCCGGCAGTACGCGCCGACGGTCGGCCGGACCATCAACTGCCAGCTCGGCCTGGCCGTCGTCCTGGCAAACGGCGACGACCGGTGCGCGGTGAACTGGCGGCTGCTGCTGCCCCGGACCTGGGACACCGACGTCGAGCGGCGCAAGCGCGCCCGCCTGCCGGACGGGGAGCGGCATCGCCCGCCGTGGCGGCACGTGTTCGACGCGGTCGACGAGATGGCCGTCGGCTGGGGGCTGCGGCCGGCTCCGGTGGTGTGGGACTCCGCCGGCCAGGAGGCGCGACCGCTGCTGCGCGGTCTTGCCGCCCGGCAACTGCCCTACCTCGTGCGGGTCGCCGAGACCACACCGGTCGTGCAGTCGGAGTCGGGTTCCGGGCTGCGTCAGGTGTCGACCGCCGAGGAGCTGGCCGAGCTGTCGGTCAGCCGCCGGCAGGTCATGCTGCGCGTGCCCGACCGCTCCGGCGCGGGTGCCGGCGCACAGTACTCCATGCTTTCCATTTGCGACATCTGCCCGCCGGAGCGGCGGGTGCACATCACCTCGACCTGCCCGCACCGGGGAACCCGGCGGGTGCTGGCCCAGTGGTCGTGCGAGCCCACCGTCGGCCGGCTGTCGGGCGTGTGGCTGACCAACCTCACCAACGTCCGTCTGGCCCAACTGGTCGACCTGGTCGAGCTGAGCCAGCGGGCCAGGCACGAGGACATGACCATGCTGCGGGACGAGTTCGGCCTGCAGGACTTCGAGGGCCGGTCGTTCGCGGGCTGGCACCACCACATGACGCTGGTGTCGGCCGCGCACGCGTACCAGATGCTGCGGCGGACCCGGGGCGGGCGGGCGACCGGCCCGACGCCTCGGCTGGCGATGAGCGGTCCGACATACCGCTTCGTGTCCAAGACGGACGGCCGCGCCGGCCGTCCCGAGCAATTCGAGATGGAGGAGTGTCTGCTATGAACGTCAAGGTGCTTGGACCGCTGGAGGTCTGGCATAACGGCATTTCGGTCGTACCGACCGCGCGCAAGCCGCGGCAGGTGCTGTCGCTGCTGGCGATCTGCGCCGGCCAGCTGGTCACGGTGACGTCGCTGATCGAGGAGCTGTGGGGGATCGCCGACGCGCCGCGGTCGGCGACGCAGCTGGTGCAGACCTACATCCTGAGGCTGCGGCAGCTCATCGACGATGCCATGCTGGAAGGCGGCGGTGGCAGCGCCAAGCAGATCCTGATCACCCGACCCGGTGGATACACGTTGGACATTGCCCCCGAGGACGTGGACGTCCACAGGTTCCAGAAGTTCGCTCAGGCCGGGGAACGGGCCATGGAGGCGGGCGACCACAAGTCGGCCTCGAACCTGCTCGGCGCGGCGCTGGAGACCTGGCGCGGACCCACGCTGGTCGACGTTCGGGTGGGCGCCCGGCTGGCCGTCGAGGTCGAGCGGCTCGAGCAGAGCCGGCTCGGGGTGCAGGAGTCGCGCATCGACGCCGACCTGCGCCTCGGGCGGCACCACCAGCTGCTCGGCGAGCTGGCCGAGCTGACCGCCCTATATCCACTGCATGAGAAGCTGTGTCAGCAGTATATGACGGCACTCTACGCTTGCGGCTGCAAGTGGAAGGCGCTAGAGATCTTCCGACGGTTGCGGCAGCGGCTGGTGGACGAGCTCGGCATCGAGCCCTCCGTGCAGGTGCAGCACATCCAGCGCGCGATCCTCAACTCGGACGTCGATCTGGAGGCGGCCACCATGCGAAAGCCGGCGTCGGTCGGCGCAGCGGGTTGAGCACGGGCAGGCGATCTGCCCGTCGACCTGGGAGAAGGTATGTCTGAGAGCAATGCGGGGCGGCATTGGCCGAACCGGACTCGTAGCAAGAACGGGGCCAGCTCCGTTCCACCGGCGGACGGCACCGGGTTCACGCCGGTGCTCGCCACGCGCGATTCCGAACGCGGCGTGATTGTCAACCCGTTCCTCGGCGAGCAGAAGCACGGTTGGTGGGACGCGGTCGGCGAGGACATCCTCGTCGACGACGCGCTTGTCTATGTCGAGCTGGAGAATGAAGCGACAAAGGTTCGTACCTTCAAGATCGATTTGGTGGACGGCCTCATGCAAACGCCCGAATACGCCGCCGCGGTCATCCGCGCGAACCAGCCGCGCGCGTCCGATGCGCTGGTCCGCCAGCGGGTCGACGCGCGCGCCCGGCGGCAGGCGCGGTTGCACGGTAAGAATCCGATCCACGTCGAGGCGATCATCACCGAGGGGGCGCTGCGCATTCAGGTCGGTGGCCGCGATGTGATGCGGCGCCAGCTCGAGCGGCTGCTCGAGCTGGCGGAGTTACCCAACATCGATCTTCGCGTGATGCCGGCCGCGCAGGCCTACCCGGCAATGGGCACACCGTTCTACATTTTGTCCTTCGACAGCGGCTATCCGGACATCGGATACATCGAGCTGCTCGACAAGGGTGTCTATCTCGAGGAGCCGGACGATGTCGAGTTGTACCTCATCAAGTTCGCCAACCTTCGATCCGTGGCTCTGGATCCCGAGCGGTCGCGCGAGTTTATCGCCGAGATTGGATCTAGTCAGGATTGAGTGAGCGATGGGAGTGACCGGTGTGCGGGCTTGTGCCGATCCACGTTGTGTGGCACAAGAGCAGCCACAGCAACGGCGACGGAAATGTGTGCGTCGAGATCGCCTTCCTGCCGGACGGGATGGCGGTGCGTGACTCGAAGAATCCAGCGGGCGGAGCGCTGGTGATGCCCAGGCGGGCATGGGAACAGTTCCGCAAGACACTCAGGGAATCCGGCCCGACTTCCTGAGCGATTGTCGTGCCGTCGCCGGCGTGGTAATGCCGCACGCCCTCGGCAGGCTTGCATCTTGTCAGCCCGATGTCAGGTTAATGTCAGTTTAGCCCAGCAGAGTTGCTCTGAGCAAGGAGTCGCTTGACACGGTCAGCAATCGGTCAGGGCGAGATCAGCCACTCGGCGCACGCTTAACGAGATCCAGCAGGATTGATCGCAGCCACGAGGTGGGATCGGTCGATACGTCAGATGAATGCCGAGCCGAGGCAGAGCACCTCCGTCCACCTGGGACGAGGGGAGCGTGTTCATGTGGATTGAGATCAAGGTTCTCGGACCGTTACAGGCGTCGGTGTACGGGATGTCCATCGTGCCGTCGGCGCCCAAGCAGCGCCAGGTGCTCGCCATGCTGGCGCTCAACGCCGGCCACGTGGTGACGGCGTCCGCGCTGATCGAGGAGATCTGGGGTGGCCGGCCGCCGCGGCTTCCGCTGGCCAGCCTGCAAACTTACATTCTGCACCTGCGGCGCCGGCTGGAACAGGCGCTGGCCAAGGACAAAGGCCGCTCGGCCAAGGAGGTCCTGATCACCGGGCCGGGCGGGTACACCCTCGAGGTGCCATGGGGCAACGTCGATGCCGGGCGGTACGAGCAGCTGGTCGCCGCCGGCCGGCGCGCGGTGGGCAACGGCGACTACGCCAACGCGTCCCGGCGGCTGGCCGAGGCGCTCAAGGTGTGGCACGGCCGGGCGCTGATCGACGTCACGATCGGACCGCAGCTCCAGGTGGAGCGGACCCGGTTGGAGGAGAGCCGGCTGACCACTCTGGACCTGCGCATCGACGCCGATCTCCGGCTCGGGCGGCACCGGCAGCTGCTCGACGAGCTGGCGGCGCTGTGCGCGCGGCACCCGTGGTTCGAGAACTTCCACGCGCAGTACATGCTCGCGCTGCATCGCTGCGGCCTGCCGTGGCGGGCGCTGGAGGTGTACCGCAGGCTGCACGCCACGGTGGGCAAGCACCTCGGCGTCGATCCGTCCCGGCAGCTGCGGCATCTGCATCAGGCGATCCTGCGCGGCGACCCGGTCGTGGACGACCCCACTTTCGTTGCCAGCGACTGGATGTCCAGGCACAGTGCTTAATTGGGCGCACCCAATTTCTCCCGCATTTATTGGGATATTTCTTTGTCGGCCCGGAAATAGTCGGGCTTGAGTGCTGGTAAATCTGAAGTTGACAATTCCGCCGGCACAGGATTCTCTTTTCCTACCGGATCTGGATTCCGGCTCGTTCGTCGCGAAGGAGTTGCAGGGTGAGTCTGGCCGAGCGGTCGACTGACGATCACGTGGCGTGCGCCGAGGCCGATCTGGACCAGGTCGGGTCGTCGCTGTCGTGGATCGAGTCCCATCCGGTTGTCAGCGTGGGAATCGATCAGCTGGTGTTCGAGGACTCGCCGCGGCGGGGCGGCCAGGACGCCAAGCACGTCCAGCTGCTCGCCGAGGCGGGGGAGGCGCTGCCGCCGATCACCGTGCACCGGCCGTCGATGCGGGTGATCGACGGCGCGCACCGGGTCCGCGCGGCCGCGCTCAACGGCCGCACGATGATCGACGCCCGGCTGATCGACTGCGATCAGAAGGCGGCGTTCGTGCTGGCCGTCAAGGCCAACGTCACCCACGGCCTGCCGCTGTCGCGCGCCGACCGGTCGGCCGCCGCCGGCCGCATCATCGCCTCGCACCCGCAATGGTCGGACCGGGCCGTCGCGGCCGCCACCGGCCTGTCCGACAAGACGGTGTCCCGTATCCGCGCCCAGTGCGCCACCGACTCCACGCCCGCGGCCACCGCCAGGGTCGGCCGCGACGGGCGGATCCGCCCGCTGGACACCGGCAACCGGCGCGAGCAGGCCGCCGCGGTGATCCGGGCCCACCCCCGCGCCGGGCTGCGGCAGATCGCGCGGGTCACCGGCCTGTCCCCGGCCACCGTGCGCGACGTCCGCCAGCGCATCGACCGCGGCGAGCACCCCGTTCCGCACCGCTACCGGAACACCACGACCGGCACGCCTCCGGCCACCGTCCCGGCCGCCCCGGCCGAGCCGGCGCTGCCCTCCCCCGGCGCCACGGCCGTCGCGCGCACTCCGGCGCCGCTCGACCTGAACACCCTGCTCACCCACCTCGGCAACGACCCGGCCCTGCGCCTGACCGAGGCCGGCCGGCACACCCTGCGCCTGCTGCACCGCTGCCTGGTCGACCACGAGCAGCTCGCCCACCTCGAGCGTGGCATCCCCGACCACTGGGCGCCCCACCTCGCCCACCTGGCCCGCCGCTGCGCCGCGGCCTGGCACCAGCTCGCCGAACAGCTCCAACAACGAGCCGCGTAGCTCGACACCGATCCGCCCGGAGGAATCGCCCATGCCACCCGTTCCGCCCGCTCGCGTCGTCCGCGCCGTCGAAGGTGTGCGAACGCGGGTCCAGCGATTAGGCCAGAAGCTGGTGCCCGCCCCGATCGCCCTGCTCGAGCTCGCCATGAGCTCCATGCTGACCCAGGCGATCGCCGTCGCCGCCGAGCTGCGGATCGCCGACACCCTCGCCGACGGGCCGCTGACCGCGGAGGAGATCGCGGGCAAGGTCGGCGCCGATCCCGACGGCGTCTACCGCCTGCTGCGCCTGCTGGCCAGCAACGGCATCTTCGCCGAGCGCCGCGACGGCCGGTTCCGGCTGACGCCGATGGGCGCGGCGCTGCGCTCGGACACCCCCGGCTCGATGCGCGACTTCGCCGCGATGATGGGCCACCCGCTGCACTGGGAGGAGTGGAGCCACCTGCTGGAGGCGGTCAAGACCGGCGAGCCCAGCCTGCCCAAGGTGCGCGGCATGGGCGCCTTCGAGTTCTTCGCCGCGAACCCCGAGTACGCGACGAAGTTCATGACCGGGATGGGCAACCTGTCCAAACTGGAGACCGATCCCATCCTCGCCGCCTACGACTTTTCCAGGTACGGCACCATCGTCGACGTCGCCGGCGGTGGCGGCGGCCTGCTCGCTGGAATCCTCAAGCGCGCCAAGAAGTCCCGCGGCGTCCTGTTCGAGGCCCGCGCGGCGGAGCTCGGCGCCGAGGAGCTGTTCGCCGAGGCGGGCGTGGCCGACCGGGCCACGATCGACGCCGGCGGCCTGTTCGACCCGGTCACTCCCGGCGGGGATGCCTACCTGCTCAAGCACATCCTGCACGACTGGCCGGAGCCCCAGGCGATGGAGATCCTGCGCAACGTGCGCAAGGCGATCGCCGACGACGGCCGGCTGTTCCTGTTCGAGTTCGTGACCCCGCAAGGGAACAAGCCGCACCCGGCCAAGCTGGTCGACGTGTGGCTGATGCTCATGGTCGGCGGCCGGGAACGCACCGAGAAGCAGTACGCCGAGCTGCTCGCCGAGGCCGACTTCACGCTGGAGCGGGTGGTGCACACGGCATCGGCGGTGTCGATTGTCGTTGCCAGACCGAGCTGAGCAGGTGGTGCGCCCGGTCGGCGAGCCGCCGGGCCACCGCGGGCGAGCGCTCGATGATGGGGGCGATCTCGTCGAAGGGCAACGCGAACACGTAGCGCAGCACGAACGCCAGGCGCTCGGCGGCATCCATGGTGTCGAGGATCATCGCAAGGGCGACGCACACCGCGTCGGCCATCCGCGCCTGGCGCTCGTGCTCTCCCATGGTCGCGTTCCTTACGTGTGTCCCGTCATCACGATGACGGACCGGACACCGCGGGTGTGACACAGACTTCCGCGCCTGACTTGGGAGATGGAAAATGAAGTTCCGCGCAACGCTCGAGCCGGCCGGCAACGCCACCGCGGTCGAGGTGCCGGCCGCGGTGGTCGACGCCCTCGGCGCCGGCAAGCGCCCCCGGGTGGTCGCCACGATCAACGGCCACACCTGGCGCAGCGCCGTCGTGCCCAAGGGCGGGCGGTTCCTCCTCGGGGTCAGCGCCGCCAACCGGGCCGGCAGCGGGGTGTCCGAGGGTGACGAGGTGGAGGTCGACGTCGCCGTCGACGCCGAGCCCCGGGTGATCACAGAGCCGCCCGATCTCGCCGCCGCCCTCGATGCCGACCCCGACGCCCGCGCGGCGTTCGACCGCCTGTCCTACAGCCACAAGCGCCGCCACGTCCTCGACATCGAGAACGCCAAGACCCTTCAGACTCGCCGGCGCCGCATCGCCAAGGCGATCAGCACGCTGCGCGGCGACTGAGCCTCAGCGGGCGGACGTGACCAGCCGGGCCGCGTCGGCCAGCGCCTGGAACGGGCGGTTGTCCGGGCTCTCCTCGGCGTGCCACTGCACGCCGAGCGCGAACGGGTGATCGGTGGCCTCGATGGCCTCGATGGTCCCGTCCTCCGCCCAGGCCGTCGCGGTGAGGCCGGCGCCGAGCCGGTCGATCGCCTGGTGGTGGTGGCACGGCACGGTGGCCGTGTCGCCCTCGAAGATCTTGGCGAGGTGGCTGCCCGGCAGCAGCTTCACCGGCATCGGGGTGTACAGCTCCGGGCCGGGCAGGTGGTCGCCGTGCCCGACGATGTCGGGCAGGTGCTGGTGCAGGGTGCCGTTGCGGGCCACGTTGAGCAGCTGCATGCCGCGGCAGATGGCCAGGATCGGCAACCCGGCGTCGATGGCGGCGTCGAGGAGCGCGAGCTCGAACGCGTCGCGCTGCGGGTCGGTCCGCTGCAGCTTCGGGTGCGGCCGCGCGGAGTAGGACGCCGGATCCACGTCCGGGCCGGCCAGCACCAGCAGGCCGTCGAGCCGGGCCACGGTGTGCTCGATCCCGGGCAGCGGCGGCAGCAGGACCGGCGCGCAGCCGGCGTCGTAAAGCTGGTCGGTGAACTCCCGCGGGACGAACGTCGCGTGCTTGTCGAAGATCGCGATCTTCACCGGCCCCGCGTGCGCGCCGATTCCGATGACGGGACGATCAGCGGAGCGCGCGAAAACCACGGGAACACCTCGCAGTGATTTTGAGGAAAAGGGTCTCCTGGGAATAGTGGTCCTCGTGATCTTACCCCAGAATTGCGGGGCGCGGCAGCGCGAGCCGGGCCGTACCGTCCAACCGCGGAAAGACCGCAGTCGAACACGGCCATGAAGGGACCCGTCAGGACGGTCGACGTCAGGAAGGGTCCCTTCATCGCATTCCTAAGGCATGGGCGGCGGGCTGCCGGTCGCCCAGACGAGCTCGACGGACAGCAGGCTCAGCCGCCAGCCGTCCGGGGTGCGGCGGGCCTGTCCGGACACCGCCGTGCCGGCGACGAACAGCGGATCCCGCTCGCCACCCGGCGGCGCGTTCTCCGCGAGGTGCACGTGGGTGGTCGTCAGGTTGGCCCGCAGGGTGGCCAGGTCACCGTCGATCTCGACGACCGCGGTCGAGCCGAGGGAGTGCGTCCGCTTCCAGGCCGCAAGCGCGTTGCGGTGATACTCGGCGAGGCCGTCGATCCCGGCGTGCTCGCTCATCGGAAACACGACGCGGGCGTCCTCGGTGAACAAGCCGCGCGCCCACTCGTCGTCCAGCTTGTCGTAGTCAAGGCTCACGAGGTAACGGTCGAGCAGTGCCGATACCTCGGTGGGTTGGCTTATAGTCATATCCAAACTGTGACCGGTGCCGCATTGTCAGCCAAGGCTTTGCTGGCAATTCACTGTGCAATTTGACTTACTCGGCCGATCTTCCGACGCTTGGGGTCGGAGAGCCGAGAGACATTGAGGACCAAATGAGCAACTTAGACGGGGACGTCATCATTGTCGGCGCCGGTCCGACCGGGCTCATGCTCGCCGGTGAGCTGCGGCTGGGCGGGGTCACCCCGATCGTCGTCGAGCGCCTGACCGAGCCGATGCAGCAGTCCCGCGCCCTCGCCTTCTCCGCGCGGACCATCGAGGACTTCGCCCAGCGCGGGCTGCTGCCGCAGTTCGGTGAGGTGCAGACCGCCCCGATGGGGCACTTCGGCGGGCTGCCCCTGGACTTCACCGAGATCGAGGGCGGCTGCTACGGCGCACGGGGGATCCCGCAGTCGCGCACGGAGGCGATCCTGGCCCAGTGGGCCACCGGTCTCGGCGCCAAGGTGCTGCGCGGTCACGAGGTCGTCGGGCTCACGGTGGACGACGACGGCGTCGAGCTGGAGGTGACCACTCCGGACGGCCCGCGCCGGATGCGCGCCGCCTACGTGGTGGGCTGCGACGGCGGCCGCAGCACGATCCGCAAGCTGGCCGGCATCGACTTCCCCGGCACCGAGCCGGCCGTCGAGCTGTGGCTCGCCGACGTCACGGGCGTCCCGCTGCGGCCGCGCATCGCCGGCGAGAAGCTGCCCGGCGGCATGGCCATGGTGTTGCCGCTGGGGCCGCACGTCAGCCGGGTCGTGATGTACGAGCGGGGCAACGTGCCGAACCGGGATCGCCAGGAGGCGCCGAGCTTCGCCGAGGTTGCCGACGCCTGGGAGCGGCTGACCGGCGAGGACATCCACGGCGCGAAACCGTTGTGGATCAGCTGGTTCACCGACGCCAGCCGGCAGGCGGCCGAGTACCGCAGGGGCCGGGTGCTGCTCGCCGGCGACGCCGCGCGCATCCACATGCCGATCGGCGGCCAGGGCATGAGCGCGGGCATCCAGGACGCGGTCAACCTCGGCTGGAAGCTCGCCGCCGAGATCCGCGGCAGCGCTCCGGCCGGGCTGCTCGACACCTACCACGGCGAGCGGCACCCCGTCGGCGCCCGGATCCTGATGAACACGCTCGCCCAGCGGATCCTCTACCTCAGCGAGGACGAGCTGGATCCGCTGCGCGACGTGTTGACCGAGCTGCTTGCCTACCAGGACGTCCGGCATCACCTGATCGGGATGGTCGCCGGGCTGGACATCCGCTACGACGTCGGCCCCGGCGACCACCCGCTGCTCGGCCGGCGCGTGCCCGACCGCACCTTCGGGGAGTCGTCCATCTTCGCGCAGCTGCGGGCCGCCCGGGGTGTCCTGATCGACGTGGCGGACGACGCCGGGGTGCGGGCCGCGGCGGCGCCGTGGGTCGACCGGGTGGACGTCGTCACCGCCGCGCTGGACCCGCCGGGCCTCGACGGGGTGGACGCGCTGCTGGTGCGCCCGGACGGCTACGTCGCCTGGGTCGGCACCGGTGGGTCGGGGTCGGACGGCCTGGCCGACGCCCTCACCCGGTGGTTCGGCCCGACGAGTTGATATTCGAAGATTCTTGAGCGAGGAGACCCATGCCCATCATTTCCGGCGACTACCTGACCGTGCTCAACCTGTTCCGGACCGACGCCGCGGAGAAGCAGGACCGCTTGATCGCGGCCATGCGCGAGATCGTCGACGCCGCGGCGTATCCCGGCTGGATCTCCAGCACCGTCCACAGTGGAATCGAGAAGTTCGGCACGGCGAACTTCATCCAGTGGCGCAGCGGTGAGGACCTGGAGGCGCGCTACGCCGGCGACGAGTTCAAGCACCGCACCATGCCGCTGTTCAGCGAGATCACGACGAACATCAACCTGCTGCAGAACGAGGTGGCCTTCAGCCGGCCGCATCCCTCGCAGGGCGAGCTGGTCGAGATCGGGCCGCACCGCGACGACTTCACCGTCATCGAGGTGTTCGGCGTCGCCGACGACAACCCGGACGAGCTGGTCGGCGTCCTCGCCGACGCCTACGACTGGCTGGTGGACGTGCCCGGCTACCGCTCGCACACCGTGCTGCGCGGCCTGCGTTCCCGGCTGCGCCAGGGGCAGGGCGCATGGGTGGTGAACTACTCGCAGTGGTCCGACGGCGAGACGTTCTGGGCCTACCGCAACGTGCCCAAGGACGAGCAGTCCGAGGAGCGGCGCAAGACGTTCTCCCGGATGAAGGAGCTGGTCACGTCCTGCGACTGGAACACCTACCGCGTGGTGCACACCCGATCGGCGGCCCAGTAGCACGAACATGACCTTTCGAACCCGGCCCGGCGGCATCGCGGGCGGGCGCGGTGCCGCCGGGCCGGG